>JAZFYL010000214.1:0-2619 GCA_036443495.1 Gemmatimonadales bacterium | reverse complement strand
CGAACCCCGGAGGTGCGCAGGTGACCTGGCGGAAGCGGTAGCCGGGAAGGAGGTCGGTGCCGCCGAGCGAGTACCGCCGTTGTACCGGGAGATCGTCGCCGCCAACCCACCCCTCGGCGAACAGCCGGGTAGCTACCCGCACCGCCGGACTGATTCGCATGTACCGGCGGGCGTCGAGGGAAATGCGCCCGAAGTTATATGTTTGGCCTGTCGGGATGGGCCGCCGAATCGAAATCGGGAGCAACAGCGGGGCGACGTCATCACTCCAATCTTGTTGGTACCATGTCTGGACGAACCAACCGGAAGACGGGAACGAGGCGCTGTTCCGTGAGTCGAGCGTAAGCCCAATCGTTCCGCTGAAGTAGCGGCCGTCGTCGATGAGCGGGTTGGGACGCCACCGGTCCGAGTTTCGCAGTAGCGACCAGGGGTCGCTGGCCCGCACCGAACGTTCATCCTGACCACGCACCGCCAGCCGGATTCTCACGTGCCGCGCCAGCGAGAATCCCAAGGTGGTCCCGATGCCCTCGACCTGATACCAGTCCCGGTAATCACGCTGCAGGATGAAGGCCGACCAGCCGTTCTCGGACCGGGTAAGAGGTTGCTGCTCGATCCCCACGATTTCGCTCCGGCCAACCACGTCGACCGCCCACCCGGGACCACCTCCCGACCGCCAGCCGAGGTCGACGTAGTAGCCCAGGTTCTTGCGAAGATCCGATTGGTCGGGCGCCGTGCGCAGGATGCCCCGGATTTCGAGTGACAGGGTATCGCGGTCCGAAGGTCGCCACTGGAAGATCGGCGCGAAATAGATGGGAAGGCCTTCGACCCTGTTGTACGTCCCGCCCAGAGACAGCCTCAGCGTGGTCTTGACATCGCCCACCTGGAAACTCTTCTCGGCGGCCAGCTCCGCCAGGGGGGTTCGTTCCTCGCGCACGCGGAGTAGGCCGTCACTGTCGCGGTACACCTCGGCGATTTCCGCGTAGGCGCGGCCGGCCCCCCGATGGAGGCCGCCCGGTTGGACGATCAGGTTGCCTCCGACGACGAGGATATCGCCCGACACCTGGCCCCCCGGTCGGATGACGACGTCACCGTTGACTATGGTGATCGACCCTTCGACGGTACCGCCGACGCTGAGCGTCCCACGAAACAGTGCCAGGGGGCTCCTCAGCACGGCCCCGGTCGGTATGGCGATGTCGCTGGTGAACCGGAGGGTCGTGGTGTCGTTGTACCGGCTTACCGCTTCGTTCAGTATGTCGGGCGGCAGCGTCCGGCCCGCTGTCTGCGTTACTGCCGGGGCGTCGGGGTCGATCACGATCACACTATCCTGGGCCCGGAGCGCAGGTGCGACCGACAGGGTCAGGGTGAGAATCACCCCGAGCGTGAGCAACGTCGAGCCGGTGGATTGGGGCGGCACGAGAGACTCAGTCGGAATGGGCAACGGAGCTTGCCGTTATGCCAAGGCGTTTGAGCCGGCGGTAGAGATTGCCGCGATCGGTCTGAAGGATGCGTGCCGCCTCGGCCACGTTACCGGTCGCCTTGGTAATCGCGCCGACGATCAGGGAACGTTCATAGTCGTCCAATGCGTCGGTGAGAGAGCGAGACAGGAGCGGAGTCGGTACCGAATCGCCCCCGTCCGCCACGACCGACGTCAAGGGCAGGACTTGTTGGACCCGGGTGGCATCGATATCGGGTCCGCCAAGGATGGTGAGTCGTTCGATGATGTTGGCCAACTCGCGCACGTTGCCTGGCCAGGCGTACGTCATCATCAACTCCAATGCATCCTGGGTGAACCGCGGAGGCTTCCGGGGACGAATCCGGGTTGCCAGGTGTTCCACCAGGGCCGGAAGGTCCTCGATCCGCTCGCGTAAGGTGGGAACGTGCACTGGGAACACGTGAAGGCGGAAGAATAAGTCCTGCCGAAACACGCCCTCTGAGACAGCATGGGTCAGGTCGTGATTGGTCGCGGCAATGATTCTTACATCGACCGTGACCGTGGACTCGCCGCCGACCCGCTCCACTTCGTTCGTCTCCAGGGTGCGGAGCAACTTGGCTTGGGCTTCGAGACTGAGATCACCGACTTCGTCGAGGAACAAGGTGCCCCCGTTCGCCAGTTCGAACCGGCCTAGTCGCCGGTCGGTCGCGCCGGTAAACGCGCCACGCTCGTGTCCGAACATCTCCGATTCGACGAGATCGCGAGGGATGGCCGCGCAGTTGACCGTTACGAATGGCCCGGTCTGGCGCGGGCTGGCGTGGTGGATGGCGGCAGCGACCAATTCCTTCCCGGTGCCCGACTCGCCGGTGATCAACACCCGCGTGTCGGTGGGGCCCACTTGGGCGATCAGCTCCCGGACCGCCTGCAAACCTCTGCTGTCGCCGACCAATTCCGTCCGTGGCGTCACAGCTTCCCGTAGCGCGCGATTCTCCGCCCGCGCGAGATACAACTCGATGGCCCCTTCGATCGTAACCAGCACGCTCTCAGGACCCAGCGGCTTTTCGAGAAACTGAAACGCACCGAGTTTGGTGGCGCGCACGGCGTCGGCGATGTTCGCCTTCCCGCTCATCATGATCACCGGTACGTCGACGCCCCGGCGGCGCAGTTCCTTCAGCGTGGTGATGCCGTCC
>JAZFYL010000213.1:0-20724 GCA_036443495.1 Gemmatimonadales bacterium | reverse complement strand
CTCGTCTTTACCCCGCTCGGCTTCCTGCTGGACCCTGTTTTCGGTCGTCTCGGGGCTTGGTTGCTGGGAACGCCCAGCCTGGAGCGACTGTGGATTACGCTCTACAATGTCCCCGTGCTTCCATTCTCGAACTTCAACAACACCATCGTCCTCGGCAGCGTCGTGGGATGGCTGATTCTCTCCGTTCCAATCTACTTCGCCGCCCGGTTCGGGGTCGCTCGCTACCGGGCCACGATCGGGGCCAAGGTTCGTAACTCCAAGTGGTATAAGACGATAGCCACTTCACGGCTCATCGGGGTATACCGCCTCTTCAGGCCCGAATGATGATGTCGCAGCGGAGCTACATCCGGTGGCGGGCCCTCGGCCCCCTGGCAGGGTTCCTGGCCCTCCTGGGGCTGGCCTGGGCTCTGATGGCCGACACGGTGGCCCGGGTATCCCTGGAAGAGTTTGGGACGCAATTTCTGGGCACGCAGGTCGAGGTGGAGTGGCTGCGGATCCACGAATGCCGGGCCGCGGTGGAACTTGGGGGCCTGGTCATTGCGGATCCATTTGATGTCGATCGCAACCTGCTAGAAGTGGGTCGAATCGAGATTTCGTTGGACCCAGAGCCGCTGCTCGAAAAGAAACTGGTCATCCGGGAGTTGGTCCTGGACCAGGTGGCGATCGCCACGGATCGGGAGACTCCAGCTGTCCCGGTTCCTGGCGGTGGTATCCTGTCTCGCACCGCGAATACGCTGGCGCCATGGCGCGCACGGCTCGATCAACCCTTCCTGGGCTTTTCCGCGGCCGATTCAATCCGGGAGCTGGTGCTCAACCCCGATGAATTGGTTTCCGTGGGCGCGGCTCGGAGCCTGGCCGCGCGGGCCGATTCGACTCGGGTGAGTTTCCTCAACGATCTGGCGCTGTTGGACCTCGAGGGTTTGGTGGACGAGGGTCGCGAACTGACCACCAGAATCGCGGAAGCCGATCCGGCCCAGTTGGGATTTGGCGGGACACGTCAGTTGGTCAACGATGCTGGTGCCTTCAAGGGACGCCTGGATGGTGTCGAAGAACGCCTGGTGGAATTCGAGCATCAGGCCGAGTCGAGTCTCAACCTGCTCGACGCCGGCCTCGCGGAGTTGGACCGTGCGCGTAGTGAGGATTATCGTCGGGTCCAGGCGGCCGTGGGCTTGCCGGGGTTCGAGGGGCCCGACATTGGCGGTATGCTGTTCGGCCATGTGAGCCTGAGCTATCTCGAACGGGCACTCTATTGGGTGGAACTGGTACGCAGCTACATGCCGCCCGGATTGCAGCCCCGGGCGACGCTGGGACCCCATCGCGTACGCGCGGCGGGTAATACCGTTCGGTTTCCCAAGAAAGGTCACACGCCAACCTTTCTGCTTGAAGCCGGTCGGCTGAGCGAAGCGGATTCGGAAACTGGGCAAGATCACCGGCACGTTTTGCGTCTCGCCAATCTGACCTCCGCTCCCGCTCTGGTAGGGCTTCCGGCCGAGATCCACTTCGAGCGAACGACGAGCGGATTCGTCGATCTTGGACTGGACGCGGTGATGGACCACACTCAGGCGGTTGCCCGGGACTCCTTGCACGTCATCAGTCGGAATACCGCCTTACCTGCGATCGCGATCCCGGGGCTGCCTTTGACTGCCGACCTCGGGCTGGCGGTGAACCAGTTGCATGCCGCCATCGAGGGGGACCGGTTTTCTGCATCATGGACCATCGAGGCTCCAGCAGTACGCTGGATCCGGGGGGGAGGGGCAGGGGAGGGGGACACGCCCGATGCGCCGCTTCCCTTGGAGCAGCGAATCATGATGGAAGTACTGACTGGTCTGAGCGACCTGCGCATCACGGCCGAGTTGGAGGGCACCGCAGATGGATTGCAGGCGTTCCGTGTGCGGTCCAATGTGGACGACGCTATCGCCAGCCGAGTGGAAGCCTTGGCGGGAGACGCCGTGCGGCTCGCACGACAACGCGCCCGGGCGGAGGTCGACCGCCTGAGCGAGGCCGTTATCGATACCGCCGTTGCCCGCACCGGCTTGGCCCACACGGCCATCGAGGGCACCGTCGCCGACTGGCGTAGCCGTCTTGTGGAAGTGCGGCGACAGCTCGAGGAACAGGTCCGGGCAAAGACCGGCGGACTTGGGGGAATGATAGGAATGCTCATGCCTATCGATGACTCCCCTTCATACTCCAAATAGGTAGATTGTCACATCCGTTAATCTCAGAGAGATACTTAATGAAGATCGGCATTCCACGAGAGAGGGTTCCGGGTGAGCGTCGTGTGGCTTTGGTGCCGGACGCCGCGGCTCGACTCACGAAAGGGGGCATGGAAGTCGTCGTTGAGGCCGGCGCGGGCGAGTCTGCCGGTTTCCCCGACGATCTGTATGCAGCAGCGGGAGTTCCGGTGGCTCCCGATACGGCTGGGACGGTTTCCTCAGCCGACGTAGTGCTGACCGTACAGCCGCCCGGGCCAGAGACCATCGCCAACCTGCGCGAGGGAAGTGTTCTGGTTGGACTGCTGCAGCCCGCGACGAGTGAAGAATTGTTCACACAGCTTGCCAGCCGCAACGTGACGGCGCTTGCGATGGAGCTCGTGCCCCGGACGACCAAAGCCCAGTCCATGGACGCGTTGTCGTCCCAGGCCACGGTGGCCGGCTACAAGGCGGTGCTCGTCGCCGCGTCGGCGTTGGGGAAGTTGTTGCCGATGCTCACTACGGCGGCCGGAACGTTGGCGCCTGCCAAGGTCTTCGTCATAGGCGCCGGCGTCGCCGGCTTGCAGGCGATCGCGACCGCCCGCCGTCTGGGGGGGATCGTGTCGGCGTTCGACGTGCGATCGGTCGTGAAGGAGCAGGTAGAAAGCCTGGGTGCGTCGTTCGTCGAAGCCGAAGCGGTGAGTGAGGGAGAGGGCGCTGGTGGCTACGCCAAGGAACTGGCCGAGGAGCAACAACAGAAAGTTCTCGAGGCGATCGGCGGACATATCCAGGCAATGGATGTGGTCATTACGACGGCACAGATCCCAGGGAAGCGGGCTCCCGTGCTGATTACGGCGGCCATGGTGGAATCCATGCGGCCCGGTTCGGTCATCGTCGACCTGGCTTCGGAGAGCGGGGGGAATTGTGAGCTGACGCAGGCCGGCGAGACGGTGATCGCCCACGGCGTGTCCATCATCGGCCCCCGCAACCTCCCCGCTACCACCCCCCTGCATGCCAGCCAGATGTACAGCAAGAACCTCACGACGCTCGTCGAGTACCTGGCCCCGGAGGGGTCGCTGAGAATCGATCTCGACGATCCCATCACCGGACCAATGTGCGTTGTTGCCAACGGCCAGGTCCGCTACGGGAGGACCGCATGACCGAAGGTATCGTCCTCGGCATCGTCGTCTTTACCCTGGCGACGTTTTTGGGCTTTGAATTGATTCAGCGAGTGCCGCCAACCCTACACACGCCCTTGATGTCCGGATCGAACGCCATCAGCGGCATCACCATCGTCGGTGCGTTGATCATCGCGGGCGGTGATTTCGGGTGGATCTCCCAGGCGATCGGCTTCGGAGCAGTGGTGCTTGCCATGATCAACGTCGTGGGTGGGTATGTCGTCACGGACCGGATGCTCCAGATGTTCCGCAAAGATCCGGAGGCTAAATGATTCCGGCCGGTCTTGCCCCACTGATTTACTTGGTTTCGGCGGCGCTGTTCATCATCGGGATCAAGAAACTGCAGGGTCCCGACACGGCCAGAAACGGCAATATGCTGTCCGGCCTCGGCATGCTCATCGCCATCATCGTCACCTTGCTCAACCAGGACATCGTGACGTACCAGGTCATCATCGGCGGCGTAGTGGTCGGCGGCTCCCTGGGATTCTGGATGGCGCGGTCGATCAAGATGACTTCCATGCCACAGATGGTCGCGCTGTTGAATGGTTTTGGTGGCGGTGCATCCCTTCTGGTCGGCGGCGCAGAATTTCTCAAGGCCGAAGCGCTCGGGGTGCCACTCTCCCTCGAAACCAACATCACTATTCAATTGGGCACGCTCATCGGCTCCGTCACGCTGACGGGCAGCTTCATCGCCTTCCTGAAGCTACAGGAGTTGATGACCGGGAAGCCGGTCACCTTCCCACTCCAGAAGGTTTTCAACGCGGCCGTGTTTCTCGCCATCGTGACGCTCGGGGTCTACCAGGTCGTGACGCCGGGACAGCAGGTCGAGCTGTACTACGGCATGGCAGGGCTCTCGCTGCTGCTCGGCGTCCTGCTGGTCATTCCCATTGGCGGCGCCGACATGCCGGTGGTGATCGCCCTGTTGAATTCCTACTCCGGTATTGCGGCGGCGATGACCGGGTTCGTCATCGACAACCAGGTGCTGATCGTCGCTGGGGCCTTGGTGGGATCGTCGGGACTGATCCTGACCAAGATCATGTGCAAGGCCATGAACCGCTCCCTGGCAAACGTCCTGTTCGGGGCCTTCGGGGGCGACGCCGCCGCCGGCGGATCGAGCAAGAGTGCAGAGGGGCTCACCGTCAACGAGGTGAGTGTGGAGGATGCGGCCCTGCGGTTGGCGTACGCCCGCCTGGTCATCATCGTGCCGGGTTATGGCTTGGCCGTTGCCCAGGCTCAGCATGTGGCGCGCGAATTGGCCGACCTGATCGAAAAGAACGGTGGCGAGGTCAAGTACGCCATTCACCCGGTGGCGGGGCGGATGCCGGGGCACATGAACGTCTTGCTCGCTGAATCGAACGTCCCGTACGACAAACTGGTGGATATGGACGACATCAATCCCCAGTTCGAGCGGGCCGACGTTGCGTTGGTGATCGGCGCCAACGATGTGGTGAATCCGGCGGCGCACAACGATCCGTCGAGCCCGATATATGGCATGCCTATACTCAACGTCGAGAACGCCCAAAGCACGATCGTGATGAAACGCAGCATGAACCCCGGCTTTGCCGGGATTCAGAACGAGTTGTTTTATCATCCGAAGACTTCGATGCTGTTTGGCGACGCCAAGGTGTCGTTGTCGGCTCTCGTCAGCGAGATAAAGTCCCTCTAGGAAGGAGCGGTCTGTATGCGTGTCTTGATCGGTACCATAGCCCTCACGTTGGGGGCCGTTACTCCCTCCGTGGGACAGAACGCCTGCGAACAACTACTGAGCGCCCCCCCGGTAGGCTCGTGGGTCGAGTATGAATTTACCGGGCCAAGTGCGTCTGGGCGATCGCGCATGGCCGTGGTCGGGACCGAAAACCGAAACGGCCGCGAACTGACCTGGTACGAAATGAGCTTCTCCAGCGGCGGGCAAGCGATGATCCTCAAGATGCTGGCGGAAGGCGGATTCTATCACGCCATGGCCGAGAAGACGGTCGAGGAAATTATAGTCAAGGCAGGGGACCAACCCGCCATGAAGTTCTCCGGGGCGATGATGGAGCGCATGCAGAGTCAGATGGGCAGCGACCCCGCCTCGCAGTTCGGGGCAGCGTGCGAGAATGCGGAACGGGTCGGTGAGGAGTCCATCACGGTTCCGGCGGGGACCTTTCGGGCGGTGCACTACCGCTTGACGACGGGCTCCAACCAGGGCGACGCCTGGATCGTGGAGGGGGTTCCGTTCGGCATGGTGAAGTGGACCGGCGCGAAGGGAGAAACGGCGGTGATGGTGGCCAAGGGAGACGACGCGCAAGCGGAACTCACCGAAGAACCGATGGTCATGCCTGGGTAGTCGCGCTCGGTCCGCGGCGAACTTTTTCTGCCTCTTCAGCGTTCTCGTGGTAGTGGCCGGTCTTGGCTGGCCGGCCACGCCCGAGAGTCCCTCCTCAAGTTCTCTCACCCCTTGGTGGCCGGTCGGGTCCGACACTCGATCTGTGCACGGCGCGCCGGCCGGGGCATCTCCCAGGTGCGGTGGGGCTGTGAGAGGTGGTGTACGTTGCAACTTGCAACAAAAACGATGCCACCATTCAACGTTGTCGTGCATCCTCTCGTAGGGGCTGTAGAGAACGTGTTGGGGGGGTCGGAGGGGCAAGTATCGCAGGCCGAATAGGTTACTAAGGTATTGAATTATGGGCATTTAGGTGTTACATTGCACGATTGGTTTTGCCCTTCTCGCTTGGCGGGAAGATCACTATAGAGAGTCGGGTTTTACCCGAAGGAGACATACACTGTGACAGCGACGACACCGCGCCCGAAGCGTCGTGCCGTTCGGCCGGCGCAGATCGCGCGAGCAGTGGACGAAGGTCGTGAGAGTCTGGATCTCTACCTCGACGAAATTAGCAGGGTCGCCCTCCTCAACAGACAAGAGGAGATGGCGCTGGCCCGCTTGGCCTTCCGGGGCGACGTCGAAGCGCAAGAGCAACTGGCTCGTCACAATGTTCGATTTGTGGTTTCTGTGGCCAAGAAGTTCCAGAACCGGGGGGTCCCACTGGTTGACCTCATCGGGGAAGGCAATCTTGGTCTGATGACCGCGGCCCGGAAGTTCGATCCGGACCGTGGTGTGAAGTTCATTTCCTACGCGGTGTGGTGGATCCGTCAGGCGGTTCAGGCGGCCATCGCGCGGCACGGGCGGCCGGTGCGTGTGCCGCTCAACCGGACGGCGGATCTGAGCCGGCTGGGCCGCACGACTACCCTGCTGAAAGAGAAGCTGGGACGCATGCCGACCACCGAAGAACTGGCCCTGGCTACCGGCCTGACCATCGAAGCGGTGCGAAGCCTGAGCGCCCTGAATTCGGAGGCGGTGCGGCTCGACCACCCGACGCGTGACGGAGACGGGCATGAGCGGATCGAACGGTTTTCTTCGGCGGACCAGGAGGGGACGGATGCCTCCACGCTGCTGAACAGCCGGACCGAAGGCATCGACCGGGCGCTGGCTACGCTGCCGCCCCGAGACGCCAAGGTGCTTCGATTGTATTTCGGACTCGAGGACGGCAACAGCCGCACGCTCGAGGAAATCGGCCGCATGATGGGCGTGACACGGGAACGGATTCGACAGCTCCGCGACCGAGCCCTGTTGCGGCTCCGCGAAGGCGAAACCGGAGACCACCTCAAGGATCTGGTGGCCTGAGCGGCCCGCCATGGACACAAAAAGGCCCTCCCCCTTGGGGAGGGCCTTTTTGTTTTCCTACCTGTCGCTCCGTCAGGTGAACTGACGCAGAACCCGCTGCAGGATTCCACCGTTCCGATAGTAGTCGAGTTCTACCTCCGAATTGAGACGCACGACGGCCTGGAAGGTCCGATCCTCTCGATCGGGGTAGCTGGCGGTAACGGTAACCCGTCCGCCCGGTTCGAGGCCCTGGGAGATTCCCGTGATACCGAACACTTCGTCTCCCAGGAGACCCAGAGATTCTCGATTCTCACCCTCGACGAAATTGAGCGGCAGCACCCCCATGCCGACCAGGTTGCTCCGGTGAATGCGCTCGAAGCTCTCGGTCAGAACGGCGCGCACACCGAGCAGGAGGGTTCCCTTCGCCGCCCAGTCACGACTCGAGCCGGTGCCGTATTCGGTACCGCCCAGGACGATCAGCGGGGTGTCTTCCCCCTGGTAACGCATGGCCGCGTCATAGATCGAGAGGATGTCTCCCGAGGGGAAGTGGACCGTCCAGTTGCCCTCCTTCTCGGGGGTCAAGAGGTTCTTGATGCGTACGTTGCCGAACGTGCCGCGCATCATCACCTCGTGATTCCCACGTCTGGAGCCAAAGGTGTTCCAATCGACCCTCTCGACGCCGTGCTCCCTCAGATAGGCCGCGGCGGGCCCGTTCTTGGGGATGGCCCCCGCCGGCGAGATATGGTCGGTGGTAACCGTGTTACCCAGCACCACCAAGGCCCGCGCGTCGATGATATCACTGAGCGGTGGTGGGGTGGCCGGCAGCCCCTGGAAGAAGGGCGGCTCGCGGATGTAGGTCGAGTCGGGCTGCCACCCGAACCGGTCGCCCTCGGGTACCGCGAGGGCCTTCCACTCCTCATCGCCTTCGAACACGGTGCTGTACTGTTGTTTGAACAGTGCCGGCTTGAGCGAGGCAGCCATGGTGGCCGTAATCTCCTCCGGCGCGGGCCAGAGGTCTCGGAGGTAGACCGGGTTGCCATCGGTGTCGTGCCCCAGCGGATCGCTGGTGAGGTCGATACGTACGGTGCCGGCTAGGGCGTATGCCACCACGAGCATGGGCGAGGCGAGGTAGCTGGCCCGCACCAGCGGGTGGATCCGTGCTTCGAAGTTGCGGTTGCCGCTGAGCACGGCGGCCGTCACGAGATGGTGGTGTTCGCAAGCGTGAGCAATGGGAGGAGGCAGGGGGCCACTGTTGCCGATACAGGTCGTGCAGCCGTACCCCACGACCTGAAAGTTCAATTGATCCAGGTACGTCAGCAGTCCGGATCCTCGAAGGTACTCGGTCACTACCCGCGACCCGGGAGCCAGGCTCGTCTTGACCCACGGCTTGGTCGACAGTCCCTTCTCGATGGCCTTCTTGGCGACCAGGCCGGCCCCGATCATCACGGACGGGTTGGAGGTGTTGGTGCAGCTCGTGATCGCAGCGATGACCACGGCCCCGTCGTCCAGCTCGTGAGCCACCCCATCGAGTTCGACCGCGACCGCCGGGGGTGGCGCCACTGCCGTACCCTGGGGCTGCCCTCCGCCTTCGTCGAGCCAGCGCTCATGACTCTCCCGGGCCTGATCATGGCGTTCCTGTGGTGCGTCCGTCCACATCAGGTCCCGCAGGTTGACATCGAAATCCCGGGGCAGGCCGGCCATAGCCACCCGATCCTGTGGCCGCCGCGGGCCGGCCAGACTCGGCTCGAGGGTCGAGAGGTCCAGTTCGAGGATCGCGGAAAACTCCGGGTCGGGTGTTTCCGCGGTACGGAACAATCCCTGTTCCTTGCAGTAGCGCTCTACGCGATCCACCACTTCGGCGGGGCGGCCCGTGCGCTCCAGGTAGCGTATGGTCTCGTGGTCGACGGGGAAGAAGCCCATGGTGGCCCCATACTCCGGCGACATGTTGGCGATGGTCGCCCGATCGGCCAGGGAGAGATGCGACAGGCCGGGCCCGAAGAACTCGACGAATTTCTCCACGACCCCATGCTCACGGAGTATCTCCGTGACCCGAAGCACCAAATCGGTCGCCGTCGTACCGAGCGGCAACTCACCCACGAGCTTCATACCTACCACCTGTGGGATCAGCATGAAATACGGCTGACCCAGCATCACCGCTTCGGCTTCGATACCGCCGACGCCCCAACCCATGACGCCGAGTCCGTTGATCATGGTCGTATGAGAGTCCGTGCCGACGAGCGTGTCGGGATAGGCGGTCAGGGTGCCGTGCATCTCTCGAAGTTGAACGGTCGACGCCAGGTACTCCAGGTTGACCTGGTGGACGATTCCTGTTCCCGGAGGTACCACCCGGAAGTTGTCGAACGTCTGCTGGGCGAATTTGAGCAGCTGGTATCGTTCCCGGTTGCGCTGGAACTCGAGCTCGACGTTCTGCCGGAACGCCTGGTCGGTGCCGTAGTAGTCGACTTGAACGGAGTGGTCGATGACCAGGTCGCACGGGACTCCGGGGTTGATGGTTCGTGGATCGCCTCCCGCCCGCGCCATGGCATCCCGCATGGCCGCCAGGTCGACGACCGCGGGGACCCCGGTGAAGTCCTGCAAGACCACGCGGGCGGGCATGAACGGGATCTCCGCCGATCCGGCTGGCGTCGAACCGGTCCAGTTGCCCAGGGCCTGGACATGGTCGTCCGTCACCGCCCCGTGGCCGCAGTGGCGGAGAGCATTCTCGAGCAAGACTCGTATGGAGAAAGGCAGCCGGTCGAGCGCAGTGATTCCTTGACGGTCGAGCTCCGGCAAGCGATAGATTGTGGCCTGTTGGCCGCCGAGGGCCAGGGTGCCCCGGCTGCCGAATGGGTTATGATTGTCGGAAGACATTGTGATACCTGATGATACCGGTTCAGTGGGCCGCGTGTTTCGAAACAAGGCCTAATAATACACGGACACCCTGGGTATCACCCAGGTGTACGCCCGAGGACGAGTTTGCCAATGATCATGCCGCATGCCATTCGCCGTCGGGATGACGGATTGCTGATTACCTGGGTCCAGGATGGGCCGGTGACGCGCCTGCCGGCGAGGGAACTCCGCCTGGCGTGTCCCTGTGCCGCTTGTCATGAAGAGATGACCGGGGCCCCCTTGCTCGATCCCCAACAGGTATCCAAGGACATTGTGCCGGAAGCCGTCGGCCTCGTGGGCGGATACGGAATACGCATTTCGTGGAGCGACGGCCACGATACCGGGATCTACACTTTCCCTGCTCTGCGTGCGATGGTTTCGCCGGATGCCTCAGCGGAGGACTCGACTGATGCCTAGGGAACTTTCGTTCAGTCGAACGCTCGCCGGCGTGATAGTGATGGCGGCTGCTACGCCGGGCCTGCTTACGGCTCAATTGAGTCCTCCCAGCACTGGCGGCATGGCCGCCCTCGAGGAAGCCCTCCGGCCGCTGGGGCAGAACAAGCGGCTGCTCATCATCGGTGCCCACCCGGATGATGAAGATACCGCACTGCTGACGCTTGCCGTGAGGAAGTTGGGGGCGGAGGCAGCGTATCTGTCTCTGAATCGGGGCGAAGGAGGCCAGAACCTGATCGGGCCGGAGCTGGGGGAGGCGCTGGGATTGATTCGGACGGAGGAACTTCTGGCCGCGCGGCGGATCGACGGCGCTCGCCAGTTCTTCACCCGGGCCTATGACTTCGGGTATTCCAAGACGCTCGACGACACGTGGCGGCACTGGCCTCGGGATTCAGTCCTCAAGGATGTGGTCCGTATCATCCGGCGGTTCCAGCCCCAAGTCGTAGTGTCGGTCTTTTCCGGCACCGATCGGGACGGCCACGGTCAGCACCAGGCGGCCGGGTGGGCCGCGCACGAGGCATTCCGAGTCTCCGGCAACCCGGAAGTGTTCCCCGAACTGCTCATTGAGGAAGGCCTGCCGCCGTGGGCTCCGACCAAGCTCTATCGAAGCGCCCGGTTCACTCCGCGGCTGGCGACGCTCCTCATCCCCGCGGGAGACCTCGATCCGGTGGTCGGGCAATCCTATTCACAGATCGCCATGCGCAGCCGCAGCCAGCACCGATCGCAGGACATGGGCCGGCTGCAACTCATGGGACCCTACACAGTCCGACTCGAGCTCGTGGAGGGAGGGTCCGCAGGAGACCCGGAGCGGGATGACTTGTTCCGGGGAGTGGACACCGATTTACTGAGCGCCGCTTCTTCTTCCGGTGTCGACGAGAACCTGCCCGCGTTGGCCACTCGGTACCGGTCCTCTGTCGAGGCCGCCAAACAGTTGCCCCGTCCGGACTCGCTTGCGGCCCTGGCCGATGCCCTCGAGGAAGCCTGGGGCCACCTCGATGCGTTGATGGGTGCAGTCAGCGCTACCGGGCAGGACGAGGGAGGCTTCCTGGTACCGCCACCCCTGCACGACCAAAGCGAACACCTCGCCCAGGCGTTGCGGATCGCGCGTGGGGTCATGATCGACGTAGTGGCGGACCGGCGGCACAGCACCCCCGGAGATACCCTGACGCTGCTGTTGCTGAGCTGGAACACGACGCAGCGCCCGTTGGGAGTGGCGATGTGGCCCCAGCAACGGATTGGGGGCCTGATCGGCAATCCGGCGCCTACCGGTGGTGGGGTGGTCGATCCTCATCGAGTCGATTCTCTGTCCGTGGGGATTCTGACCGATCGGTTGGCTATCGACCCCTATTTCCTCGAGGCACCCCGCGCCGGGGCGATGTACCGCTGGACCGCTCCGGCGGGGGTCAGCGGCCGTGGCCTGTTCAGCGTACTGGGGTTGCCCTTCGAGCCCTGGCCTGTGCGCGGCTCTTTCACCCTGATGCTGGAACGAGGTGAGGTGTCCTACCACCGAGAGGCTTCGTTCCGGGTTCGCGACCAGGCGCGGGGCGAAGTCCGGGACCCGGTCATGGTGCTGCCGCGGGTCGATGTCCTGCTCGAGCCCCGGTACACGGTCCTCCGGGTCGGGGGCGAGCCGAGTCGATTGACGGTTACCCTCAGCAACAATACCACCACCGCGCTGACCGGCGAGGTGCGATTGCAGGTCCCCAGAGGGTGGCCTGGCGTCACGCCTCAAGACTTCCGACTCGAGGCCAACGCGGGCGCCGTCCACACCTTCTCGGTGGTGCTTCCTGAAGGACTGGGGTCGGGCGAATTCACCATTGCGGCGGTCGCACGGACCCAAGACGGTGAGGAGTTCAATATCGGCGTCGTTACCGTCGCCTACCCGCACATCCATGCTCGCGTATTCACGCGGGCAGCGGTGGCAGGCGTTCAGGTGGCGGACCTGGAGGTGCCTTCGCTGGCCAGCCTCGGCTATATCCGGGGCGCTGCCGATCGGGTCCCGGAGGCGTTGCTGGAGATGGGCCTGCCGGTGACGATCATCGACGAGGCCACGCTGGCCCATGGAGAACTGGATACGTTCGACGCCATCGTCGTCGGCAGCCGGGCCTATGAGGTGGACTCGGCGCTGGTGCGGTACAACGACCGGCTCATGGCCTACGTGCGCGCCGGCGGCCTCCTTCTGGTGCAGTACCAGCAGTATCAGTTTTTCGACGGAGGGTTTGCGCCGTTCCCCCTTTCGGTGGGTGGGCGACCCCTCGTCGGGGGCGGCTCGACCAGCGCCGGGTCGACTCCGGGCCGCAATACCCACGACCGGGTGGCGGACCAAACGGCACCGGTCCGCGTGCTCGATCCTGATGACCCTCTGCTCCAGCAACCCAACCGCCTGAGCGATGAGGATTGGGAAGGCTGGGTGCAGGAGCGCGGTCTCTATTTCGCGCGCAGTTGGGATTCACGATACCACCCGATTCTGGAGATGCACGACCCGGGCGAAGGTCCGCTCGAGGGAGGCATTCTGGTGGCCGATGTGGAAGACGGCCGGTATGTCTACACCGGCATCAGCTTCTTTCGGCAACTCCCCGCAGGTGTGCCGGGCGCCTACCGGCTGTTCATGAACATGTTGGCCTTGGCAAAGCGAAAGGGCGTGTCATGACGGCGCTTGCGGTCACCGGGCGCCGGGTGGCTCTCCTCGGGTTGCTGCTGGTGGGTGGCTGCGGTGGAGACGGCCGGACACCGGTGCTGGTCTATTCCCCTCACGGCCGGGACCAACTCACGTTACTGGAAGATGCGTTCGAAGCGCTCAACCCCGGCATCGACCTGCGGTGGCTCGATATGGGGAGTCAGGAAATTCTCGACCGGCTCCGGTTCGAACGAAACAGCCCACAGGCAGACGTCTGGTTCGGGGCGCCTACGACAATCTTCGACCGCGGGGTAGGGGACAGTCTGTTGGCTCCCTATCGCCCGAGTTGGGCAGACGACGTCGGACCCTGGGGTATCGGGCCGAACGATCTGTACTGGCCCGCGTACCGTATGCCCGTGGTGATCGCGTACAACGCCGCGGCTCTGACACCTGCCGAGGTACCCAAGGATTGGGATGAAGTGCTGGACCCCAAGTGGGCCGACAAGATTCTGATCCGAGATCCCATGGCCAGCGGGACGATGCGTGCCATCTGGGGGCTCATCATCCAGCGAGGCTTGCGCGAAACGGGAGACACCGCCTGGGGTATGGACTGGCTGCGGCGGCTCGACGCGAGCACCAAGAGCTATACCATGAATCCGGCTATTCTTGACGAAAAGCTTTCCCGCCGGGAAGGGTTGATCACCCTGTGGGGGCTTCCGGACATTCTAATGAGCCGCTCGAAAGGCCGGCCCTTGGCGTACGTGTTCCCGTCCAGTGGAACCGTGGTCATCGAGGACGCCATAGGTCTGGTGCGCGGGGCCAGGCATCCGGAGGAAGCCAAAGCCTTCATCGACTTCGTCGGCAGCGAACAGGCACAGCTGTTGGCGGCCCGCGGAGTATTCCGGATTCCCGCGCGCAACAATTTACCGGTCGATTCGGTGCCCGAGTGGGTGACCGAGGTCGAACGAGCGATGATCCCGGCCGAGATGGATTGGGACCTCCTGGCGGAAGAGGGTCCGGGGTGGATGGCGTATTGGGACGAGCACGTCAGGGGCAAGGGGCGTCGGTGAGCCAGAGTACTCTGTGATCGGTTACCTGACCCTCGATAACCTGACCAAGCGCTTCGAGGGATTCGTCGCGGTCGACGCGCTTTCCCTATACCTCGAACAAGGCGAAATTCTCGCGTTGCTGGGGCCCAGCGGCAGCGGGAAGACGACCACCTTGCGCCTGTTGGCAGGGTTCGAGCAGGCCGATGCGGGCCGGGTGATCGTGGATGGCCAGGACGTCACCGCGGTCGCGCCGGTCAACCGGCGTTTCGGGATGGTGTTTCAGCACTACGCCTTGTTCCCCCATCTGGACGTCGGCGCCAACGTGGCTTTCGGCCTCGAGAGCCTGGGAACGGACAAGGCCGAACGGCATGCCCGCGTGGCCGAGGCGCTGGCGCTGGTGGACTTGGCCGGCTTCGAATCGCGGGCCGTGAGCGAGCTTTCCGGCGGCCAGCAACAGCGGGTCGCCTTGGCTCGAGCGCTGGCGCCGGAACCGCGCATCCTGTTGCTGGATGAACCGCTCTCCAATCTCGACCCTTCTCTCCGAGAGCGCACCCGTCGAGAACTCCGTGACTTGATCCATCGGGTGGGCATTACCACGGTTCTCGTAACCCACGAACAAGAGGAGGCCTTCGACCTGGGTGATCGGATCGCCTTGCTGAGGGAAGGACGGCTCCAGCAAGTCGGCATGCCAGATGATCTGTATGACCAACCGGCGAACGCCTTTGTGGCGGGCTTTGTAGGACGGGCCACGCGGGTTTCCGGTGTTGTCGAGGGGGCCGGAACGGGTGTGGAGCACCCCATCCTGCTTGTCGAGGGCAACCCCTGGCCGCTTCCCGCAGGTGTCCCGCCCGTGGTGGGACCGGCCACGCTGATGATCCGTCCGGAGGCCGTGCGGTTCGCAGAGCCGGGCGACGCCGACCTGCAGGGAACCGTGGAGGAGCGACGGTTCCTCGGGGCGAGGGCGCTGTTCACAGTCCGGACGACGCAGGGCCAGTTGCTCGAAGTGGACGGGGACCCGCATGCCGCGACAGAGGGACAGTTGGTTGGGCTGACCCTGGGCCGAGCCGGCCTCCATCTTTTCCCTGGCGTGGAGGGATGAGATCCCGCCGAAACGAAGCGCTGGGTTGGGTGCTCACGGTGTTGCTGCTGTGGCTCGTGGTATACCCCATATTTCTGGTGCTCCTGGAGAGCGTGCGGGATCCCGGCGCGTGGACGCTGGATCACTTCCGGCGCTTCATTGCCCTTGGCACTACCTGGGAGGCGCTGTGGGGGAGTCTGTGGATCTCCGTCGCCAGCGTGATCCTGGCGGGCGGGTTGGGAATCCCCTTGGCCTTCTTGTTCAGTTGGGTGGATTTCCCCGGCCGTCGGGTGCTGTCCGGTCTCGTTGCATTGCCGGCTGTGCTGCCACCGCTGGTGGGTGTGATCGCGTTCATGTTCCTGTATGGCGAGAGTGGCTTTCTCGGACACCTGGTTCGCGTGGTGTTCAGGCTCGAGCAGGCGCCGTGGCGTCTCGAGGGGGCTGCGGCGATCCTGCTGGTCCACGCCTATTCGATGTACGTCTACTTCTACCTCTTCACGCGGGCGGCGCTTTCACGCCTCGATGCTTCGATGCTGGAGGCGGCGGCCAGTCTCGGGGCGGGCCCTCGGCGGACCCTGTTTCGCGTGATCCTGCCGATGATCCGGCCCGCGATAACCGGCGCCGCTTTGCTGACGTTCATGACCTCCCTCGGGTCGTTCAGTGCTCCCTACATCTTCGGCGGCGGATTTCGTGTCATGACCACCCAAATCGTCTCGACACGGTTGAATGGGGACAACCCGTTGGCCATGGTTCAGACGGTTTCGCTCGCGTTTCTTGCCATCACGGCGCTGTGGCTGTTTCGGGGCAATGTCGGCGGCGCCACGCACACCGCCCAGGCCAAGGGCGTGGCGCCGCAGCCGCGGGCGATCCGAGGCCGTATCGCTCGACTGTCGGCCGGCACGGCCGCCTGGGTCTTGGCCGTGATCCTCATACTGCCCCATCTGACCCTGCTGCTGGTTTCGTTCGTCCCGGTTGGAACGTGGACCACGGAAGCGATTCCGCCGGCGTATACCGTTGGCAATTACCTCGCCTTGGTTTCTGAGCCCGAACGACTGCGACCGCTCCTCAACAGCATCGGCATGGCCACCGCTGCCACGCTGGCGGCCGTGACGCTGTCGGTCGCTGCCGGCATCCTGGCCGTGCGACGCAAGACTCGCCCCGGTCCGCTGATCGAAGCGCTGCTGGCGGTTCCCTGGGCCGTTCCCGGAACCGTGTTCGCTATCGCCCTGGCGACGGCTTTCAGCGTCTCCTCGCCGGCAACCGCCCGCGTGCTCCTGATCGGCACGTTGTGGATTCTCCCGCTGGCCTATCTAGTGCGAAATCTGCCGATCACAGGTCGCGCCATCCTCGCCGGGTTCCGGCAACTCGATCCAACTCTCGAAGAGGCCTCGGCCACGCTGGGGGCAGGCCACTGGCGTACTCTTCGCCGGATCACGCTGCCGCTGTTGCGGCCGGCCATCGCTGCCGGCGCCACCCTGGCCTTCGTGACGGCGTTGGGGGATTTCGTCACCTCGATCATTCTCTACACCTACGAGACCAGGCCGATCTCCCTGGAGATCCTGTCCAGCCTGCGTCAGTCGGACGTCGGGGCGGCGGCGGCCTATGGTGTGTTCCTCATGGGCATCAGTGCAGCCGTGTTCGTGATGGGGAGCGAGGGCCGTACCCGTGGAATCTGAGCATGACTGAGGCTTTGAGCTCACGAGACCAGTTCCGACGGCTTACGATTCTGATTGCCGCCAACGCGGTGGACATGATCGGTTTCATGATCGTGGTGCCGTTGCTGCCGTTCTATGCGCTCGACATGAAAGCGACCCCGATGCTCATCGGGTGGATCATCGCGTCACACGCGGTCGCGCAAATGGTGGCCGCCCCGGTGTGGGGCTGGATGTCGGATCGCTTCGGGCGGCGGCCCGTATTGCTCATCAGCCTCACAGCCTCGTCGGCAGGATTTTTGGTATTCGGGCTGGCCAACACCGTAGGCTTGCTGTTTCTGTCCCGAATCATTCAGGGATTGGGTGGTGGCACGACCGGTGTGGCGCAGGCGTACGTCGCGGACACGATTCCGGCGGCTCAGCGCGCGCGCGCCCTGGGGTGGTTGTCGGCCGCGACCTCCGCCGGGGTGGTGTTGGGGCCGGCGCTAGGGTCGCTCGCCGCACACTGGGGCCAGGCCGCGCCCGGGTTCCTGGCCGCCGGGCTTGCGTTCATCAACGTCATCTTCGCCTGGCGATGGCTGCCGGAGTCCCGCGATCCCAAGGAACATGCCGGGAGCAGGCAGCGGCCGCCGGTTTGGCGGACCGCCTACTCGGTCTTGCGGCACCCCGCCCAGCCGATCGCGCGGGTGATCTGGATTTACGCCGTCGGCATGTTGGCCTTCGCCTCGATGACCTCGGTCGTGGCGCTCTATCTGGAGGCCGAGTTCGCCATCACCGCCAAGACGATCGGCTATTTCTTCGTGTACATTGGGGTGATGTCGTTCGTCATGCGGTCGGTCTTGCTCGGCCCTGTAGTGGACCGGATCGGCGAGTACCGGGCGATGCGGGTAGGGGCCATGGCTCTGGCGTTGGGGCTCGTGCTGTATCCGGTCGTGCCCAACCTGTGGTTGTTGATCGCCGTCATGCCTCTGGTGCCGATCGGAACCGCGTTGCTATTTCCCGCGACAACCTCCTTGATGTCGCAGTTTTCTCCGCCGTCCGAGGTGGGTACCGTCATGGGAACCGCCCAGACCTACGCCGGCTTTTCGCGGGTCCTGGCACCGATCGGCGCTACCATGGCTTTCCAGAGCCTGGGACACGGGACGCCGTTCTGGATTGCGGCAGCGCTGGTCGGCGTGGTGAGTCTCTGGACGTTTCGGCTGGATCCCCGGCCGGCCGGAGCGCCGCCGGCATCCGCCACGGAAGCGGCTGAGGCACGCTGACCGATGGGTACCGACCCGCGGTTCGACGACCTCGAGCGTAGAGTACAGACGCTCGAACAGCTCGCGCGGGAATTGGTGCGACGGCTGGGTCCGTCTTCCCGCCAAGAGGCTCCCCAGTCGACGCCCCCGCCCCCCCCTCCTCCCGCGGACGCGCCCGTCACGCCGGAGGCGGCGCCGTCAGAGGTAACGCAATCTCCCTCCGTCACTACCGCCGATGCACCGCCGGCAGCTGACGCGCAACGACCGGCTCGTCGGGCGCCGGAGCTGACCCTCAGTGGACGCTGGGGATCGTCTATGCCCGCCATCGAACGGTGGTTGGGGCTTCAGGGTCTCTTGGCCGTGGGAGTTGCCGCCCTGATCGTGGCTGCGGCCTACCTGCTGAAGCTGGCCTTCGAGGAGGGGTGGATCTCGCCCACGGTGCGCACCATCGTCGGCATCATCGCCGGCGGAGTCTTGGCGATCGCCGGGTGGCGTTGGGAGCGGCGGGGCCTCAGGATTTACGGCGCCGCGCTCATCGGCGCCGGCGCAGCGATCGTCTACCTGGCGATGTGGGCCGCCACCTTCCTGAACGAACTCGTTTCTCCCGGGGTCGGGCTTGCCGGCCTGGCGCTGGTAGCGCTGGCGTTGGCTGCCGTCGCGGTGGTTCTCGATATCGAGGCCCTCGGGGCCACCGCAGCCGCAGGCGTGCTGGTGGCGCCACTCCTCGTGGACTATCAGCCGGTCAGTCCCAACCAATTGCTGCTCTATCTGGCGGTGATGGGTGGGTCGCTCGGATGGGTGACTGCACGGGTGCGGCGCTGGCGACTGGCCACGGGACTGGTTGCAGCAGGTTACTTCGGGCTGGTTTCCCTCAGGGCGGCCGGGCTTGCCATGCCCGCTCTCGTGCTCGGCTATGCCTCGATCGGTGGCGCCTTGGGCCTCCTGGCCGCCCTGAGACATCGCTGGTGGGAGACCCGGTTCCTGTCTTTCCTTGGTGGGTGGACCCTGCTGACGATCGTCGCGCCACGGCTGGAACCGGCCTGGCTGTTTGCCCTCGGCGGGGTCGTGCTCGCCGCGCCGATATGGCGCCAGGCGCTGTCGGTGCCGAGTATCTTCGGGGACAAGGACGGGGCGGGGGCGTGGACGGCCGGCGAGGCTGGATACTTCTTCCTCACCCCGTTGTTGTTGTTCGTTGCTGTGATCACCAGTCTGCCCGACGACTTTGCCTACCGCGGTGGGCTGGCCGCCATTATCGTTGCTGTTCCCTATCTCGGGGTGGGGTACCGCCTCCGACGAATCGACTTCACCTCCGCCGGCGCCGGTATGGTCGTGCTGGGAGTGCTGACGCAGTTCGACGGGTTGGTAAGGACCAGGTGGCTGCTGGGCCTTTCAGTCGTTTGGGCCGCTCTCGATCGGCCGCTGGCGCGTCGCGACGGGCGATGGATCTCGGCGGGCATGTTGCTCCTGGCGGTGCTGTACCTCGTCGGCCAGGATGCGAATAGTCGTCCAGCGTCCGGGGCTGCCTTCGTGGATGGCTGGGCTGTGACGCTGTGGATCACCGTGGTCCTGGCCGCACTCCTCGCCTGGCGCAAGCCGCCCTCGGTCGAGGCCGAAGTGGCTCGCACCTGGCTGTGGGTCGGCAGCGGCGTTGCGCTGTTTGTCGGAGTGTCCCGGGAATTGGTCAGATTCTTCGGCCAAAGTCGCCTGGCGCCGGCAGATGCGGCGCTAGCAAGTGGGTTGGCTGTGAGTGCGTGGTGGCTGACCTTCGCCACCATGGTCGTTCTCGCCGGCTTCCGCCTCGGACAACGCGCCGTTCGCGTGGTCGGGGTTGTGGTGGTCTTTCTGGCGTTGTTGAAGATCGTTCTCTGGGATCTATCTGCGCTGGAGGCGCTCTACCGAGTCGCGTCGGTGTTTCTGTTGGGATTGGTGTCCTTGTTCGTGGCGTTTCTGTACCACCGGGCCGAGCAGCGCCACAAGCTGAGTTGACCAAAGGACTCGAGGAAGAACGGTGACGGTTTTTGCGGAATCTCCGGCGAGCGCTGCGGCGTTTGCCCAGGCCTCTTGGGCCGATATCGAGCCGCTGTATGCCGAGCTCGCCAGTCGCCCGATCGACGCCGAGTCCATCGAAGCATGGTTGGCGGAATGGTCGCGGCTGGAGGCGATGATCACCGAGGCGGCCTCGTTGGCCATGATCGCATACACGTGCGATACGGGCGACGACCAAAAGCAGGCCGATCATCTGCGATTCTCGACGAAGATCATACCGAAGGTGGAAGAACAAACCGTCGTGCTCGCTAAGCGCCTGCTTGAAAGCGGTCATGCCGGGGACGGCCTGGCGACCACCATCCAGCGGTTTCGGATCCAGATCGACATCTTTCGGGAAGAGAATGTCCCGCTCTTTTCCATACTCGAGGGACTGAATAGCCAATACCAAGAAGTCACCGGTGGGCTGTCGGTGGCGTGGAACGGCGAGGACCTGCCGTTGCCGAAACTGCAGCCATTCTTGAAGAGCCCCGATCGCGAGGTACGAGAGCGCGCCTTTCGGGCGACGAGCGATGCCTACCTCGGCGTCAAGCAGCCGTTGACGACCCTGTTTGATCGGATGTACCGCCTGCGCCAGGACATCGCCGGCAACGCCGGATTCCCGGACTACCAGGCATTTACGTTCCAGGCGAAGCACCGGTTCGACTACACCGCCGAGGACTGTGCCCGATTTCACGACGCCGTGGAAGCCACGG
>JAZFYL010000212.1:0-5956 GCA_036443495.1 Gemmatimonadales bacterium | reverse complement strand
GGCGGGGTGTTCGAGCGTCTCGGGTCGGTGACAATCAAGGATCTGAAGGAGATCGAGGCCGACCTCCTGGGATTCAGCCGCTACGCCATCGCCTACTGAGCACGATTATCGATCATGGCATCCTCTGATCCTCTCACCCAGCTGCGCCAGTTCCTCACGGAAGGACGGTTCCGTGAGGCGGTCGAATGGCGCCAGCAGGCCGAGACAATCCTGTCCGGCCGGCCGGAAGGCCGCCTGTTGGCTGCCACCGCCGCGACCCGATTGGGAGAGGTCGAGTTGGGTCGGACAGATGCCACGACCGCGCTGGAAGAGTTTCGGGAGCGAGCCGACCGCGACGGCCGCATGCGGTGCCTCAATCTGTTGGGAGCCATCGCCTTCGAGCAGGGAGACATCGTAGAAGCCCGGCGTTGTTTCGGCGAGGTACTATTCCTGGCACAGGAGCTTCAAGACCCGTTGGTCCTGGCCCGGGCCTCGAACAACCTGGCATCCGTGGCGCACCTCCAGGGTGAAACCGATGAAGCCGTGAACATGTATCGGACCGCCCTCGTGGCGTATACCCGACTGGGTGATCGCCGCGGGGCCGCGGAAACCTATCACAACCTGGCGATGAACTTCCGCCAACTGGAACTGTGGTCTGATGCGACCGACGCCACCTCCCAGGCGGTGCGACACGCGGAGTTGTGCGACGATCCGTGGCTGCTCTCGCTGGTCCTCACCGGCAAGGCCGAACTTCACCTGGACATGGAAGACCCGGCGCTGGCCCGGAGCGTCCTCGAGCGCGCCGAGGCGTTGGCGCGGGAGGCCGGTGACGAAATCGGGATCGGGGAGGTCCATCGCATCCGGGGACTGGTTTCCCTGGCCGAGGGACAGGCTGAACGGGCCTTGGACGAGGCGCAGCAAGGTATGACGATCGCGAAGAAGTCCGGCAGCGCTCTCCTGGAGGGGGAGTGCGCCGCCGTGGCCGCCCGGGCCTGCCGCGACCTGGGCCGGAAAGACCCGTTGGCCAAGTTCCGTCGAATTGCCGAGGAACGGTTCGCCGTCCTCGGCGCTGTGGAGCTGCTCAAGGATTTCCGACATACATTGTCTGAATGACCGAATTCAGGACCCGGATGACAGCTGCGCTCGTGGCGATGTGTATGGCCGTGAGCCTGACGTCCTGTTCTGTCCGGGGTGAAGCCGAGCGGGCCTCACTGGAAGACCAGCCGGCGCCGGATGCAGGACCGATGGTCGGGGCACCGCTGACCGCGGTCGAACGCCGGAACGCCTATGCGCTCGTCCTGCGTGATCTGCCCGACAGGTTGCGGCGATTCTACCCCGCGCTGCAGCCCGGTATCTGTCTGGATCGTGGCATCCGCACGGGACCCGGCGGGGCCTACGTGGACGATCATGCCGACGAGTGGGTCGACGATGCCTTGGATGACGGGCTGGTGCAGGCTGTCGGAGATCGCAGCACGGCGGGTTGTCCCGAGCAGTCGTTCTGGGTGACGCTGTTGCTCACGCGACTCCTGCCGGGAGACTCGGTGGCCGTGCCGCTCACGGCCCAACCGGTGCTGCGGGGGCCGGGAGGGCAGGTAGACCCGCGGGAATGGACCGCGGTGCTCACTGGGCGAGGCGGCACGTGGAACGTGGCGGCATGGCGATGAGCTGGGAGCTGGGAGCTCCCCGCCCCTTGCTTATACTCCTAGCTCACATTCCCTCCTCCCCGGTTACAGCACCTAGCTCCCACTCAATCAACCCTTAGCGCAAGGCCCGGATCCACCTTCGATGCCCGGCGGGCGGGAAGGTAGCAGGCCAGCAGTGCCACCACCGCCAGGATCACGGGCGCGACCGAGAACGACACGACGTCGAGAGCGCTCACTCCGAACAACACCCCTGAAAGCAGACGGCTCAACGCCAAGGCGCCGAGGATGCCCACCCCAAGGCCCAGGCCGAGTAGCGTGGCTCCCTGGCCCATGACCATGCCCAGGATGCGCGGCTGAGCTGCGCCGAGCGCCAGGCGGATGCCGATTTCGTGGATGCGTTGCCCGACCATGTAGGCGATCACGCCGGCGATCCCGATGGCGGCCAGCACCAGGGCAACGCCGGAGAAGATGAGCAGTAACGATGTAGTGAAACGTTGGGAGTCGACCCAGTACCCGATGCGTTTGTTCTGCGTCATGATCTCCCACACCGGCTGGTCGGCATCGATGGCCCAGATGGCGTCGCGCACGGCGGTGGTGTACGACGTCGGGTCGGAAGGCACCCGAACGCCGATGGTGGCGAAGTGGGTCGGGTTCTGGGTGTAGGCGAAGTACACCAACGACTGCCAGTCGTTCTCCAACCCTCGGCCCCGGATGTCGCCCACCACGCCGATGATGGTGATGTTGATGGTGTCGCCCCGCACCCGGAAGGTTTGGCCGAGCACGTCTTCGCCGGGCCAGAACTGGTCCACCACACCCTGGCCGACTACTGCCACGGGGGTGTGATCCAGCTGGTCGGTGCCGGTGAAGCTCCGTCCGGCCAGCAGTGGAATGCCCATCGCCTCGAAGTAGTTATGGCTGATCGTGTTAAACCATATGAGCGGTACGTCGACGTCCAGTCCGGGTTCGATGCCGTCCTTCAGGAAGGGGAAGCGTCCTTCGTCTCCCGCGAAGGGCATGCCTTGCGCGAAGGTGATGGTTTGGACACCGGGGAGGGCGCCTACTCGGCCGAGCATTTCGTCATAGAACGCGATGATCTGCTCGTCGGTCTCATACTTGTTGTTCGGAAGCCGGAACTGCATGGTCAACATGTTGTCGCGCTCGAATCCGACGGGCACGTTCTGCAGCGCCGAGAAGCTCCGCAGCAACAGCCCGGCCCCGATGAGCAGCATGACGGCGAGGGCCATCTGGGCGACGACCAGGCCGCTCCGAAGTCGGTTGCCTTTCAGTCCTGTTGCAAGGGCCTGGCTTCCTTCGCGCAATGAGATCGTTAGGTCGACTCGTGAGGCCCGCAACGCGGGAGCGAGCCCAAACAGCACGCTCGTCGCCAGCGAAACCACGGCTATGAATCCGAGGACCGTCAGGTCCATGCCGACGTCGAACCGTCGGCCCCAGCCGGGACCGTTGGCCTCGAGTAGCCGGATGCCGCCTTCCGCGACCGCCAGGCCGAGGATACCGCCGGCAATGGCTAGGAGTACGTTCTCGGTCAGCAACTGGCGAATCAACCGCCAGCGGTCCCCACCGATGGCGGTCCGAATGGCCATCTCGCGACCCCGTCCGGTGGCGCGTGCCAATTGCAGGTTGGCGACGTTGGCCGCGCCGATCAGGAGCACCATGGCCACCGCGGCAACCAGGATCATGAACAGCCGTTGTTCGTCGTCGCCGGTGAAGCGGTCGACCATCGGCATCGCGGCCGCTGACCGGTTGCTCCTCTCAGGGAAGATCTCCGCCAAGCGGTCCGCGATCAGGGCCATGTCCTCGCTCGCCTGTTCGGTCGTCGCCCCTGACGCCAGGCGGGCGATACCCATAAGGTTTGAGGACTGCCCGAGTTCGCCCGGATTGGTGTGCAGAGAAATCCAGGCGCTGGTGTCGTCCAGCGGAAACCGGAAGTCGGACGGCATGACGCCCACGATGGTGTGGGCGTAGTTGTTGAGGATGATCGTTTCACCCAGCACGTCCGCGCCCCCGTAGCGGCTCTGCCAGTAGCCGTGACTCAGCAGCGCCACCCTGTCGCCACCCGGCTCGTCTTCGCCCGGGAGGAGATTCCGGCCCAGGAGCGGTGCTTCTCCCAGCGCCTCGAGGTAGCCTGCCGACACGAACAATCCCCGGATCCGTTCGGGAGGGCGCTCGCCACCAGTGACGGCCACGCTCTGGGGGCGCATGACCCCCACGTGTTCCAGACTGGTCGCCTGGTCGCGGTACTCGAGGAACGATGTGTAGGAGATCGATGTAAAACTTCCTCCGTCTCGCACCTCGTAGAGGAACATGACGCGCTCGGCGTCCGGCGCGCTCATGGGATTGAACAGGACGCCGTTGATGACGCTGAAGATGGCGGTGTTGGCGCCGATCCCCAGCGCCAGCGTGGCCAGGGCTATTGCGGTGATGAGTGGCGTGCGCCGCAGCGTGCGAACTGCGTAACGCATATCCTGCCAGACGGACTTCATGAACTCTCCTCGTGCTGTTCGTGGGTCGTGGTCGTTGGAGGGTGCGAACCGCTGCCGGTGTCCGGATCCCTCGAGGCGCACGCGGATGGCGGACGGAATCACTTCGCCGAAGGCGCGGAACCAGAACGCCACTTGCGAAGCGAACCCTCGGGTGCGCCGGCGCATGCTGTGCGCTTCGAATGCGGCGATCATGTCCGCACCGTACCAGCGGCGGAAATCGGGCGGGTAGGTCAGCAACGCGGTGCCATAACAGCGCGCGACGAGCCGCTCCATCAGACTGCTGGGTGCCATCAGAGACTCCCGCTCCCGCTATCGCCCAGCTGTATGCCACGGACCAGTTCCAGATCGGCCGCGAGCCGCTCGGCCTCGGCGTGCAGCACCCGCCGGCCGAGGCGGGTGCATTGGTAGAACCGCTGGCCGCGGCCGTCGCGCACCTCGGATCCGACAGAGGGTTCTTCGATTAGGCCTCGCTCGCGAAGCCGATGAAGCGCCTCATACAGTGTCCCCGGTCCGACGGTAACCTTCCCTTCGGAGTGGTCCTCGATCGCCCCCATTATCTGGTAGCCGTTGCGGGGTTCCACAGACAGCGCCAGGAGGATATGGAAGGTCCTCGGCGTGAGCGGAATGAAATCGATGGGGTCGCGGCTGTCGGTCATTGCTGATCCAATTCGTTGTGTGCCAACACATGGGGTTACTGAACAACCGGTCGGTTAACGACCAGTCGGAAACCGATTGGTTGGCAATATATGGCATTACGGCGGGAGACGGAAGAGGTTTCGTTACCTCAGGAAATCAGCTATCCGCGATCATAAGCCAGGCGCCAGAAGCAGAAGGCCCTAGGCAGCCATCAGGAGATCACATGAAATGGGTTAGTGCGGCTCTTACCATGCTGCTTGCGCTGACCGGTCGCTCGGCCGGAGGGCAGGCGTTTGACTACTCGCCGGGGTTCGAGCCGGGGGCGCCGGTGGAGATGACGCCGCTTTCCTTCTTACCGGGTGAGTGGCGGATCGAGCTGTTCACGCCGGTCGACGCCGAGGAAGCCGAACCACGGTGGCAGGCGTGGGACACGACGTCCGGCCGGTTCGAAGCGATCTACGGTGGGGCGTTCATCCGGGAGATCGGGGATGGCTTTCCGGTGGGCCGAAACAGTATCGGCGCGGAAGGCTTCGACCGCTGGGCCTACCAGGCGACGTTCTCCTGGGATCGGTTCCAACGGGTCTACCGCGCCACCTATATCGACAATATTACCGGTCTACTGGACATCTATCAGGGTCCGTCGGACGATGGCCAACTCATCCTGACCAACTTGCATACGGGGACCTACAACACCCTCGGTACCGACGGGAGCGTGCAGTTCGGCCGCGTGATTCTCTCCGAGATCGCCGACGATCGATTCGTCATGACCTGGCAGACGGTGGATCAGGCGGACGTGCCGCAGGGCGGCGCGGTACCGTGGCGGTGGGGGAGGAAGATGATCTATCAGCGCCAGCGCTGACACGGCTGTCAGCGATCGGCCATCAGCTACTCCTTGCTTATTCTTGGGCCCATCAACACCAATCGCCTTAGCCCTCTTAGCCCTCTTAGCCCTCTTAGCCTTTCTAGCCCTAGCTACCTCCCCATCGGCAACAATCCCTCTTCTGCACCCTCCGCCATGATGGGCTCCGCCTCATGCAGGCTCTCGCCGTTCAACACCCTTTCATACAGAGCCAGGTAACGCTGGGTCATGAGCGCCGCCGAGAAGTTGTCGACGGCGTACTGGTGACAGCGTCGCCGGTCGAACCGGCCGATGTCTCGGAGTTCGTCCGCGAGGATCGACTCGCTGTCGGCCAGGAA
>JAZFYL010000211.1:0-4835 GCA_036443495.1 Gemmatimonadales bacterium | reverse complement strand
GCGGCATCTTCGATGGCATAGCGCCACACGCGTGGATTGAGATGCGGCACCCGGACCCCCGCCATACCGTCTCGCCGATACCGATCGGTGAACGAATCCGAGAACACAGAGTTCAGGACCTTGATATCGCTCAACCGGGCCACCTCTGGCCCAATGACCGATGGCCTACGCAGCGGCACCGGGATCCTCGGGAATGGCTTCATCCTGTACAATCGAGACACCGCGGTCCTGGTCGACCTCGACACGGATCACCCGGTCGAACCCTTCCCGAACGGACTCGATGTGCGTAATGAGCACGACCTGCGGGAATCGGTCCGCCAAACTCCGGAGCAGCTCCAATACCGCGCCCCGTCGCTCTTCATCCAGCGAGCCGAAGATCTCATCTAGGACCAGTAGCGACAGAGGTTGTCCGGCCCGCTCCGCGATCATCTGACTGATGGCGAGTCGGAGCGCCAGATTAGCCACGTCTTCCTCCCCGCCCGACACGACCGGCTTGGGTTGGCCATCCTCCATGAGAACGGCCATGTAGTCCTCGTCCAGTTCGAGGTCGGAGTAGCGGTCATTGGTGAGGTCGCGAATGAAAGCCGAGGCCAAGTCTGACAACTCAGGGCGAAGGGCGGCGTTCAGGTCTGTCCGCAGGTCGGTGAACGCACGGTCGAGTTCCTGATGGAGGGTGAGATCGGTGTGCGCGATAGCAATGTCTCGCTCCATCCTCGCGCATTCGGCCATGCGTCGCTCGACCGCGGCCACGGCTTCTCCCGCGGCGGCTACTTCCGCTTGAGCCTGTATTACCAGCTTCTCGGCCTCATGCTTCCGCCGCCGGTCAACTTCGGCAACCTCCCGGGCGGCGGTGAAAGCCTCGTCGGTGAACCCGAGATCGGCCAGTTGGCGGGCCAACTCCGCTGCCGTTTGTTCGTGCTGCGACAGCTCTTTCTCGGCCTGTTCCGCTTCCCCCACCAGCCCCTCCGCCTGCTCCGACAACGCCCGGAACCGCTCGACCTGCAAGGCTACAGGTTCCAACGATTCGATCTGCTGACGCACCTCCCGGTGTCGGACCTCGTCGTATGCCCCGGCCGATTCGGCGAGATGGGTTTGGAGCTGCTCCAGCCGCTCCTCCGCCGCCTTGCATTCGTGCACCAGATTGGGCCGCTTCTTGAGGAGGTCCTGCAACCGCCGGAGATCGAGTTCGGCCTCACCTGCGGCGCGTTCTCGTGCGTTCCGATCCCGGTCTGTCTCCACCAGTTCCGTCGGCTCGCTCTTGAGCTGCTCGATTCGCTGCTTGTAGAAATTTCCGTTGAACTCGACATCCTGCAGCTGCCGGTCCAGCAGTTCCACGACGGCCTCGAAATCCGCCCCCAGGGCGCGACCGCAGGTGGGACAGTCGCCTTCGGCCCCAGCGGCGAGCATTCGGTCGCGCTGAGCGCGCAAGTCGCGGTATTGGTCGCCGAGCGTGGACCGCTTCGTTTGGGCATCCTGGGCGTCACGTACCCAAACGGTTCGCTGTTCCTCGGCTCGGGCCACTGTCACCCTGTGAGCTTCGGAGGCCTGCTTGGCCACCGCGCGTGGGGCCTGGACCGCCTTGTCATCCGGGATTTGCGCCAGGCGCTCGTTCACCGACGCCAGCGTTCGGCGGACCTCGTCGGCCTGGGCCAGGAAGCCCGTGCGCGCTGCGTGCGCCTCAGCCTGGCGATCCAGCGCGGCCAGCTCCTGCTGCAGGGCCGGCAACGGTTCGAGCTGCTCGGCAAGCGTCTTGATCTGGTCTTTGGAACTCAGGGCCTCAGCCAGCCGGCGATCCAACGAGGTGAAGCGTTCCCGGGACGTATTCGCCTTGTGCTCCGCCAGCTTGCGTTCACTGTCAGTGGACACCACCCGTTCGCGCAGTTGCTGTAAGCGCTCCCACTCCGGCTCGGACCGTTCCAGGGCTACCACGGCCCTGTCGAGCACGGCCTTACCCTCGGCCTCACTTTCACTGGCGACCTGTTGCCGGTGCTCGGCCTGGTTCTGCTCCGCTTCCAGGTCGGCGAGGTCAATCATGTTGTGCCGCAGAGTGTCCAGCTTGGACTTGAGCGCGGAGCGGGTGATCCGTAGTTGGTCCTGTGCCAGTCGCAGGCGTTCATACCCCAGGACTCGAGACAGGAAACGCGCGCGCTCCGGCGCCGACATGGCCGCCATCACCGCCAGTTCCTTCTGGCTGGTGAAGTAGGTGTTGAAGAATTCTTCGCGCGTCATGCCCAGGAGCCGGGTGACCTTGTCGGTCACGGCACCGAGGCTGTTGGCGAGCGGTGAAGGATCACCATCGAGATACAACTCCGCCAGATTGAGCCCGCGATTCACCTGGTAGCGGTGCGGCCCCAGCGTGAATTCCAACTCCACCCGTACCGGGGATCGTGGCGGGGCTCCGCGGCGCCGTATGGAATCGCGGGTGCCCCGTGCAGCTGGAGTACCGTAGAGCGCGAACGCGATTGCCTCGAGCAGCGTCGACTTACCGGCGCCGTTGGGACCGATGATTCCGGTCAGCCCGGCTCCGAACTCGATCTCGGTGTTTTCGTGCTGCCGGAAATTCTGCAGCCGGAGACGGAGAATCTGCACCTAGGCCTCTACCGGATCGTGTCCAACCGACGCGATCAGCTCGTTGCCGGTCCGGACGAAGCGCTCGCGGTCAATCGCTTCGGGCAATGGTCGCTTGCCGAGATATTCGGTGACAACCTCGGGCAGGGTCTGGCGGCGTCCCGGCGCTCCGACTCCGACCGCATGGCGTGCCTCCGGGCGACGCAGATCAAGTTGATAGTGCAGCGCTTCAGCCTTGTACGCGCGAATCGCGGTGTGGTTCAAATCACGTCCCACATGCCGCGGGATGTCATACACGACCTGGCGTATGACGTGACCGGTAAGGCCATCAGCCAGTGCCTGGGCCCGATCCCCGATCAGGCGGTCCAGTTCCGCCGCCGACAAGTCGGCCCCTTCGATGGAAGGCAAATCGATGAACCGCCGGGTGAGAGGCACCGGGCGACGGCCGACTTCCCCAGTCTCGAGATCCACCAGAAGCCACCCTTTGCCCACGAGGCCCCGCTCGGCTTCGTCCCTCAATTCTCCCCATGGGTTGGTGGTGGTGTATTCCAGGGCCCCGCAATACCACATGTTGGGAGCCAGCTGGGCCTGGACATGGTAGTGGCCCAGCGCAACATACGTCCACGCCGAGGGGTCGAGGTCCGCAGGCTTGACCAGTGCCCCCCCGTACTCCAACACGTCACGATGCGAAGGGAACGTCCCGTCGATTTCGGCATGCATGGCCAGAACTTCAAAACTCGCCTTGCCCTCAGGGCGCAGATCGGGGCGGGCATCGCCGACCAGGGCCTGGTGGGGCACGGCCAGAATCGACAGGTCGAGATCAGGATAGACCAGTCGCCGGGCATCGGTGGCGACAACCTCGACATCGAGCGCGCGAAACAGGGAGATGATCTCTCCGGTTTCGCGCGAACGGGGGGTATCGTGGTTCCCGGCCATCAGAATGATGGGCGTATGCGGCAACGACTCGCGAATGCGCTGCAGCTGTTGAAAAGCAAAAATGATGGCCTGGTTGGTGGGCCGTACCGAATGGAAGAAATCACCCACGATGAGTACTACATCCGGCTGGGCGACCAGCAGCGAGTCGACCGTGCCGCGGAAGGCGTTGGCGACATCGGCTTCACGCTGGTTGATACCACCGGTGGTGTGCCGGTTGTATTGGCGAAAGCCGAGATGAACGTCAGCGAGATGGGCAAGTTTCACGGTTTGTGCATCGCCTCCAGGCACCGGCAACCGAGCCTAAGGAGCATAGGGGTCGTCATGACGCATGACCGAAGGAATAGGTCGCCGGGTGGCCGGCACTTCGGCCGGAATGACACGACCCAGACAGGCAAGAAAGAACGCCCATGCATCGTCGGGCCGGGCTCGTCGCGTCGCATGCACGGCTTGCCGTACATCCGTGTCCCGGCGACCATCGATCCGCTCCGCGACGGCATCGTCCGTCACGGAAGCGCCCAGTTGGCGGAGCTGCCGCCCCACCGCCTGGGCGAACGGAACATCAGGCGACGGCGGGAACCGCTCCACACCCTCGCGACCGGTCAGCACCGCCGGCCGGGGGAAGCGCACGAAGATCGGCTGGGTGAAGTGGGGATGGCGTATCATCAACTCGCCCTTGGGCATGGTCGCGAGCTTGATTTTCGTCGCCGGCGACAGGGTGCTGTAGCCCGGGGTGGCCAACTCGTCGGTGTCCATCCGGCCGAACATGGCGGTCCCCGCATTCCCCACCACCCGTCGATGGACCTGCGAACGGAACTGTTGAGCGGAAAACAACACGAGACCGAGGTAGCGTCCCCGCTCCGAGAGATCCAGCAGCATCTTGCGGACATAGGTCTCCGGTCCGTCCGCCGGGGCGTACTTGTTCAGCTCATCCACAAACACGACCACGTGATCGACCCCGAGATCGCGTCGCTCGAGGTGTTCCCGCAGTTTCGAAACCACACGGGCAAAGACGAGATCCTGCGCCAGTGGATCGAGTCCGGCTACATCGATGACCAGGGCTCCGCGGTCCTGGAAATCTCCCCAAGGGAGATCGCTGACGCTACCATCGTCGATCACCAGGCCCTTGCTGCGTGTGCTGATGTTCATCAGACGATTCCGTACCTTCCGAATCGTAGCGACGTGATGGGTCTTCCACACGTCGCCGCCACGACCCAACGCCTCCATGAAATCGAAGATGGCCCGGAAGAATTCTTCCAGATCCGCGAATGTTTGGACCCGAAATGGGGCATCGCGCATATTCGGATCGGCGTATTCGTGACCCACCACCCGCT
>JAZFYL010000210.1:0-2149 GCA_036443495.1 Gemmatimonadales bacterium | reverse complement strand
TCACCGGGCGACAAATCGGCAGCTCCCACGAACACGCTCACCAATAGGGTCGTCACCAGGATGAGGGTGAGTGCGGACCACCTGGCAAACGTCGCGCCGGTCATGGACCGGCTACGCCGGGGTGAAGCAATTCAGCGAGCTGTGTGGCGGCGTCGATGATACGCGGTCCCGGCCTGCTGAAGAGCTCGCTATCCACCAAGAGCACCCGGCCCGTCCGGACCGCCCGCAAGTCACGCCATCCAGGCGTCTGGTGCACCCAGGCGACGGCACTGGAATCGCTGGTGGTGGCCACCGGGAGAATGAGCACGTCCGGATCGCGCGAGACGATCTCCTCCATGTTGACCTGCGGCCAGTCGCTCTCGGCGTCGTCGAATACATTGTGCCCGCCGGCCACGGTCATGATCGAGTCGACGAACGTGCCGGGCCCGGTGGTCATCGGCGGATCGTGCCAGGCGACGTAGAGCGCCGAAACGACCATGACACCGGTCAGCCTCGTGGCTAGCGCGGTAAAACTGCTGTCGAGGTGGGCCAAGAGGGAGTCGGCTCTTGATTCGATGCCCAAGAGACGACCGATTTGGCGGGTGTGGCGTTCCTGGTCTTCCATGCTTTGGCTGCCGGCCCCATACACAGCTATTCCAGCCGCATCGAGCTGGCCAATGAGCGGCTGATCGGCGCTTGGCCAGGCGATGACCAGGTCGGGCCGCAGTCCGATGATGGCTTCGATGCTAGGGTCCAGTCCGCCGCCCACGGCGGGAATCGCCGCCAGACGTGGGTCGGTGTCGTAGCGGGTGCGGGCTACCAGCCGGTCGCTCTCGCCCAGGGCCAGAATGAGATCGGTGACCGACGGCACCAGGGCCACGATGCGGCTGGGTGGCGAGTCGACGGTCACTGTCCGGCCCAGGTCGTCGACTATGGCGCCGTCGCCCGACAGGGGTGGGTGGGGAGATTCAGCGCCGGAGCAGGCCCATACACCGAGCAGACTGCTGATGGCGAGGAGGCGCAGCCGAAACGTCACGCGGGCATCTCGCTGGGGGCAGCGATCGGTTGCCCGGCAAGGACAGGCAGCCCGACCCTTTCCCTCGAAGGGTGGTGGTACGGGAACGAGGCCGGTCTCCTGGCTCGAGACGACCCACCCGCCTTCCCGGGCATAGGGCCCAGTGGCTTCGGGTGCGTCGGGTCGCCCATGCGGGCGAGTCTCTCACAGTGGCGGGGCCGCGCCGGGTTCGCACCGGCTTCCGGTTGGCCGCGTTCCTTCGATTCCTGAGGAGGATACCGGCCCCGCCCGGCGAGGGCAACAGTGCTACCCGACGGTTGGCTCGAACCACGGCGCACGACGACGCTAGGGCCCCCTAGGCGTTGGACACCAGCTTGAGACCCACAATGGACGCTACCAGCAGCAGCAGGAAGAACATCCGCCAGAAGAACACCGGATCACCGAAGAACAGGATGCCTACCACGGCCGTACCGAAGGCACCGATGCCAGTCCAAACGGCGTACGCCGTGCCCAGGGGGATGTTCTTCATGCTGAGGCTGAGGAGATAGAACGAGATTGCTCCCAGTAAGAGAAATCCGATTGTCGGTGCCGCTTTGGTGAAGTTGTCGGACAGCTTGAGCGCAGTCGTGAAACCGATTTCGAAGATGCCGGCGACCAAGAGATAGATCCAATGCATGAGGAGACTCCCAGTGGTAGCGATAGTTGGTATCGTGGGTAATCTTGGCCACAGCGCCCGACGTCAATCGAGCGGAAACCGGACTCGACTCACCGCCGTCGTGTCGGAGTGCGGAGTGTACTAAGTGAGCATGGTTGGTTGCCTGAGATCAGAAACTAGCTCACCGCACACCGCACTAAACACATTATCCCTGAACCCCGAGGTATTCGTGCGTGCTGTCATCCTAGTCCTCGCCCTCACCATGTGTTCCACGGCCGCCGCCGCGCAAACTGCGGGCACCGGCACCCTCGTCGTCGCCAACATGGCGGACAATACTGCTACCGTCATCGATCTGGAGAGCGAGACCGTCCTGGCTACCCTGCCAACCGGGCCGGCGCCACATGAGATTGCCGTGACGGCCGACGGGCGCTACGCCGTAATCACCAACTATGGCGTTCGCGGCGGCCCCGGCAACTCGCTCACCGTTATCGATCTGCAGG
>JAZFYL010000209.1:0-3733 GCA_036443495.1 Gemmatimonadales bacterium | reverse complement strand
TCATGTCCAGTTCGGCCAGGAGGTTGTGGATGACGTCGCGGGCACCGTGCTCGCCGTTCAGGGCCAGGCCGAAGGCGTAGGGCCGGCCGAGGAGCACCGCCTGGGCGCCCAGCGCGAGGGCTTTGAAGACATCGGCACCGCGGCGGATGCCGCTGTCGAACAGGACCGTCATGTCCTCGCCGACGGCGTCCACCACGCCGGGGAGCGCGTCGAGGGCTCCCACGGCACCATCGACCTGGCGGCCGCCGTGATTGGATACGATCACCCCGTCCATGCCGTGGTCACTGGCGAGCCGGGCGTCGTCGGCGTGCAGGATGCCCTTGAGCACGATGGGGCCGGTCCAGTGCTCTCGCAGGAAAGCCAGGTCGTCCCAGGTGAGGTCCGTGCGGTGGAATATGCTGGCGAAATACTCGACCGCGGCTCGTGGGTTCTCATCGGCCGGTTGGTCCAACGCCGCGGTAAACACCGGGTCGCTGAGGTAGTTGCCGAGACCCTCGCCGTGAAAGAATGGGAGATAGGCGTTCTCCAGGTCGCGGTCGCGCCAGCCGATCTGCGTAGTGTCGAGGGTTACCACCAGAGTGGAAAAGCCGGCGGCCTTGGCACGTCCGAGGAGTGAGACGACGAACTCGTGGTTCTTGCTCCAATAGAGCTGGAACCAGTGGGGAACGTTGCCCATGATGTCGGCCACCGGTTCCATCGGCCGGGACGAAGCCGTGCTCAAGGTGATGGGGATGCCGAGTGTCGCGGCGCCCCGGGCGGTAGCCAGTTCGCCCTCAACGTGGATGATCCCCTGGACGCCGATGGGGGCGAGCATTACCGGGAAGGGGATCCTCTCGCCTAGAATCTCCACGGACAGGTCCGGCCGGGTCACGCCACGGAGCATCCGCGGGACGATGCGCCACCGGTCGAAGGCCGTGCGATTGGCGCTCATGGTAAAGCCGCCGCCGGCGCCGCCGTCGAGGTAGTCGAAGGCTTCCCGGGTCATGACGTTCTGGGCGCGCTCGCGGAGGTGCTCGTATGCCACTACGGGACGATCGGCCTCCGGGAGGGCGCCGGTCTGGTACAGGACGAGTTGCCGGTCGAATCCGAAGGATCGCGTCATGGTGTCCGGGAAATGCGAGGTGTGGTGGCGTCGCTGGTGTCTTGGGGGACATCCACTCGGGGGTCCTGGGGAACATCCACTTTGGATACCGGGGAAGCAAGGAGCCGGCCTCCGATCGCCTTCTGGCGGAATCTGCCGGGCGGGGGTTCGTTGAATCGTGGACGGCGGTCCCATCGTACGGTGAGGGCCCGTCTTGACGCCGGCGCCCAGCCGGCCACCGCTGTCTTCCCACTCTGGAGGTTGTTATGGCCGAAATCCCGCGGGGACGCTTCGTGTGGTACGAATGTATGACCGGTGACAAAGAAGCCGCGGTGGCGTTCTACACCAAGCTCATTGGTTGGGGCACCACCGAGTGGGACAACGACACGGGACCCTACACTATGTGGACGAAGGGCGAGACGCCGGTCGGCGGTGTCATGGTGCTCCCCGATGAGGCCCGACAAGCCGGAGCGCGCCCGCACTGGCTGGCCTACGTCTCCACGCCTGATACCGATGCCACGGCCGAGCAGATCAAGGAACTGGGCGGGGAGGAAGTGGTGGCCCCGATGTCGATTCCCACTGTGGGTCGCATGGCGGTCATGAAAGATCCACAGGGAGCGATGTTCGCCTGCTACACCCCGGAAACCGCTCCCGAGGGCATCGACAACCCACCCGAGAAGGGCGACTTCTCATGGCACGAGTTGATGACAACCGATTGGGAGGCGGCGTTCGATTTCTATTCCGCGGTGTTCGGTTGGGAGAAGAAAGACGCCATGGACATGGGGGAGATGGGAACGTACCAGATGTATGGTAACTCCGGAGTGGACGCGCCCCTCGGCGGGATGTTCAACAAGCCCGCCGAGGTGCCGGTTAGCAACTGGTTGCTCTACACTATCGTCGGGAGCGTCGACGAGGCGGCCGAGAAGGCGAAGGCGCTGGGCGGAACCGTCTTGAACGGACCCATGGATGTGCCCGGCCCGTCCGGAGACCGGATTGTCCAGTGCATGGACGACCAGGGAGCAGCGTTTGCTTTGCACTCGGTAGGCGGGTGACGTAACGGAGGCAAACAGGCGGACGGGCGGTCAGGCGGACAGGCGGTCATATAGCCTGCTGCTATATTTCCGCCATGCCAACGGTCCTCGTCAGTCTGGACAAGCTCAAGGATCCTCACAGCGGGCTAGGCCAGTTTTCGCTTGATTTGGGGCGCTCTCTCATCGAGGCGAGCGCTCCGGGTTTCGATCTGGCGTTTCTCGTGCCGCGCCGACACCGTGAGCCGTTCAGGGCTGCAGGGGTTTCGTTGGTGGATGTGCATCCGTTCAGGAAGGAAACGCTGCGGAGGATCGTTCGACCGATGGTGCCCGCTGGGATCCGGGGCTATCGCGCGGTCGACGTGTGGCACGCGCCACATCAGGACGCGAAGTACCTACCGTTCGACTCGCGGGTACCGGTCGTTTTGACGATCCACGACCTCAATTTTCTGCGTGAGCGCGAACCGCGGGAAGTCGCCGGACATGTCAGATCCCTCCAGCACAAGGTCGATCGTGCTGCGGTGGTCACGACTGTGTCGGCGTTCTCGGCCGGGGAAATTGAGCGCCATCTCGACCTGCGGAACAAACCCGTGCAGGTGATTCCCAATGGCCTGTCGGCGCCCGCCTCTTTGCCGAGCCGCCCTGCCGGAGTGCCCGAGGGGCCGTTCTTGTTCTCCATTGGTCACGTCGTGCCGCGCAAGAACCTCGCGGTCCTGGTGCCGTTCATGAAGCGTCTCCCGGACATCAGTCTGGTAATTGCGGGCCGGAACACTGGATCCTATGCCCGGCGGATGGTGTCCCTGGCACAGAAGGAAGGGGTGGCGAATCGGGTGGTGACATTGGGCACGGTTACGGCGGACGAACGGCAGTGGCTATACCAACACTGTGACGCAGTGGTCATGCCCAGCTTGACCGAGGGATTCGGGCTGCCGGTCATCGAGGGCATGCGGGAGGGCAAGCCGGTGTTCATGTCGCGGGCCACCAGCCTCCCCGAGGTCGGTGGCCCTCTGGGATTCTATTGGGACTCGTACGAGCCCGAGCACATGGCGGATGTATTCGTTCGGGGGATGGCCGCAGTTCGGCGCGACGAGTCCTACGGGGACAAGCTCCGAGCCCACGCGGCTCGTTTTAGCTGGGCGGTGGCGGCGAAGGCGTATCTTGAGTTGTATGCGGCAATCGGAAACTAGAGATTGGGAAAAGAAACTGGAGATTGGAAACTGGAAACGATCACGTTCCAATTCCCAATCGCCAGTTCTTGGTTATCAGGCCCTCGACTCCTTTTTCACTTTCGACCTGGGCGTTCCCTCCCAGTGGCGTTGCTGGAAGAACATTCTCCCGTGGCTTTCGGGCACGGTCCAGTCGATGCTCATTCGCCGCTGCCGACGCATTATGTCGAGCGTGGCCGTCTCACCTGAATTGTAGGACCGGAGAATCCGGAGCGCGTGGGACGGGGATTCAACCTGGCGCCCGTCGATGGCCACGATTACGTCGCCGCCCTTCAACGGCAGAGTGGAATCGCGGGGCGCCTTCATGACCAGGGCGCCTTTGTCAGTGCCGAAGTACTCGGCCAGGTCTTCATTCAACTCGGCTAGATCCAGGCCGGTCACCCCACCGCCGAAGAACA
>JAZFYL010000208.1:0-3480 GCA_036443495.1 Gemmatimonadales bacterium | reverse complement strand
ACCTCGCGCGCCAGGAACACCCGGCTCATCCCTCCGCCGGGCAGCTCGCGCTCGATATCGTATTGGTCGCCTACGATTCCGCGCAGACGTTCGAGGAACTCGCTCACCGGCGGCGGGCAGCGGCGGGGAGCGGAGGGCGGCGGAGGGCTGGCTTCGGCATGGTCTCTCTGGGAGTTGGACGGCCTAAAGAATGGCGGATTTTGGGGTTAGGGGCAAGGAGACTGGGGTGCGCCATGGGCGGGGATTTCTTGAATCGTGGTGCCAGGTACTCTCGTCAGTACTGTCCGACAGGCGGCAATGCCGCTCGCGAGCCCGTACTGCTGCCTTTGCGACACCTGATGCACCAACTATTTTTGTAGTCTGTGCCCCAAAGGGGCGCTTTTCCAGCAGCCACCCATGCCCTCGGGGTCCCCCATGCGTTCAGTCCTGTCATCGACTCTCCGTCTTCTCGCTGTGTCCGCTGTCGTGCCGTTCGCCATGACCGCCGCCGTCCAGGCCCAGAGCGTCGGCCCATCGGCGACCGCCATGACCGGCTTCGGGAGCGCCCTTGCCATTGGCGAGGATGAAATCCTGGTGAGCCGGTCCGGCACCTCGCCCTTCATTCCCCTCAAGTCCGACCGCGCCGGCGGCGTCCACATCTTCCAGCCTGACGGGAACGGCGGCTGGCACGAGGTAGGTCAGATCGCAGCGTCCGATGCGGTGGTCGGCGATCACTTCGGCTCGGCCATGGCCCTGGGCGACGCGACGCTGGCGGTCGTGGGTCCGGAGGCGAACGACGGCGAGGGCGCCGTCTATCTGTTCGAGAAGGGGGACGACGGTTGGAGAGAGACCGGCATGGTCATCGCCGCCTCGCCCAACGACAGCGTACCGGCCGAGGCCTTCGGCCAGGCGGTCGCAGTCTACGGCAACACCTTGTTCGTGGGAGCACCGCGCCAGGCATCTGCAGCGGGAGCGGTGTACGTCTTTACCCGCACAGGGGACGGCGCGTGGGAGCAGACCGGCAGCGTTACCGGCAGCGACACCCAAGCCCGTGACCGGTTCGGATCCGTACTGGCGTTCGACGGCACCGATCTGCTGGTGAGCGCGCCGCGGGCCGAAAAGCGGCGCGGCAAGGTATACCTGTTCCGGTGGGACGCAGAGTCAGGTTCGTGGACCGAGACCTCACAGTTGCATTCAGACGTGGACAAGCCGCTTCGGTTTGGATCCGGGTTGGCGTTGTCCCACGGCCTGTTGGCCGTCGCGCCAGGATCGAGGGCCAATCAGGAAGGGGTGGCTCTGTTCACACGCAACGATGCCGGCGAGTGGTCGGCCGCCGGATTATTGATGCCGGACTCGACCGCCCGCGGGACGTTCGGTCGGTCGATCGCCATCACCGGGACTGACGCCTGGGTCGGAGAACCGGGGTTCGAGCAGCATGGCCGGGTACATCATTTCGCCCGGGATGATGACGGAACCTGGGAGTTGGTCGAGGCGCTGTCGCCGGAGGATCTAGGGCCCAACGCGTTCTTCGGCGGCACTCTGGTGGCCACCGCCGATCTCGCCGTCGTCGGCGCCCTCGGCACGGACATCGCCCAGGGCAGCGGGTACGTCTACCGCAGATCTGCCGACGGCAGCTGGACATCCGAGGGAGTCATCATCGACCACCCCGAAGGTATGGCCGCCATGATCGGCGAGCAGGTACGCTGCGACGAAGGCACCGCCGGCGTCTTCGGCTGTTCCGATGTCGACGTGCTGGCATTCATCCCCACCGGCGACCTAGGCGCTGAGCGCGGCGTGTTCGTCAACGACGTCTGGGGCTGGACCGACCCGGGGACGGGGCGGGAGTTCGCCATCGTGGGCCGAGTCGACGCCACGGTATTCCTGGAAGTGACCGACCCGACCAACCCGGTATTCGTCGGCGAACTACCCATGCATGAGGGCGCCCGCGCCAACTTCTGGCGCGACATGAAGGTCTATCAGAATCACGCTTTCATCGTGGCCGACGGGTCCGGCGAGCACGGCATGCAGGTGTTCGATCTGCGGCAACTGTTGAGCGTCACCGAGACGCCGGCGACGTTCGAGGAGACGGCGCACTACGACGGTATCGCCAGCAGCCACAACATCGTCATCAATGAAGGAGCCGGCTACGCTTACGCCGTGGGGGCCAGCGGCGGCGGGGAGACCTGCGGCGGCGCGTTCCACATGATCGACATTCACGATCCCATCAATCCCACCTTCGCCGGGTGCTTCGGCGACACCAATGCCGGCCGCCGCAACACCGGCTATACCCACGACGCGCAGTGCGTCATCTACCACGGCCCCGACGAGGACTACCAGGGGAAGGAGATCTGTTTCGGCGCCAGCGAGACCGCCCTCACCGTGGCCGACGTCACCGACAAGGACAACCCCGTCGCCATCGCGGCGGCGAGTTATCCCAACATCGGTTATGCGCACCAGGGATGGTTGACCGACGACCACGAGTACTTCTACCTGGACGACGAGCTCGACGAGCTGTCGCAGGACATGGAAGGCACGCGCACGCTAATCTGGGATCTGACCGATCTCGACGACCCGATCATGGTGAAGGAACATTTTGGCACGACCAAGTCGAGCGATCACAACCTGTATGTCCAGGGCGACTACATGTACCAGTCCAACTACGTCAGCGGACTGCGCATCCTGGACATCAGCGATCGGGAGAACCCGCGCGAAATTGGTTTCTTCGATACGGTGCCGTTCGGCGACAACGAGGCCGGGTTCGGTGGCAGCTGGAGCAACTATCCATACTTCGAGAGCGGCACCATCGTGGTGACCAGCTCGCGCGAGGGGGTGTTCCTCTTGAAGAAGCGACCGACGGACTTGACGCCGTAATGGCTGGTGGCTGGTGGCTCGTAGCTGGTGGCTAGTTTTCCAGCACGCGGCAGCTACCAGCTACCAGCTACCAGTTCCCGCCAGTTAGTGCTGCAGCTCCGCATACCCGCCTGGCTTCCGGAGCAACTGCTCCGTGAAGTCCAGTCGTTGTTCCAGGTTCAAGAGACGCCGGGCCTGCTGGTCGTGCAGCCGGTCCACCTGCCACCCCAGATCCTGAACCACCTCCCGCAGGACGTCCAGCTCTTCCCCCAGTTCTCCCCGCTTCCGCCCCACGCTGTGTACGACTGTCCGCACGGCAAACACGATAAAGACGCCCATGATGAGGGCCGACGAGACACGTGCGCCGGATTCCAGCAGGACCAGGCCTTCGGGTGACATATGGCGCTACCTCCCGGAGCGGAGGAGATCCTCCACTCCAGGTACAATGTAGCAGGCTACGTTGCACTATGCAACATTCAGGCAAGGGCCAGTCGGTACCGCGTTGTCAGTCATGCACTTAGGGAGTAGGGAATAGGGAATGGGGAGTGGGAAACGGGTGGATCGGTGCGCCGTGCGCCGCGCGCGGGGACGCTAAGGCTATCCATCTTCCTCCCCGCCATCCGCCACCGGCTACCCGCAAACACCGGCAGT
>JAZFYL010000207.1:0-2003 GCA_036443495.1 Gemmatimonadales bacterium | reverse complement strand
TCGGCCTATGCGAGGCAATTTCTGGGCCTCATGGAAAAGCCGGATGTCGATGCCATTGAAGGACTTTCGCCGGCCATCTCCATCCAGCAAAAAACCACCGGCCACAACCCCAGGTCGACCGTCGGGACCGTCACCGAGGTGTACGATTATCTGCGGTTGCTGTGGGCCCGTGTGGGTGTGCCCCACTGCCCCAACGACGGCAGCCCGGTAGAACGCCAGAATGCCAGTCAAATCGCCGATACCGTGGCCGGATGGCCCGAAGGCACTCGGATCGAGATTCTCGCCCCGATGGTCCAGGGCCGCAAGGGCGAGTTCAAGGACCTGTTCGAGGACATCCGCAAGCGCGGCTTCGTACGGGTACGGGTGGACGGTGCCACCTTCGACCTGAACGACGTTCCCAAGCTCAACCGGCGGCAGAACCATTCGATCGCCGTGGTCGTCGACCGCCTTACCGTCCGACCGACCGACCGCTCCAGGCTCAGCGACTCCGTCGAGACGGCGCTCAAGGTGGCCGAGGGGGTGCTCGAGGTCGTTCGTTACCACAACGGAGCGGACTCCGAATCGGTGATGTTCTCGGAGCGGTTCTCGTGCCCCCAATGCGGTCTCTCACTGGCCGAGTTGGAGCCCAGGCAGTTCTCCTTCAACTCACCGTTTGGCGTGTGCCCGGACTGCCACGGGCTGGGTACCCAGCGTGAGGTGAGCCCCGATCTGGTATTGGCCGATCCGCGGATTTCCATCCTCGAGGGCGTGGTGCTGCCCTGGGGTGAACCCAACGGTTATCTGCGGCGGGTGGTACTGCCGACGCTGGCCAAGGCGCTCGACTTCGATCCGGGCTCACCGTGGGGTGAGATTTCCGACGAGGCCCGGCAGGCGTTACTCCACGGACTGCCGGGGCGCACGCTCAAGTTCAGCGCCAAGGGACGGAAGTCGTTCGAGAGCGAGTGGGAGGGCATCCTCGAGAACGTGCAGCGCCGTTACAGCGAGACGTCGAGTGACTCGGTCCGCTCGTCCCTCAGCGAGTTCATGGTCGAGCAGCCGTGTCATACCTGCGGCGGCAAGCGGCTCAAGCCCGAGAGCCTGTCGGTGTTGGTAGACGGGCAGAGCATCGGCAACGTGGTGGATTTGTCGATCGACCGGGCGCTGGGATTCTTCGACAGCCTACCGATCAAGTCAAACGGGGGGCGGGGCGGCGGCCTGGAGGCCGACGTCGCGGGCCCCATCCTCAAGGAAGTGTGTGACCGGCTCCGGTTTCTGCGGAACGTGGGGCTGGACTACCTGACACTGGGCCGGTCGGCCGGGTCGCTGTCGGGTGGGGAAGCCCAGCGCATTCGTCTGGCCACCCAGATCGGGTCGCGCCTGGTTGGTGTGTTGTACATCCTCGACGAGCCCAGCATCGGGCTTCATCAGCGGGACAACAACCGCCTGCTCGACACGCTGTCGGAACTGCGCGACCTGGGGAACACGGTGATCGTCGTCGAACACGACGAAGACACCATCAGGGCGGCCGACCATGTCATCGACCTGGGGCCGCGAGCCGGCCGGTTCGGCGGCGAGGTGGTGGCCGAGGGCACCGTGGCCGAGGTGATTGGTCACCCCACCTCGCTCACCGCCCGGTACCTGCGACGGGAACTACGGATTCCGGTGCCGCCCGCCCGGCGTCTCAAGACCCCCAAACGCCGGTTGCGGATCGTCGGCGCCGCCGAAAACAACCTGGATGATCTGACAGTCGATTTTCCCTTGGGGATGTTCGTGGCCGTTACGGGAGTGTCGGGCTCCGGCAAGTCGAGTCTGGTGACCGACATCTTGTATCGGGCGCTGGCCCGCCACTTCTATAGGGCCAAGATCGTGCCCGGCGTCCACACGCGGATCGAGGGGCTGGACCAGATCGACAAGGTCATCGACATCGACCAGAGCCCCATCGGGCGGACGCCACGGTCCAATCCCGCCACGTACACCGGTCTGTTCACCCCCATACGCGAATTGTTCGCCGCCCTGCCGGAGGC
>JAZFYL010000206.1:0-6345 GCA_036443495.1 Gemmatimonadales bacterium | reverse complement strand
TCGCGATAAAGTCGCTGGCCTATCCCGAGACCCCGGCCCGGCTCGGCGACGACGATGCGGTCCACATAGACGAATCGGTCCCGATGCCGCTTGAACCACTGGAAATTGGGGCTGTCGTATTCGATATTGGGGAGGAGCGCGATCAGGAAGGCCACTGGAGTGTCATGACGCACGGCGACCTTGAAATAAGGTGCTCGTACCCGGAACCAATCCAGATCGGCCAGCGACTGCGAATTGACGTGAGGGAACGCCGCCTGATTGATGGTTCTGACGAGAGCCAAGTCACCGAGTTCGACCGCGCGGAGGGTGATCACGATGAAGCGATGGGATCAAGCCCCGGCACTGGGGGGGAGAGACGACCGACTCGGGCTCATCTTCGGGTTGGGCGATACTTCGCGGTAGGCCGATTCGAGGCGGCGTGCCAGAGCACGGTACTCCTGCGTGGGCCTGGGGGGCCCGCCACGGTGCTGTGCTTCGACGACGCGCAGGTAGTCGACCACGTCGTCCACCCCCCCCGCCTGCAGGATACCGCCCAGTTGCACGCCGTGGACGGCGGCTTCGGCCAGGTTGGTACCGACCGGTTGCCATCGATTCGAAATCAGTTCGAGCGCGATCGCGGTTTCGCCCTTCCACTGGAACAAATCCGCATCGGCCAGGGCCTCCGCCAGCATCCCGGCCACCCGGCTTCGCGACGTGGACAGGGTGATGTCGCCGGAAGCCTCGAGGGACGCCAGGCTTCTCTCCAGGATCAACCGCGCGGCCGTGTTGAGCTTTTCTTTCGCCGACAGAATGCCCCCCCCTCTCCCGGGTTGGCGTTCGAGCAATCTATGGGTACAGCCGTTCGACCTGCCACCCCGAGCCGTCACGCCGGTAGCGGATCCGGTCGTGTAAGCGATTCAGGCGTCCCTGCCAGAATTCGATCGATTCCGGCCCGACGCGGAAACCGCCCCAGAAGGGCGGCAGCGAGATGTCCCCGCCGGCGAACCGTTCCTGGTACTGGTGCACCTTCTCCTCCAGAATCGCGCGATCCTCCAGCACTTCGCTCTGACGCGAGGCCCACGCCCCGATGCGGCTGGCGCGGGTGCGAGTGCGGAAATAGGCCGCCGATTCCTCCTCGGAGATCCGTTCGACCGGTCCTTCGATGCGGACCTGGCGCTGCAGGATAGGCCAGTGGAACGAGAGGGCGGCGTAGGGGTTGGCCTCCAGCTCACGGCTCTTGCGGCTGCCGTAGTTGGTGAAGAAAACGAACCCGTTTTCACCCCAACCCTTGAGCAGAACCGCGCGGGCCGACGGCCGGCCCTCACGCGTGCTGGTGGCCAGCGTCATCGTCTCCGGGAGGAGCATGCCCGATTCCTGTGCGGCGCGGTACCATTCGCCGAACAGCACGAAGGGGTCGTCACTCGGCGTCAGGTCGGGCAGGCCGAGGGTCACGCCCTGTCCTGCGGTGAGCAGGGTTTTGAGCTTGGCCCGGAGCGACATGGATGACCTCGTGGAAAGGCTTCGGAGTCTGACCTTCGGCTAATCGACGTACCGTGTGTAGGTGGGCTCGAACATCGCTGCCAGGATGGTGGCCTCGAGATCGTCCGGTTCCTCGGCTCTCGCCAAACCACGCCGCCAGGCGATGCGCGCTACCTCCGCGGCAATCGCCGCCGAGACTTCCCTGACCCGTGTCAGCGGCGGGAATACCCGGCCCAGCGCCAAGTCGTCCTCGGTCACCTCGTTGGCCAGGACGCGGGCGGCCGCAAAGAACATTTCGTCCGTCACATGCCGCGCCTGAGACTCGATGAGTCCGAGACCGACACCCGGAAAGATATACACGTTGTTGCCCTGACCGGGAACGAACCGGCGGCCCTCGAATTCGACCGGATCGAAAGGGCTGCCGCTGGCGAAAACCGCCCGCCCGCCGGACCAGCGGTAGGCCTGCTCCGCGGTGCATTCGGACTGGGACGTCGGATTCGATAGGGCGAAGATGATGGGGCGCTCGTTGTGTTCGGCCATGCGCTCCACCACGTCTTGCCCGAAGCTCCCCGCCACACCGGATACTCCGATGAGTGCCGTCGGCTCGAGGGCGTCGATCGCGTTGACCAGCCCTGTGAGTGGTGCATGGTCGAGGGCGAACGGCACCTTGTGGGGTGCCAGGTCGGTCCGGCTGCGGACGACGAGACCCTTGGAATCCAGGAACCAGCAGCGTTCCTTCGCCTCGGACTCGCTCATGCCTTCATTCTCGAGCGCGGCCACCAGAAGGTGGCCGATGCCAATCCCGGCCTCGCCCGCCCCCAGGAACAGGAACCGCCCGTCGCGGAGACTTCCCTTGGTGATCCGGAGCGCCGAGTAGATGCCGGCAACCGCGACCGCCGCCGTCCCCTGGATGTCATCGTCGAAGGTGCAGGCCCGGTCTCGATAGTGCTCGAGCAGCCCGAAGGCGTTGCGCGTGGCGAAGTCCTCCAGTTGGATCACCGCCCGGGGGAACGTCTGCTCTACGGCGTCGAAGAACTCCTGGACGAGGTCTTCGTAGGCTTGGCCGGTGATGCGACGGTGCCGCAGGCCGATGTATAGCGGATCGCCGAGCAAGGCTTCGTTGTTGGTGCCGACATCGAGCGTTATCGGCAGGCAGTGCGTGGGGTGGATGCCGGCACACCCCGTATAGAGAGACAACTTGCCCACCGGGATGCCCATGCCATACGCGCCTAGATCTCCGAGCCCGAGGATCCGCTCGCCGTCGGTGACCACGATGATCCGGACGTCCGCGTGGGGCCAATGCCCCAACAACTCGGCGATGCGTCCCCGGTCTTCGGCGGAAATGAACAGCCCGCGGGGCCGGCGAAAGATGGCGCCATATTCCTGGCATGCCTCACCCACCGTCGGGGTGTACACCAGGGGCATCATTTCTTCCAGGTGATCGACCAGCACGCGATAGAACAGGACTTCATTGCGATCCTGAAGCGCGCTGAGGGCCATGTACCGCTCGAGATCGTTGTTCTTGCGGTGGAGATCCTGTAGCACGCGGTCGACTTGCACGTCCTGCGTCAGGACCGCGGGGGGCAACAGGCCTCGCAGGCCGAGCGCCTCCCGCTCGGCCTCGGTGAAGGCCGTCCCTTTGTTCCGTACGGGGTCGTGCAGCACCTTGACCCCTCGATGGGGGTCGGCTTTTCCGGCGCGTTTGGAAGGGCGGCCCACGTCCGTCATGGTGTTGGACTCCTGGTGGTCGATGGTGCGAATCCGAGGGCGCGCTCCACGAATGGGTTCCGAAAGACACCGGCCGGATCGACCCGCTGGCACAAGGCCTGAAACTCGCTCAACTCGGGATAGAGCGCCTGGACCGTGTCCCCTGTCAGTGGAAAATACTTCCCCCAGTGGGGTCGTGCATCGACCAGAACCGCCATGGTCTGCGCCAGGAAGGTGGCTGCTGTTTCGAACGGTTCGAGCGGCAGGGTGTAGCTAATGAAACTGATCGCGTAGTAAGGCTCGACGGTACCGCCGGCCATCGACAGCATCGTGTCATCGGGGAGCACCAGGCGGAAGCAGATGGGGTAATGATGTGTGAAGGTTCCCATTGACTCTTCCAGCGCCGATCGCCAACCGATGGCTTCGAGCTGATCACCCAACTCGGCTGAGATGGTCTCGGTCGTGCCGGCGAACGCCTCGAGGACCTCCTGGACGTAGCGCGCGGCTGCCTTGACACGCGATGCCGGCACGAACAGCTCGATCTCCACATGCCGGAACAGCTCATGCTCCATGACGAGCTGGTCCTCGCTCCAGTCCGCGACCGGACCCAGCGGAAGGATGAGTTTGGGGAACCAGGTGCGGTAGAAGCCGATGACCAGCCCCTGCCGGCGAAAAACCGAGGTCAGCAGCTTGAGCAGCAGGTGAAAACTCACGTCCAGCCACGCCAGCCAGTACCACCGATACAGAATTGCCCACGCACTGCGCCTGCGGCGGGCCGGCCCGTCTGGCACCCGGCGTTCCTGGCTGTACCAACTCCAGAGGTGAGGGATGAGGTAGAACTGCTGGAGCGGGAACTCCCCGACCCGGTCCAGGATCTGGTCCAGATCGTCACGGGGGCCGAGTCGTTCGGCAATGACGTAGCGCGGGACGCAGGCGAATCGCACGGACACGATGATGCCCAGGCAACCGATGGCGCAACGCGCCGCACGCAGCTCCGGTCCTCCGGAGAATGTGTGGATCACGGCCGTCCCGGTATCGGGATCGTAGGCTGCGATCCGAACCTCCTCCATGTAATGGGACAGACTGTGCCGTCCCGATCCGTGGGTCCCCGTCGAAATCGCTCCCGCGATCGACTGTTCTGTGATCAGACCCATCGAAGGCAGCGTTACGTCGGCCTGCGCTCGCAATTCCTGCAATAGGACTTTCAGCGGGCACCCGCCACCCACCGTGGCCCACGTCCGGCTCTCATCGTCGGTGGTCGTCTCGACCCGGTCGAGAAACCGGAGATCGACGCTCACGTCCTCGGAGACGATGCCCGGGTTCCACGAGTGCCGGGCGCCGAACACCCGGATCGTCCCCGATCGATGGCGATCGAGAATGTCGAGTACCTCGGCTTCGGTGCGGGGAGCATAGAAGAATTTCGGACGGAACCGAACGTTCCCACCGAAGTTGGAGATCTCCGCGCCGGGTTTGTGGGTCATGACTTGCCGATCAGTCGCCTGACTTCATGCAGTTCGGTCCGGGCCCACTTGGCTTCCGGGGAGCCCGGGAACCGCTGGATCAGGCGGGCCAGTTCCGGCGCCGCCTGGACGGGATCGCGCAGCTTGTCCGTGGCGAGTTCGATGAGTTCGCGGGTGATGAGTACTTCCTGCCGGGAGGTAATCCGAGCCGCACTCCGGCCGGCCTTGAACCAGTCGGCGGCGTCCTGGTAGCGACCGAGTTGGTCGCGCAACAGCCGGGCGAGTCGGAGGTACGGTTCGAGGTCATCCGGTCGCTCGGTGATGTGATCCCGGTACGCCACGACGGCCTCTTCGTAGTCGCCCCGGATCGCCAGCGACGCGGCTCGGGAATAGTCCTGCCGGTAGGGGGTGGCCTTGCCGCTCGGGTTGTGAATAGTACCCGCGGCGAGCCCGGCGGTCCCGATGACCGTCACCGATACGCCGAAAATGGCGCCGGCAAAGATCACGAACGCAACCAGGCCGGCCAGCCAAACAGGCCAGCCCCACCGGGCGTGAAGAAGGGCTGCTACGGGGATGCTCAGGACCGCCCCGACACAAACCGCCCACGCGGTCGCCTGAAGGAGCTGCACCCGGTTCGCGGTGTCTATGTCACGAAGTCTGGCCATGGCTCACGGAGGTGGAATCCACGCTGTAAGTTGCCTGATCAGCGACGAGGGGCAAATGCCGGCCAGGTGGATCAGGATACCCGGGGTGGTGTGCGTGGGTTACGGTGTCGCGTCCGGTGAGAGCGGCGGTGATCCCGGACGCGGCACGGTTGCGGCCCAGCTGCCGCATTTCCGGGCGCGGGGCCTCGATCTGGCCCATTGCTTTCCCGGCACCCTGAACGTGTCGATTGCGCCGAGGCTATGGACGATGGTGCGGCCGCGGCACTCGTTTCCGGAAGTCCGCTGGTCTTCCGAGATTCCAGCCGAAACGTTTTCGTTTTCGCCCTGCCGGGTCCTTGCCGCAGACGTCCAGGTGGACGGGTACGTGTATTACCCTCATCCGGAGACCAAGCCCGATCACTTCCACCCGCCGACAGTGGTGGAGATCATTGCGCCTTTCATCGAGGGGCTGTCCCATGGGAGTCCCCTCGAGCTCATGCTGGATGCGCACGAAGTGTCCGTAACCGATTAGGCCCGACCAGGGAGACCGATCATATGCCGACTGCCACCGCGACAGCCAGATCCGTCCTCGCCGACCTCGAGCGGATGGGAACGGCCCAGAACAGAAAGGTCTACGCCCGGCACGGCGTAGGTCCCGCCATGTTCGGCGTCAGTTACGCCAATCTGGGGAAGCTCCAGAAAGCCATCAAGCAGGATCAGGAGATTGCCGTCGCCTTATGGGACTCCGGCAACCACGACGCTCGGGTCTTGGCGACCATGGTGGCCGACCCGTCGGCCATGACGCTGGGCCAGCTCAACGCCTGGGCCAGGGAGCTGGACAACTACGTCCTGACCGGCGCCTTCGCCTCGCTCGTGGCGCGGACCCCGCATCGCCGCAAGAAAGCGGAGCAATGGATGAAGAGCGCCGGGGAATGGACCGGGCGGACCGGGTGGCTGGTGGCGACCTCGATGGCCAGGGACGACGACCTGCCCAACGACTACTTCATCGACCTGCTGGGAACCGTCGAAGCAGAGATCCACAATCGCAAGAACCGGGTGCGCGACGCGATGAACTA
>JAZFYL010000205.1:0-6761 GCA_036443495.1 Gemmatimonadales bacterium | reverse complement strand
ATACGACCATTCCGGACGAGCGGCACGAACCCGACGCCGGCAGTGCCCCGCGATCGTCATTGGGGAAGACAGTAACCTGCGACCACACCCCGCCGGTGGCGGCGCGCAACTCGTCGAGTCCGCTGATGCCGCACTCGGCCTCGAGCAGCCGGTAGCCGTGCGAAGAAATCACCAGCCACGTCGGCACCTGGCTCGTGGCCAGCACCTCGAGCAGCCGGACCGCGTATGGCGCTCCCGAGGCTCCGGTGATGGCGAGAACGACCGGAGCATCGGTCATCGTGAGCCGCCGGCGGTGTCACCGCTTCCAAAGCCCGGGACGGTCTCAACAGCTCCCAGCTGCCAGCTCCCAGCTTCTCTAGACAAGCCGGTCGACCAGGGCGAAAGCGAACACGACAATCGACATCACTCCGTTCATCGTGAAGAAGGCGGCATCCAGCCGGCTGTGATCGCCGGGGCGTACCAGGTGGTGCTCGTATCCCAGAATACCGGCCGCGACAGCCACTCCCCCGTAGTACCACCAGCCGAAGCCGGCACCGACCCCGAAGAGCACCAATGCCGGGATGGTGACGCCATGCAGTACCTTGGCCAGCAGAATGCTGCGACGTTCCCCAAAACGGACCACGGCACTCTTGAGGCCGGTCTCACGATCGAAATCCGCGTCCGGCAGGGCGTAGAAGATATCGAAACCGGCCACCCACGTGGACACGGCCACCGTAATGGCCGCGAGGACCCACCATGGGTGGCTCCACTGCCCGGTCACGGCAAGGTACCCGCCGACAGGCGCGATGGCGAGGCTCATCCCGAGCCACAGATGGGGCCACCAGGTGAAGCGCTTGGTGAGACTGTAGAGGAGGATCCACGCGAGGGCCACGGGGCTCAGAGCGAGGCACAGCGGGTTGAGCAACGCGGCGACGGCGACGAACAGCGTCGCGGCAACGGCGACTGACACCCAGGCTTGGGTCAGGGTCAGGGCGCCGCGTGGCAGTTCGCGGGTAGCGGTCCGTGGGTTCTTGGCATCAAACCCGCGATCCGCGATCCGATTGAACCCCATCGCCACCCAGCGGGCCGCGGTGAAGGCCACGGCGACGAGCGCCACGATGCTCCACGTGACCGGTTGGACCATCGACGCAGCCAGCACCCCCACCAAGGCAAACGGCAGTGCAAAAAGCGTATGCGGCAGTTTGACGAAATTGACATAGCGAACTAGCAGCGACGATCCGTCGAACGTCTGCCCTTCTCGAACCGCTGGGTCGGTCATGGCAAATCGATGCCGAGGGAAGGCCACAGTGCGTCGATGCGGGCCTTGGTCGCCTCGTCCATCGTGATGAGCTCGGGCCACTCACGATGGAATCCCTCGTCCTTCCATTTTCTGGTTCCGTCGATGCCCATCTTGCTCCCATAGGTGAACTCGCGACTGGCATGGTCGAGGACATCGATCGGCCCCATGGTGAACCGGACGTCTCGTTCGGGGTCGATGTTGTTGAGGGCGATCCACCACGCTTCGTCGGGATCCTGAACGTTCACGTCCCGATCGACGACGATGATCACCTTGGCAAGCGACATGAGTCCCTGACCCCACAACGCGTTCATGACCTTGTATGCGTGCCCCGGGTATTGCTTGTCGATGGCGACGAACACGAGGTTGTGGAAGATGCCGGGCGCCGGCATGTGGTAGTCCACGATCTCCGGCACCGTCAGCCGGAGCAGCGGGAGGAAGATGCGTTCGGTGGCGTGCCCCATGTAGTAGTCTTCCATCGGAGGCCGGCCCACGAGCGTAGCGGGGAAGATCGGTTCGGATCTCCTGGTGATGGCCGTGACGTGAACCTGGGGGTAGTAATCCGGCAGCGCGTAGAAGCCGGTGTGATCACCGAAAGGACCCTCCAACACGAGATCCTCGGAGAGGTCGATATAGCCTTCGATCACGATATCGGCCTCGGCCGGCACCTCGAGGTCGCAGGTCTTGGCCTTTACCAGCTCAACCGGAGCTTTCCGCAGAAAACCAGCGAAGATGAATTCGTCGATCGTCGGCGGGAGCGGCGCCGAAGCGGCGTAGATGCTCGCGGGATCGCCGCCCATGGCGATGACCACGGGCATGCGCTCCCCGCCCCCCCCGGCCGCCATCTCACGCCAGTGCGCCGCACCCACCTTGTGCCGTTGCCAGTGCATGGCCAGGCTTCTCGGCCCCAATACCTGCACCCGGTACATGCCCACGTTCCGGATGCCCCGCACGGGGTCGTCGGTGATGACCATAGGCAGAGTGAGGTACGGTCCCCCGTCGCCGGGCCAGGTAGTGAGCACCGGCAGTCGGGTCATGTCGCAGTCGGCCCCCTCGAGGATGACTTCCTGGCAGGGCGCCCGCCCTTTGCGCGTCCGGGGCGGGTACTTAGCCACTTCCGCGAGCTTGGGAACCATCGACAACTTGCCCATGATGCCGCGCGGAATCTTCGGGTTGATCAATTCGGTGATGCGGTCCCCCACGGCGTCGAGTTCGTCCGTCCCCAGGCCCAGGCACATCCGTTTCATCGAGCCGTATAGATTGATGGCCACGGGAATCGGGCTCTCCTGACCGTCGTCCAGCACCACTCGCTCGAACAAGAGGGCGGGACCGCCCTCGGGGCTCTTCATGACCCGGTCGGCGATCTCTGCGATTTCCAACTTGGCCCGGACCGGCTCTCGGATCCGCACCAGTTCTCCGGCCGCCTCGATGGCGTCTATGTATTCCAGCAGGGTGTTCAAGGGCATTATCGTTAGCTCGTGAACGGGAAGGTCAGGATTTGGTGCCGACGTGGATCGCGCAGGCACCGCCGAACAGCAAGTCGTGGGAGACCCGGTCAAAGCCCGAGGCCTCCATGACCTCGCTGAGCGCATCCGGCTCAGGGAACGCCAGTACCGACGCTGGCAACCAGGAATAGGCGTTCGTATGTTTCGACACGGCACGCCCGATTAGCGGCAACAGGTGTCGGAAGTACAGCAAATAAGTTCCCCTGAGCGGTTGGTCCTGGGGTGTGCTGAGTTCCAGCACAACGTACCGGGCACCGGGCTTGAGCACACGGGCCACCTCGCGGAATCCCTGAGCCAGATCGGTCAGGTTACGGACCCCGAAGCCGACCGTGGCGCCATCGAATGTTTCATCAGGGAACGGTAGCACCAAAGCATCGGCATTCAGGGGGACGACTTGGGACGATTTTTGACGGCCGAGTTGCAGCATCCGCATGACGAAGTCGGCGCCCACCACCGTTCCGGTGAACTCGGGATGGCGTGCCAGGGCGACAGCCAGATCCAGCGTCCCGGCACACAGGTCCAGGTACATCCCACCCGGCGTTCGTTCCCAGCCGAGTAGGCGGACCGTGCGACGACGCCAGAGACGATCCAGGTTGAAGCTCAGTACATGGTTGAGCAAGTCGTACCGCGGCGCGATCGCGCTGAACATACTATGCACGTACGAGCGCTTCTCGGCACCCCCCGATACCGGTAACTTCCTGTCCGACCCAAACATAGGCGCCCAATGTACCCCTTGGTCTTCGCCTCTCGCAAGCTGGAGCGGGCCCGGTGGCTGAGAAACGGCCGGACTTCTCCGACGCGACCGATCAGGATGTCGTCCTGGAGGCGCGGGCCGGACGTGAGGTTGCCTATCGGGAATTGGTCCGCCGGTACGAGAGACCGATTTTTTCCCTGATCTACCGGATGGTACGCGACCGCGAACTGGCGGAGGACTTGTCGCAGGAGACCTTCGTCAAGGCCCTGAACGCCATCGATTCCTACCGGCCCGAGTTCAAGTTTTCCTCGTGGATTTTCAAGATCGCCAACAACGCCGCCATCGACCACTTGCGGCGGCGCGAACTGAAGACGTTGTCCATCGAGGGCTCGCCGCATGCCCGTACACCCGAGGCAATGGAAGCGACGGCGCTGCAGATCACCTCGCGAGATTCAGGCCCCCTGGCCTACGTCGAAGCGCGCGAGCTGGGGGGCATGATCGAGGAAGCGATCAGCCACCTGAGACCCGAATACCAATCGTGCATTCTCTTGCGCCATGTCGAGGGGCGGCCCTACGAGGAAATCGCCGAAATGCTCGACCTGCCGCTGGGAACCGTCAAGACCTATATCCATAGAGCCCGCAACGAGTTACGGAAGTTGTTGGACCACCTCCGTCAGTGAAACTTTCACCAAATCCTCCACGTAGGAATGACTGCCATGAGTGAACCACGTGAACACCTGACCCCGGATGATCTGGACGCGGCGCTCGAAGGGAGCCTCGCGAACCAGGCGGTACTGCATCTGGAATCCTGCACCTCGTGTCAGGATCTTCTAGAGGCGGAGCGGGAGCTCGTCGGGTTGCTGAACGGGATGCCACGGTTCAGCCCGTCGGCACAGTTCGAAGACGCGGTCCTGGCTCGCGTGATCATGCCGGATCCGTTCGCCTTGCGAGCGGTCCGAAGCATCCGCAGCCGGCTCATGGGCAGCCGCCGGTCGCTGGTCCTGGCGACCTCCGCCGCCGCCCTGCTGATCGTTGGGATGGGCGGCAGCATCCTGTGGAGCCTGGCCAACCAGGACACCCTCACCGCGATCGGATCGAGCGTCGCCGGGGAGGCTGTCACCTGGTTCTGGCTCGGGCTTCAGGCCTTTGTATCAAACCTCGTGGAGCAACCGTGGTATGGGGACGCCCGCAGCATGTTCGGGTCGCCGGCTCGTCTGGCGTCGTTCTCAGCCTTCGCGTCGCTTCTATACGTGGGGGGTATCCTCGCGCTGAAGCGCCTCATGGCACTTCCAGCTCAGCGGGTGGCCCATGGGCAATTCTAGCATCGTGCTTGGGGTGGTGGCCGCGCTCCTGACGGCCACCCCCGAGCGGGCGAGTGCCACGACAGGCACTCGACCCTTCGACACCGCCATATCGCTCCTCCCCAGTCTCTTCAGCACCGCGACCCAGGCCCCGGGCGAAAACCCGCCCATCCAGCCACAGGCGGTACGTGAGGCTGGACCGCAGGGGCTCAGCGTCAACCTCGGCAACCTCGACGATCTCGACGCCATCGAGCCGGTACTCTTCCAGGCCTCCATGCAGGCCGGACCTGATCTTCGGCTCACGGTGGTCGGCGGACAGGCCCAACTGGGTGCCTTCAGTGTGGGATCCAACGAACGCCTGAGCGGGGACTACTTGATCATCAAGGGCACAGCCGACGTCTACGGCCAGTTGGATGGCAACCTCGTGGCCGTGGACGGTGACATCATCCTTCACCAGGGCGCTCTGATCTCGGGCAGTGTGCTGGCCTACAACGGGCACGTACACGATCTCGGTGGCGAGGTGACGGGGGAAATCCGGACGATGAGTTCGCTGGCACCCCCGCTCGATTTCGCCACTCCGGCGGGCGAACCAATGACGCCCGTGGTCGCCACCCTGCAAAAGGCCGCGGGACTGGCAGGGGTGTTCCTTTCCCTGTCCCTCTTGGGATTCGGACTGGTCCTCTTCGCCCGGCCGAACCTCGAAGTCGTGTCGGATACGATCTCCCATTCTTTCGGCCGGTCGTTCGTGGTCGGCCTCATCGGGCAGGTGTTGATGCTCCCGACCTTCGGGATGATCGTCGTCGGCTTGGTGCTGAGCGTGGCCGGCATCCTGCTGTTGCCTTTCGCGGTCATCGTCTACGCGCTTCTGACTATCCTGGCCGTGGTCGGCGGTATCCTTGCCGTCGCCCACGCCATGGGAGAGACCTACACCAGGCGCCGGATGGCCGCCGGCGAATTGGTGGGCTCCCCCAACAGTTACCGCTTCCTCCTGGTGGGGCTGGTGGGGATGTTCGCCTTGTGGGGAGGGTGGGTCGTCTTTGGCTGGGTTCCGATTGCGGGAGATGTGATCAAAAGCATCGCCATGTTGGTGACCTGGCTTCTAGGAACCGCCGGATTCGGGGCCGCCCTGCTGAGCCGTGCCGGATTGCGTGAGGGGTTTGCCGGACGGCTCCTGCCCCCGGAGGCAATGACGGACGAGTACTTGTGGGCTACGCCACAATTCGGAGTGCCGGCGGCGAAACGACCACCGCCGAACAGACCTACACCACCACCGGTATGATCAACCGCTCGTGTGGCGTCCTGCTCGCCCTGATCATGGGGGCGGGCTTGGCGCATGCCCAGACGATGCGCTCGTACAGCGCGGCCCGGCAGGTCCATGGTGAAGCCCAGCTTGCGGCCACCGTGGAGTTGGCGGCGGGTTCGTTGCGTCTGGCGCCGGGCGGTGCCAGCACGTTGTATCACCTAGAGGTGATCTACGACAGCGACCGCTTCAAGCCGCAAAGCACCTATCTGGCGGTCACCGGGGAAGTCACGCTGGGCTTACAAAGCATCGGAGGGGCGGGCCTGCGAGTCTCCAAGGCGAAGCATCTCGACCAGGCTGCCAACGTCGTCTTCTCGCCGTCAGTCGATCTGAACCTGAATGTTCAACTGGATGCGGTCCATGCGGAACTGGAATTGGGCGGCTTCCGGTTGGTCGGCTTCACGATCCGCAACGGCGGCAGCAGGACGGTGGTGCGCTTCAGTCAGCCCAATCAAGTCCGCTGCACCCGTGGCGCCTTCCGCGCCGGGGCCGCCGAGTTCAAGGTAAGCGGGCTGGGAAACAGTCGCTGCGACGCCATCGCCTATGATGGGGGGATCGGTACGGCCGAACTGGATTTCAGTGGCTCGTGGACCAACGACATGCGGCTCGAGGCCAGCATGGCGGCCGGCGGGCTGGTCCTCAAGTTCCCGCGCAGCCTGGGCGTCAGGATGACCACCGACAACTT
>JAZFYL010000204.1:0-10902 GCA_036443495.1 Gemmatimonadales bacterium | reverse complement strand
GCCGGGCCTGATCGAGTTGCCGGGAGAGTGTGAGGATCGCCTGCCCCGGGTCGGGGACGATGATCCGCGTCTGCGGCCCGGCAGGTTCGTGTGCCAGAGCTTCGGCCACGATGACCGCTCCGGCCCGCGACCGTCTAAACTCGTCGAGGTACTTGGGGGAGGAAAAAATGGACAGCGCGTCCGGGCCGGCCCGGTCGAGAGCGGCGACCCGGGAAATGAGCGGGGTACCCGGTCCGTCCAGGCGGCCGTCGACCAGGTCGGCGATCGCCTGCGCGGTCAGGGAAGGTCCGGCCACAGGCTAGTTGGCGGGGGTGGCCAGCTCACCGATCACACGCTCGGTCAAGTCGAGGCCGCGGTCGGCGGCGACGATACCGCTGCCGGGGCTGCCCACATCGAAAATGAAGGCGTAACCGCCGGCTTCGCGCACCGACTCGATGGCCGAATTGACCCGCTGTTCGATGGGGTCGAGCAGTTCGCGCTGGCGCGTTGCGGCCCGGGTCTCCAACTCCGCGGCCCGCTGCTCCAGCGTGCTCTGTTGGCTCTGCAATTCCTGCCGCCTGGAATCTCGGGCGGACGGGCTGAGGACGACTGAGCTTTGCTCGAACTCGCGCGCGGCCGAATCTAGGCTCGCCTGGAGTCGCTGGACCTCGGCACGCCAGGAGGCCAGTTCCCTGGTGAACTGGGAATCGGCTGCCTGGTAGCCGGGAGTCGACTGGAGGATGAGCCGCGAGTCGACGAATCCGAGTTTGAGGCCGACGCCCTGGGCCTGTACTGTAGCGGGCACGGCCACCAGGGTGAGGGTCACGACGCCAATGAGGCTGAGTATCATTCGTTGCATGATGAACTCCAAACTTAAGAGCTTCACTGCTCGAGTCTAAAAGAAGTTGCCCAGCTTGAAGTGAAGTTTCCAACTGGGGTTGGGCGCGCCGAAAATGTCGCGCTTGTCGAATCCATAAGCAATATCGAGGCCGATGGGTCCGAGCGGAGAGATCATGGCTCCGCCGAAGCCGGCACCCCGGAACAGGCTGGTGGGATCCCACTGGGCCGGGGTCCGAAACACGTTGCCGGCGTCGAAGAAGGTGTTGAGATACAGAGAAGAGCTCAGGCGCACCCCGAACTCCGCGCTGAACATGGAATACGATTGGCCGAAGGCGTCAGGACTGGCCTGACCGCCCCGGGCGAAAGCGTCGAAGCCGTTCGGCGTGATGGAGAATTCGTCGTAGCCTCTGAGGGGCAGGCCGAACTGAGTGCCACCCATAGAGTACATCTGGGTGAAGAATGGTCCGGGATCGCCGAAAATGAATCCCGTCCGGGCCCTCAGCCCCAGCACCAACCCGATGCCGCCGCCGAAGTCACCCTGGCCGCCCAGGGTGCCCAAGGGCGTGAACCAGCGCCCCTCGAATTCCGTCTTGGTGTAGTCGCCGGTGCCGCCCAGGATCCCGCCGTTGAATTCCAGCCGGCCGGTGATCTGCATTCCAGCGATCGGGAACGGCAGTCCGACGCGCGTATCTCGGATCACACTGAATCCGAGTGTGCTCCGGGTGCAGTTGGAGCAAGAGAACCTGTCGCGCAGATCGGCCGACCCTCCGGTGAACCTGATGCGCTGCAGGCCGTACGAGAGAAAGGCCCGGGTGAAGCGAGCGCCCATGAGGGGGAAGCCCACCTGCATCTGGCCGCCTTCGGCCCGTCGAATGCCCAGGTCGCCCACCCGGAAATTGGCCCGCGAATTGAACAGCGTCAGGGTGCCTGAGATCCGGCTTTCCCGGATGGAGGGATCGGTGTACGACAGTGTGAAGTCGTTGATGTTGGCCCCGAACTGCCACTGGAGTTTGCCGCGCTTGCCCCGCCCGAACAGATTCGGTTCCTCGAGGCCCAGGAAGCCGCCGAGGCCGGTCCCCTGCCCCAACGAGGCGCCGAAGTTGATGTTGCCGGTTCGCTTCTCCTCGACGCGGAAGATCACGTCGACGTCCGGGCCGACGCCGTTGACCGGCTGGACGTCGGGTGGCGGCATTGGGCTCTGGAAGAAGCCGAGGTTCTCGATGCCGCGGTAGGAGTTGATGAGGGCGTCGCGGCTAAACAACTGCCCCGGAATCATGCTGATGGTGGCGCGGATAACCCTTTCGTGGGTGACGTCGTTGCCGACGATCATGATCTTGTTGATCGTGGCCGGTTGACCCTCTTGCACGGTCCAGGAGAGGTCCAGGTACGGTTCGCCGGCATCATTGGTGCGCCGGATCTCGTGAGGGGTCACCACGGCATAGATGTAGCCGTTGTTGGCGTAGATCGATCGGACTTCTTCGGTGGCGTTGTCCCATTGGGTCCGATCGAACGGAACACCCGCATCGGGGGCCGGCCGGTCGGGACTGCCGAGCGCGTTGGGGCCGCCGAACGGGTAGAAACGGGCCAACTCCTCCGAGGAGAACCGGCGGTTACCGGCGATGTTGAGTGCCCCGACCCGATAGACTTCTCCTTCTTCAACCGTGAGGCGCAGAACCGCCTTCCCCGTACCGGGGCCGGGGATCAGTGTGTCGTTGGTGACCCTGAAGTCGATCATGCCGTGGTCGGCATAGAACCGGGGCAGCGATTCCCGGATGTCGCGGTCGAGCTTGTCTTCGTCGTATTCGCCGTCCTTGAACCACCAGAAGCCTTCCGGGCCGGTAGCCATGTGCCCCACGACCTCGCCGTCATCGAAGGCTTCGTTGCCCACGATTTCGATCTGGCTGATGGCGACCCGTTCACCCTCGCGGATGGCGAACACGACTTCGACCCCGCCCTCGTCCAAGGGACGTTCCCGCACTTCGACGGTGGCGGCGTAGTACCCGCGCTGGGTGTAGAGCGAGTCGATGGCAAGCAGCGCCTGCTGGATGCCGTTCCGGTCGATGGGCCGTCCCTCGCGGATCTTGATACGACCCTTGACGGATCGGGAGGAGACCTTGCGGTTCCCCTCGACAGTCCAGTGCGTCAGAAGCGGGCGTTCGACCACGATGAACACCAGGACGATCCGGCCCGCGCTACCACGCTGCTCGACCATGACGTTGTCGAACTGGCCGGTGCGGATCAGGTTGGTGATGGCGCGTTGGATGTCGCGATAGTTGATGGCGACGTCAACCACGAGGCCGGCCGTGCCGGTGATCTGGGCGTCCGTGAGCCTGGTGTTTCCCTCTACGGCCAAGCTGTCCACCGCCATCGACGGGATGTTCTGACCGACGACGGGTGTGGCCACTATGAGCATCAGGGCCAGGGCGAGGAACGGGCGCAGGAAGCAGTGCATCGGGAAGAGACAGTGAGGAGCCCGGAGCCGCCCGGGGCGGCTCCGGGAGTGACTATGCTTGCGATCCGGTGAGGGCACTGAAGACCAGCTTGTCCTCGTCGGGTCCCAGATCGACTTCGATCTCGTCCCCCCGACCCAGCTCGCCCAGTAGAATCTTCTCGCTGAGCGGGTCTTCAATGTACTTCTGGATAGTCCTTTTGAGGGGCCGCGCACCGAAACTCGGGTCGTAGCCCTTTTCCACCAGGAAGTTGATAGCGGCCTGGGTGACGCGGACCTCGTCGCCCAGACGCCGCTGCACTTCGCGCAGCAGGATGGTCACAATCTCGGCAATATGCTCCTTGGTGAGCGGGTGGAAGACGATGACATCGTCCAGGCGGTTCAGAAACTCGGGGTTGAACACTCGTTCCAGTTCATCCTGGATGGTTTCCGACATGACCTTGAACGACCGCTCGGCCTGGTCGTCCCCGGAGTGGAAGCCGAGGCTCTTGCCGTGCATGATGTCCCTGGCCCCGACGTTGGAGGTCATGATCACGACAGTGTTCTTGAAGTCGATGACCCGGCCGTAGTTGTCTGTCAGGTGGCCTTCGTCGAGCACCTGCAGCAGAATGTTGAATACATCCGGATGCGCTTTCTCGATCTCGTCGAGCAGGACCACCGAATAGGGCTTGCGGCGAATCGCCTTGGTCAGGGCGCCCGAGTCTTCGTACCCGACATAGCCTGGCGGAGCACCGATGAGGCGCGAGACCGAGAACTTTTCCATGTACTCGGACATGTCGACCCGGATGAGCGACGCGGGGTCCGCGAACAGGAAGTTGGCCAGCGCCCGAGCGAGTTCGGTCTTGCCGACGCCGGTGGGGCCGCAGAAGATGAACGACCCGATGGGCCGGTTGGGGTCCTTGAGACCTGCCCGCGACCGGCGAATAGCCCGGGACACGGCTTCGATCGCGGCATCCTGCCCCACGACCGATTCGTGGATTTCCTCTTCCATCCGCATGAGACGGGATGCTTCAGCCTCCTGGAGCCGGGTCACGGGAATGCCGGTCCAGCGAGAGACGATGAAGGCAATGTCTTCTTCGTCGATCTCGGGGCGCTGAGTCTGCCGCTCGTGCTCCCAGTCTTCCTGTTTCTGCCGGATCGAGTTCTGCAGTTCGCGTTCCTGGTCCCGCAGGCCGGCGGCAAGCTCGAAGTTTTGGTCGCGCACGGCCGCTTCCTTGTCCCGATTGACCTTTTCCAGGTCCTGCTTGAGCTCGGATACCTCCGGCGGCGGCGCCTGCGATGCCAGGCGCGCTCGCGCGCCGGCCTCGTCGATGACGTCGATGGCCTTGTCCGGCAGGAACCGGTCGGTGATGTAGCGCTCCGACAGGCGGGCGGCCGCGTCGAGACTTTCGTCGGGGATCGTGACCCGGTGGTGCTCCTCGTACTTGCTGCGAAGTCCGTGGAGGATTTCGATCGTTTCCTCGATCGAGGGCGGCTCGACGACCACCGTCTGGAAACGACGCTCCAAGGCCCCGTCCTTCTCGATGTACTTGCGGTATTCGTTCAATGTCGAGGCGCCGACGCACTGTAACTCCCCGCGCGCCAGCGCGGGCTTCAGCATGTTCGAGGCGTCGATGGCACCTTCAGCCGCTCCGGCCCCGACCAGCGTGTGCAATTCGTCGATGAACAGGATAACCTGCTTGTTCTGGGCGATCTCGTTCATGACCGCCTTGAGACGCTCCTCGAACTGGCCCCGGTACTTGGTGCCGGCGATGACCGCCGCCATGTCGAGTGACAAGACGCGATGGTCCCGCAGGACGTCGGGACAGAGCCCGTTGGCGATCAGGAGGGCCAAGCCCTCGACGATCGCGGTCTTGCCCACGCCCGGCTCTCCGATGAGGACCGGGTTGTTCTTCTTGCGCCGGGCGAGGATCTCCATGACCCGCTCGATCTCGTTGGCCCGACCAATGGTGGGGTCGAGCTGCCCGTCGGCCGCGAGTTGAGTCAAATCGCGGCAGAAATGATCGAGAGCCGGCGTCTTGGACTTCTTTTCGCTCTTGGGGACGGCGGCCGCGCCGGGCGTGGCGCCGCCGGCCGCGGCCTGGGGCATATCACTGCCGAGGAGCCGGAGCGTCTCGGCCCGGGACTGTTCCAGGGTCACGCCGGCATCGTTCAGGACTTGGGCCGCGATCCCCTTCTCCTCCCGCAAGAGCCCCAGCAGCAAGTGCTCCGTGCCCACGTAGGAGTGGTTCAACTCGCGGGCTTCGGTCATCGCCAACTCGAGCACCTTCTTGGCGCGCGAAGTGTACGGCAGGTCGGGCCCGGCGGCAGCGGCCGCTTTTCCCTTCTTCACCGTCTCTTCGATTTTTTCCTGGATGTCGTCGAGGTCGACACTGAGGTTGGTCAGAACCGCGGCGGCGACGCCTTCCCCCTCACGGATCAGCCCGAGGAGGATGTGCTCCGTCCCCACGTATTCATGGTGCAACCGGGCCGCTTCTTCCCTGGCCATTTGCAGGACTTTACGTACCCGATCAGTGAAATTGTAGCCGTTCATATCTTCTCCGGCAGCATGCCTGGCGAACTCAGCCGCCGGCACCGTCCTCACTCGCGAAGAGTTCCCGCACGTAGGAGGCTCGCAGGATATCGGTCTCCGACCGTGAGAGGGCGGCATCGCCACCCTGGTGGGCGGCGAGGTGGGCCGGCTGTGTGTGGACGAGCAATTTGTTCAGGATGTAGATGCTCAGGTTGGGAATCAGATCCAACCCCACGCCCAGGCGGACACCACTCAGCAGGTTCATCGCTTCCTCGAGAGAAAGCGACCGGGCATGCCGTAGCAGCCCGTACGCACGCCAGACCTTGTCTTCAATGATGGCCGGCGCGTCCCGTAGCAGGATTTGCCGGGCCTGTTCCTCATACTCGATGACTTGCCGGACCATCTTTCCCAGATGATCGAGCAAGTCGAATTCACTCTTGGCGAGAGTCGTTTGGTTTGACAACTGGAAGAAGTTGCCGACGACCTCACTGCCCTCGCCGTAGAGTCCTCTAAACGTCAGGCCAACCTGTGAGAGACCCTGCAGAACTTTGGAGATCTCTTTGGTCAGAACGAGGCCGGGCAGGTGTATGAGAACCGACGCTCGAAGACCCGTTCCGACGTTGGTCGGACACGAAGTAAGGTAACCGAATTCTGGGTGAAAAGCGAACGCAAGTCGTTGTCCCAGTTCAAAATCCAGCTTGTCGACCTCGGCGTAGGCCACCTCCAGAGCGAACCCCGATTGCAGCCCCTGAATGCGGATGTGGTCTTCCTCGTTGAGCATCAGACCGACCCGATTCTGGACCAGCAATCCGGCCCCGGGCCGGGCCGAGCCGTCCCGCTCCAGTCCAGCCAGTTCCCGGCTCACCAGGTGGCGCTCGTGGAGAAGTTGCCGGTCGGTGCGGTCGAGCGTGTCGAGCCGAATCATCCGGGCTCCGGCCAACTGGGGGGTCTGGTGGGCCGCGGTTTCCACCGTTGCCAGGATTGCGTCTCGCTCTTCGGAGGTGTTCTTGATACCGAAGATCCGGCCGGCCAGGTTGCGGGCAAGGCGAATCCGGGTGGACAGCACCAGGTGGTCGGCCGGCCCGCTGGCGTCCAGCCATGGCATCCCGCCGTCGCTCAGCAGGCTCAAATCCATCATTCGAAGCCTCGGAGTCGATCGCGGAGTTCGGCGGCCAGCTCGAAATTCTCCGCCTCGACAGCCACCCGGAGGCGATCCCGCAGTTCGGCCGCCTCCTCGGCGGGCTCGCCGGCTGGAGCCCCCGGGGGGTGATAGCGCTCGCCCGCATGGGTCGTGGAGCCATGCAGCCGGCGCAACAGCGCGCGGAGCGGGACTTCGAACGCCTGGTAGCAATCCTCACACCCCAAACGGCCGAGATCGCGGAATTCCTGCATGGTGAGACCACAGGTCGGGCAGGTCGCGTGCGGGGCATTCTCGATCTCGGGCAAGCCCGCCCCGACCCCCTTCCCCAGGTTGGCGATAAAATCATCCAGGGGCCCCGGCGACGACTCCGAGCTGCTCTCGATGCCCTTCTCCGCGGCGCACTGCTCGCACAGGTGCATCGTGGTCACATTGTTCTCCACGATCTGGGTCAGGTGGACAACCGCGTTGCGATCGCCGCACTGTTGGCACTTCATCTGAGCATCGCCTCCACCCCTGCGAGCGGAACCAGCATTCCGTCCTCAATGGCCAGGATGCGGTCGGCTTTTCCGGCCAGGTGGCGGTCGTGCGTAACGACCACCAGGGAGGTCCCCATCTCCTCGATCAGGGTCTGGAGCAATTGATGCAGCCGCTCGCTGTTGCGATGATCGAGATTGCCTGATGGCTCATCCGCCAGGATCACGGCCGGGTCGTTGACGATCGCCCTGGCGAGCGCCACCCGCTGCTGTTCTCCACCGGACAGTTGCCCCGGCCGGTGTTCCAGTCGCTCGCTCAGCTCCACCCGATCCAACAACACGGTCGCCCGGCCCCGGGCTTCGCTGGGGCTGGCCCCACCGATCAGCAGCGGCATCATGACATTCTCGACGGCCGAGAACTCCCGCAACAGGTGGTGGAACTGAAACACGAACCCCACCTGGGAGTTGCGCACCATGGACAGTTGGTCGCCGTTCAGGTCTCCGTAGCTGTTGCCGGTCAGCCGGATCTCGCCGGCGGTCGGACGGTCGAGTGCGCCCAGGAGGTGAAGCAGCGTGCTCTTTCCTGCCCCACTCTCCCCCACGATGGCGATGAACTCCCCGCGCTCGACCGTGAGCGAGACATCGGTCAGGACCTCGATCGGCTGGCCATCCCCCCCGACGAACTCCTTCCGCAGTGCGGCGCACTCCAGGACGGCAGTCATTCGTGCCGGATCGCTTCGACCGGTGCCAACTTGGCCGCCGATCGCGCTGGGTAGATGGTAGCCAGGACCGCCAGCAGCAGGCTGGCCACGACAACGGTGACGACGTCCGTGGTTTCGATATGCACCGGAAGGTGATCGATCAGGTAAATCTGAGGATCGATCCTGATCCAGCGCCATTTGTCCACCGCCCCGGCCACGACCAGTCCGCCGGTGAGGCCCATCAGCACACCCACGAGTCCTACGATGGCACCCTGAGCGAGAAACACCCGCCCGATGGCGCCCCCGGTGAAACCCATCGCGCGCAGAATGCCGATTTCCCGGGTCTTCTCCGCCACGATCATGGTGAGGGTGCCGACGATGTTGGACGCCGCCACGATCATGATGAAGAAGATGATCAGGCCCATGCCCAGCTTTTCCAACTTCAACGCGCTGAACAGTGCCGCGTTCTGGCGCTGCCAGTCCAGGGCTCTGTAGGGATAACCAAGAGTTTCTTCCAGGCGTTCCCCTATCTCCAGGGACTGCCACGGATCCTTGACCCGCACATTGATGGCCGATACGGCGTCGCCGAGGCCCGCAAACGCCTGTGCGTCAGGCCGTGCCATCACCACGAGTTTGTTGTCGTACTGGTACATACCGGTGTTGATGATGCCGGATACCTCGAAGAACCAATAGTCCGCCTGCGGGATACCAGTGGCCGCGCTGACCTTGGGCGTGGGCGACACGAGGGAGATCTTGTCCCCTGGAAAGACCGCCAGCCGCTCAGCCAATCGATGGCCCAACAAGACGCTGCCCTGCACGTCAGGCCGCTGGGGGGTGAAGCTGAGGGTGCCGCGGACCACGGATTCGGCAAGCCCGGTTACCCCCTGAAGTTCGGAGTCCAGCTCCAGGCTTTGGACCATGACCCCTTCGGCGAAGTCCGCCCCGGCGGTGATCACGGATTCGGTCAGTACCTCCGGCGCCACGGCCACGACATCGGGGTCTTCCAGAATGACCGCCATCGCCGTTTCCCAGTCATCCACGCGGAGCCCGGACCCGAACGTCAAGATCCTGAGGTGCGGGCTGCCGACCAGGATGCGCTCACGCAGGTCGTTGGTGAGGCCGTTCATGACACCGAGCACGACGATCAGTGCCATGACTCCGGTGGCCACCCCTCCGATCGCGATGAACGTGGCCAACGACGCCAGCCAGGAGGTCCGGCGGCTCCGCAGGTAACGGAACGCGACCCGTCTCTCCAATGGCGTCGGCAGTCCCAGGCGGCTGCGCACGCCTTTGGGGCCGCGTTTCATTGCCCTTCCGGGCGCATGGCCGGGAACAGAATGACATCGCGAATCGATGCCTTGTCGGTCAACAGCATGACCAGTCGGTCGACCCCCAGGCCGAGGCCACCGGCCGGCGGCATGCCGTACTCGAGAGCGCGGACATAGTCCTCGTCGTAGGTGTGGGCCTCTTCGTCTCCCGACGCCCTTTCGGCATCCTGTTGCTCGAACCGGCGACGCTGGTCGTCGGGATCGTTCAGTTCGCTGAAAGCGTTGGCCAACTCCTTGCCGTTGACGAAGAGTTCGAACCGCTCGACCAGTTGATCGTCGTGGCGGTGGACCTTGGCCAGAGGGGACAAGAACACCGGGTAGTCGATGACGAAGGTGGGCTGAATGAGCGTGCGTTCGAGAAAGGTCTTGAACACCTCGTCGAGGAGCCTGCCGCCGGCCATCGTGTCGAGGTCCTCCGGGGCGTCGTTGGTGCGTGCCAACAGATTCCGCAGGTCCTGGTCGGATGCATTACGGACATCGATGCCGGCGGCGGCAGACACCGCGTCGAAGAAAGTCAGCCTGGGCCACGGCGGTGTGAAGTCGATGGGCGTGCCCTGGTATTCGATGGTGGTCGATCCACAGCACTCCTCGACGACGCCCGACACCATCTCTTCGATGGTGGTCATCAGGTCGTTGTAGTCCGCGTAGGCCTGATAGAACTCGAGCATGGTAAACTCCGGATTGTGCGTCCGGTCCATGCCTTCGTTCCGAAAATCGTGGCCGATCTCATAGACCCGCTCGAACCCTCCCACCAACAGCCGCTTAAGGTACAGTTCATCGGCAACTCGCAAGTACAGGCTCATGTCGAGCGCGTTGTGGTGGGTGACGAACGGCCGGGCCGCCGCCCCGCCGTATAGCGGCTGCAGGATCGGCGTTTCGACCTCCAGGAAATCCCGGTCGTCGAGGAACCGCCGCATGAACGCCACCGCCCGGGCCCGCACCCGGAACACTTCCCGGACGTCCGGGTGTACGGCCAAGTCGGCGTATCGTTGACGGTAGCGCGTCTCGGGATCCTGCAGTCCGCCATAGGTGACGGTTTCGCCGGTGTCCGATTCCTGGGTCTTGCCCCGGGGTAAGGGGCGCAGGGATTTGGCCAGGAGAGTCACCTCCCGGGCGTGGACGCTGACCTCGCCGGTGCGCGTCCGGAACACCTCTCCGCGGACGCCGATATGATCATCGAGGTCGAGGAGTTTGACCAGCTCGTACTGATCCTCCAGGTCGCCCTGGCGGAAATAGATCTGAATCCGGCCGGCAACATCCTCCAGATGCCCGAACCCGGTCTTGCCCTTGCCCCGGTAGGACACCAGACGGCCCGCCACCACGACCGTGGGACCGTCCTCAGGGCGGTCTTCGTGGAACTCGGCCAACGCTTCGGCCGAGGTGTGTGTCCGTTCGAAGGCGTAGGCGAACGGGTTGACGCCCATCTCCGCCAAAGCGGCCAGCTTTTCGCGCCGCGCCTCTTCTACGTAGGTTCGCTCC
>JAZFYL010000203.1:0-2059 GCA_036443495.1 Gemmatimonadales bacterium | reverse complement strand
CGCACACAGGCTCCGAATGGACTGACCGTACTCACGGAAACGCTTCCGGGGGTACGGTCAGTAAGCTTGGGGATGTGGGTCCAGACGGCCAGCGCCCACGAAGACCGGCTGCTGATGGGCGTGTCCCACATGCTGGAGCACATGGTGTTCAAGGGCACCGAACGCCGCACGGCCAAGGAATTGGCGCTCGCACTCGAAATTCGGGGTGGCAGCCTAGACGCCTACACCAGTCGCGACCACACCAGCTATCAGGCGCACGTGCTCGACAGCGACCTCCCGGTGGCCGTCGACATCCTCACCGATCTGGTGCGCCGGCCGCTGTTGCGGGAGTCCGATCTCGCCACTGAGCGGAACGTGGTGTTGGAAGAGATCGCCGGCGTCATGGACACGCCCGACGACATGGTGTTCGAGATGCACGCGGCCACGTTGTGGCCCGAGCACCCGTACGGATACCCCATTCTCGGTACCACCGAAACTGTCAACGCCCTTTCGTCCGCTGATCTCCAGGACCTCCATCGCGCGGGGTACTACCCGGGTAACTGCGTCATCGCGGCGGCCGGACACCTCGAGCACCAGGCGCTGCTCGACCTGTTGGACCGTGAGGGATGGCTTAACGGCCACGCGGCTCAGGCAAGCCGGCCGCCAGTGGGCACCACCCCCGCGGTGCAGGGGGTCGAGCGCCAGGAAGACCGCGACACCACGCAGGCACACATCGTCATCGGCTCCGAGGCGTTCCCCTACGCGGACCCGCGCCGCTACGCGCTGTCGATGTTGACGTGCGCCTTCGGCGGTGGTATGTCCAGTCGCCTGTTTCAGCGAATCCGCGAGGATCTCGGGCTGGCCTACGCCATCTACGCGTTCCAGCAACTGTACCGTTCGTCGGGATTCATCGGCGTGTACCTCGGAACCCAACCAGGGTCCGCACCGAAGGCACTGGACGCCATCCGCCAGGAGTTCGCCACCCTGGCTGCCGAGGGATTGCCTCCCGAAGAATTGGCGGACGTGAAACAACAGCTGAAGGGCCAGGTGATGTTGTCGCTGGAGAGCACCACCAGCCGGATGAACCGCCTGGCCACCGTGGCGCTCCATGGGGAAGACTACCGGCCCCTCGACGACATCCTGGCCCTGATCGACGGGGTCACCGGGGCCGAGGTCGCCGCCGTCAGTCGGGACCTGTTTTCACCCGAACGGCAGACCACCGTAGTGCTAGGTCCGCGGCCCAACGGTCGATAACTCTGTTCACGTTTTTCCGCGAGTAACTGGATCATGCTGATTGGCGTACCGAAAGAAATCAAACCGAACGAAAATCGTGTTTCCATGGTCCCGGCAGGCGTAGAAGCGCTTACCGGGCAGGGCCACACCGTGGTCGTCGAGCAGGGTGCTGGCATCGGCAGCGGTTTCGACGATGCGGCCTACACTGGCGCCGGCGCCGCCATTCTCGGGACGGCTGACGAGGTGTGGCAACAGGCCGAGATGATCGTGAAGGTCAAGGAGCCCATCGCCGTCGAGTGGCCACGGATGCGTGCCGGTCAGCTCATCTACACCTATTTCCACTTTGCGGCGGCCGAGGAGCTGACGCGGGCGGTTATCGACTCGGGCGCGGTGGCGGTAGCTTACGAGACGGTACAGCTCCCTTCGGGCGAGCTGCCGCTGCTGACACCCATGTCGGAGGTCGCCGGGCGAATGGCGGTCCAGGAAGGGGCCAAGTACCTCGAGCGGGTGTTCGGTGGCAGCGGCATCCTTCTCGGTGGCGTCCCCGGTGTCGCCCCGGGCGAGGTGGTCATCATCGGCGGCGGTACGGTGGGCATCAACGCCGCCAAAATGGCGGCGGGACTGGGTGCCCACGTGACGATTCTGGACCTGTCGCTCGAGCGATTGCGGTACCTGGACGATGTGCTCGAGTCCAACGTCGACACGCTATACTCCAACCGTTACAACATCATCGACGCCATAAGCAGGGCGGATCTGGTGGTTGGCGCCGTTCTGCTGCCCGGGGCCAAGGCTCCCCATCTGGTGCGGCGGGCCGACCTGGCGGTCATGAAACCGGGCTCGGTCATCG
>JAZFYL010000202.1:0-2869 GCA_036443495.1 Gemmatimonadales bacterium | reverse complement strand
CCTCGAGCGCGGTGCGGGCCAACAATTCACCGGCCTGACCGAAATCCCGCCTCCCGCCGCTCTCGCTACACTGGCCGACGCCGGTCTGGCGCGTCAGGCTGGACGACTCACGGCACTCGAAGCGCTCTCGGTTGGCATCAACTTCGTGCTGGCCCCGGTGGCTGATGTAGACCTCGAACCCGCCAACCCGATCGTACAGAGCAGGGCGTTCGGATCGGACCCCGCCATCGTCGCCCACATGGTGGCGGCCTGGGTCGACGGCTGCCAGTCAGCGGGGTGCCTGGCGTGTCTCAAACATTTTCCCGGCCACGGCCGGACGACGGTCGATTCCCACGCCACTCTCCCGTCGGTTGGCGCCTCCCGGGAAGAACTGGAGACGAAGGACCTGATACCTTTTCGGGCGGGCATCAAAGCCGGCGCGGGTGCCGTGATGACTGCCCACGTTCGATTCGAGGCCTTCGATCCCGCGTGGGCGGCCACCTTTTCCTCGGTGGTGCTCGATACTCTCCGACGGGATCTGGGCTTCGAAGGGTTGATCGTCACCGACGCTCTCAACATGGCCGGCGCTCGTCTGGACGGCGGGCCCGGGGAGGCCGCGGTGGCGGCGGTGCGGGCCGGCGTGGACCTGCTGCTCTATCCTGAGGGTCTGGACGAGACGGTGGAGGCCCTGCAAACCGCGCGCGACCAGGGCGGGGGCGGGGGCGCCATCCCGGAGGCGCGCTTGATCGCTGCCGCAGCGCGGTACCACCGAGCCTTGGCCGCCCGCCCGCCAGGCCCCCCCCTCCCGGAACGGGGCGGCGCGGCCTGGGCGGAATCGCTGGCCGAGAAGATCCTGGCCGGCGGTGTGGTGCGAGGACCGTTGCGGCCCTTGGAGGGGCCGATCGATTGTGTGGTGATCGACGATGACCTCGGTGGCCCCTATCCCCCCGGTCCGACCGATCACATCCCGCGGATGCTGGCTGCCCTGGCGGGCGGAGCGACACCGGGGAGTCGCGTCCTGCTGGTCTTCGCCGAACCTCGCGGTTGGAAGGAACGCGCGGGATTGTCCGACGCGACCCGCCGGCAAATACGGGACGCGCTGCCGGAGGCGTCCTTGATAGTACTCTTCGGTCATCCGCGCCTGGTCGTTGACATTCCCGGCGATTTACCCGTGTTGGTCGCCTGGCATCGGCAGCGGCTGATGCAGGATACCGTGCTGCGCTGGTTGGAGGGGCGTGCCGCATGAGGACGGTAGACTGGGTCATCGTGGTGGGTTACTTGGCCGGGACGCTGGGGCTGGGGCTGGTGCTGGCCCGTCGGGGTTCCCGGAGTATGGCGGAATTTTTCGTTGGCGGTCGGGCCATCCCGTGGTGGCTGGCGGCGACCTCGATGGCGGCGACCACCTTCAACGTCGACACTCCGCTGTACGTCGCCGGGCGGGTCGCTCGCTACGGGGTGGCGGGGAACTGGGAGTGGTGGTCCTTCGCGATGGCGCACGTGTTGTTCGCGGTGATGCTCGCCAAGTTGTGGCGACGCTCCCGCGTCCTCACCGACATGGAACTGACCGAATTGCGCTATGGCGGCAAACCGGCGGCCGCCCTGCGTGCGACCCGGGCGTTTCTGTTCGCCGTTCCCATCAACTGCATCAGCATCGGCTACGGCATGCTGGCCATGCGGAAGGTCGTGCTGGCCATGGGAGTGCTCGATCAGCTGCCGGCGCTCCCCGGCGATCCCCGGCTGTGGGCGTTGTTGCCCATCGTGTTGGTGGTGTTGGTGTACACTGCCGCCTCGGGGCTATGGGGCGTCGTCGCCACGGATTTCTTGCAGTTCGGGCTCGCGATGGGCGGGGCCGTTGCGGTTGCCGCGTTCGCCTTGCACGACATCGGTGGGCTCGGAGCGATGAAACAGGCGCTGCGCGACTCCGGCCAGGGGGCCGCGCTCGAACTCATACCTCGCGGGGAGGATCCGGCGCTGCCCTACACCACCTTCCTGGGCTATCTCTTCATTCAGTGGTGGGCATTCCGCAACAGCGACGGCGGCGGCATGTTCGTGCAGCGTGTCGCGGCGACCAGCGGTGAACGGGAAGCGCGCAAGGCCGCGCTGGGCTTCAACGTCCTCAACTACGTAGTCCGCACGTGGCCCTGGGTCCTGGTGGGTCTCGTTGCGCTGGTGGTCCTGCCGGGTCTCGACGATCCGGAGTTGGCCTATCCATTGTTGATGGTTCGGTATCTGCCTGCCGGGGTTCTTGGGCTCGTGTTCGCGAGTCTGCTCGCGGCGTTCATGTCTACCGTCTCCACACAGGTCAACTGGGGGGCCAGCTACCTGGTCAACGACCTGTATGCACGCTTCACCGGTGAACAGGACGAACGGCGGCTCCTGCTGGCCGCCCGGTTAGCCACCGTGGTGCTGACGATCATCGCCGCCATCGTTTCCTTCTTCATGACCAGCGTGGGTGATGTTTTCCGGTTCCTCATTCTGATCGGCACGGGACCCGGACTCGTCCTGCTGCTGCGCTGGTTTTGGTGGCGGATCAACGCCTGGGCGGAAATCGCCTCGATGGTGACCGGCTTCGGTCTGGCCCTGGCGGGGTACATGGACGTGTTCGGCGCCGTCCCGTTCGGGACCTTGCTCCGGATCACGGCGTTTGGTTCGCTGGCGGTATGGCTCCCGGTGATGTTCCTGACCGGACCGGAACGACCCGAAGTACTCGCCGCGTTCTACCGGCAGATCCGGCCGAGCGGGGCCTGGGCTCCCGTCCGGGCAGCGACCGGACTGACACCGGTCGATAACCTGCGGCACGACCTGTCGCAGTGGCTCCTGTGGGTCGCCATCATCCTCGGCGGGACCCTGGCGACCGGATGGTTATTGCTGCGCTGAGGTGGCCCGAACC
>JAZFYL010000201.1:0-2968 GCA_036443495.1 Gemmatimonadales bacterium | reverse complement strand
GCGGCAGGACGTTGTGCTTGATGGCCAGATCGGCGGGGATCAGCTTGATGATGCGCTCGTCGACCCGGAACTTCGAGAGGTCGACCGCCGGCATGCGGTACTGGCGGGCCAGCACCTTGGTGATGGCGTTCTCCTCGACCAGGCCCTTGGAGACCAGGACATACCCCAATCGATGGCCGGACGACTTCTGCTCGGCCAAGGCCTGCTTGCACTGATCTTCAGTGAGCAGGCCTTCCTGGATGAGGATATCGCCTAATCGATCGCCACCTGTCGCCGTGGTCGTCATGGCCACCCGAGAGTCGTTGGAAGCTACTGTGATACAAGACGTTAGCGGGGCTGCACCCGGTCCCGGCCGTCCTTTCCGGGTCGACCGATCCTGCGGGGTCAGTCGCCAAGATCATGCCATCGGTTGCACGGCGCACCGGCGGCGCTTGCCCATCGCCGCTATCTCGCTCATCAGAAAGCAGTTAGCGGGCCTGGGCGTGCCCCTCGAGCCGGGCCACGATCCCTGGGCCAATCCCGGAAACAGCCGTCAGCGATTCGAGGGTCGCAAATGGCCCATGCAGTTCGCGATAGGCCACCAGGTCGGCCGCTCTCGCGGGCCCGATACCCGGCAAGGACTGTAGTTCTTGCCGGCTGGCCCGGTTCACATCGACGAGCCGGTCCACCGGCCCATCCATGAGCCCGGGGGGAGCCACAGGATCCCCCATAGGCGCGGAGAAGGCCGCAAAGGGCCCCACAGCCCCCAACACGGCCGGGCCTATGCCGGAGACCCGTTCCAGGGCCTCCAGACTCCCAAATGGTCCCCGCTGGGCGCGATCGGCGATGATGCGCTTCGCCAGGCCCGGGCCGATGCGCGGCAACCGACTCAATTCCTGGGCCGTGGCCACGTCGAGGTCGATGCGTTCGCCCTCCTCCAGCGGGCGCATCAGCTTGGCCACCCTGTCCCGATGCGCTCCGAGGGAGTCGCCGTCGGCGCCCGGCAGCAGCACCACCGCCCCCGGGGCATCACCCGGGTGGACCAGCACCAGGCGCACCCCGTGGCCCAGGACCGCCAGGGCCATCAGTGTCAGAACGGCACGGCGTTCGGATCGACTCATGTCTACCAATAAAGAAAGGGCCCACCTGATCGGCGGACCCGGAACGCAAGAGTTGGTGCAAAAACCCGCGATGGCTCCTTCCTCTATTATCGCTCAGCTCGGAGGTTCGTCATCGTTCCGCGCGCCGCACCAGCTCCAAGGCGACATCACCGACGGCCTGGAGGCTTCCGGCGCTGATCTTGTCGATGGTGTCTTCCGGCGTATGCCAGTGCGGGTAATCAAAATCGATGATATCGATGGTCGGTACGCCGGCCTGTTGCAGCGGGATATGGTCGTCATCGATGCTTTGCCCCGTGGCGTCCACAAAGATGTGACCATATCCGATATCGCGCGCCGCATCCCAAACGTCCTTGACCACATCGGGGGCGCCGATGAGGGAATTCCCCTCTTTGGGAAACCGCGGATTGAGATCTCCCACCATGTCGAACAGCACAGCGTAGCGCGGCCGACCCGGCGGCATATTGGCCGCGTAATAGCGGGACCCGATCAACACGTCGTCCTTCTCGGAGAACACCCCGTAGTCCTCGCCATCGACGAAGAGCAGGTCGACACCAACCGCGGGCGCTGAATCCCGGAGTGCGTCCGCGATCGCCAGCAGCACGGCGACCCCCGACCCTCCGTCGTTGGCACCGGGCACCGGCTGGTCCTTGTCCTGGGAGTTCGGGCCGTCGGCCTTGGGCCGCGTGTCCCAATGGGCCAGGAACAGTATGCGCGAAGCCGCGCTCGGATTGAAGCGGGCCAGGACATTTCTCAGTGAAAGGGAGTCACCCGCCAGCGACTCGTGCACCCAATCCTGCAGAATCACCGTGTCGGCCCGCTGCCGCATGAGACTGTCGAGCCACCGGCCCATGGCCTGGTGTTCGGCCGTGCCGGGAATTCGATTGCCAAACGCCAGCTGGGCCTCGACATAGGCGAAGGCCTGCGCACCGTCGAAGGGACGTGGTGGAGGGCCATCGCCCTGGCAGGCGAGCAACACCGAGGTCACGGCTGGCAGGACGGTTCTCAGCAAATACATGCAATCTCCCATGGCGCACTGGTCAGCGGAAATCTCCCGCGAACAGCGAAAGAGAGAAATTTAAACTGATGATGATCTGGGAGGATTTTCGATCCAGGTGCCGGACATCGTTGATGGTATAGCTTGCGCTCAGCCCGCCTCTCAGGAGTTGGGAAACATCGGTGTCGATGGTAGCCCGCGCCTCCTGGCGAAAGACATCACTCACCGTCAGACATTCCGGGTCAGCCGAACGTTGCAGGCAACTCGTCAATTTGGTGGCCAGGCCGGTGATCGACAACCGGATCAACCGACGGCGTCGACTGATGCTCCGTGGCAGGGGGAGGGAGTAGTTGAGCGTCCCGGTGAGCGACTGCTGATCGGTTTCGGTGGTGTTGCCGTTGTTCGTGGTGGTCCCGACGCTCATAGTGTAGCTCAAGGTGACCGTGAGACCGCTGCGGAATGCCAGATTGAGGTCAGGACTCAGGGTCTTGGTCCGATTCAGGCTCACGGCCGCGTCCCCGCCATCGGTACGGGGGATCACGGTGGTCCCCTCGACCCTTCGGAACGACGTCCCCAGTCCGACCAATGCCAGGGGACCATTCCGAATCGTCGTACTCCACCTCACGTTGCCGACGGGCCACTCCTTTGCCCGGATCTGGCTCTCCAGGAAGTTCGATCCGACCCGGGTGAATTGGAAAGTCCGCACCAGGCCGTAGGTGAGCGTTGCGCTGATGCTGTGGGGGAAGGTGGCCCCGGAGCTGATCCGGTCGGTGATGATTTCCTGCGCCCCGCGCGCGAGTTCCCCCTCCTGCACCAGGAAATCATGGCGTCCGCCCAGGCCCAGGCGGTAGGCCAGGGTCGGTTCGAAGGTCGC
>JAZFYL010000200.1:0-2573 GCA_036443495.1 Gemmatimonadales bacterium | reverse complement strand
GTGACGGCAGCGGTTGCCATTCCATCAGAGCTTGCTCGAACGCGCCATCGTCGTAATCTCCCATCAGCGTCTCGGCGCGCCGGCGCCGGGAGCGCACGGCGTTGAGGTGGGTGCGTGTCAGGATGGTCAGCATCCACCCCAGTCCGGCCTGCGGATCGCGCAGTTGGTCAAACCGTCGGAACGCCTTCAGCACGGCCTCCTGCAGGAGGTCCTCGGCGTCGGCCTCACGGCCACCGCAGAGACGGAGCGCTGACCGGTACAAGACGTCGAGATTCTCGCCCAACAGCTCCTCAAAGGCCCGTCCGTCGTCGTGGCTAATCGTCACATCCTGAGCCCTGGAGGCTCCATTTCGAGTACCTGCACTGAGGACACCGGGGCCATCGCAATCCTTCATTGAGAGGCCCAGACCCGGCTTCAGGAAGGAACACCGCCTCGCGGCGCCAGGTTCCAACCAGGACACCTCCTGTGGCCCGGCCTTGCCCTGTTTCGCGGCGCTCGTACCTTGTGAATATGGATTCGGTGCTAGTGGCCGTTTCGGGCCGAATCCGCCCTCCACGGCTACGTATCGAATGCCCGACCACCCACCGGAACCTCAGAGGAGAGAGGAATGTCCCGATCGCTTAGAGCCGCCGTGCTCGCACTGGTCCTGGCCGCACCACTCGCCGCCCAGGAACTCCCGGACGACCTGCGCAGTGCCGTGCTGAGCGGACAGCCGCGCCAGTTCGAGGATCCGGAATGCGGTCTCAAGCCCGGCCACGTCCGGGTGGATGGCGCAGCCGTCTACATCCAGACCGCGCTGGAGAAACCCCACGTTCGGGAAGGGAGGCTAAGCGATTCACGCACGACCGTCATCGAGGCCATCCTCGACGACGGCCAGCAGGACAATGCCGGGGCCTGGTACATCCTGGGCCACGTCTATCTCTACGAGGTGGATCTCGTCGGGGCCGACTCCTCCTTCACCCGCGTGGAAGCGATGGCTCCGGAATGTGCCGAAGAGACCAGGACCCTCCGACGCAACGCCTGGATCAGCATCCGTAACTACGCCCTGGGCCAGTCTCAGCGCTCGCAGCTCGATTCCGCCATCGCCACCTATCGCTTGGGTATGTTCATCTACCGCGGCGAGGCGGACGTTTTCTACGTCATGGCGTCGATGTACCAGCAAGCCGACCAGCCCGACAGCATGGTGAAGTACCTGTCCGAAACGGTGGCGACGGAGGACTCGTCCGAAACCGGTATCCGGGCGAAGCGCAACTCTGTCCGGCGCCTGGCTCGCATCTATGCCGAGCAGGGCGAAGCGGATTCAGCGGTCGCCTACTTCCGCATCGTCGCCGACCAGGCCGAGGCCGCCGGCGATACGATAGCGGTACAGTCGGCGGAGTCCCAAATCGCCCGCGTCTATTTCAATGCGGAGATGTACGCGGAGGCGTTGGTCGCTTATCGCGTGCTCGAGGCGCGCAGGCCCGAGAGCCAGATGATCAAGCGGAATATCGCCACCGTCTTTCAGGCCATGGGGCAAGTGGACAGTGCCCAGGCAGTGATGGCAAGCATCGGTGCGGCCGGCGCTGGCGGGGGGATGGACACTACCTCCGCACGATTCCTCATCAACCGCGGCGTCAACAAGTTTCAGGAAGCCATCGGGGACACTACTCCGGCGCGGATGCAGAAGTTCGAGGCCGCAGCCGCCGATTTCACCCGGGCGATGGACGTGGAACCCAGCAGCCGCCTGGCCCTGATCAACCTGGGCCTGGCCTACAACTACATGAAGGACGGCACCAAACTGGTGGAGACGGCGGAACTATCGATTGCTCGGGAGCCGCTCCACGAGTTGTCGTACCAGATGCTGGTGCAGGGCTATGTGTACCTGCAAGACCCCAAGGCCCAGGACGCGTCCAATCGTCTCGATGCACTTCCGATAACGATTGACAGTCTGACCGTGCAGGATTCCCCAGGACTGATGACCATCACCGGCATCGCCATGGGACGCGAGAGGCCCTCGGGACCGATAGACCTGGTGTTCGAATTCTTCGATGCCGAGGGCGCCGTCGTCACCTCGGTAGACGTGGCCATCCCGGCGTTGGCGGCGGGCGGAACGCACAGCTTCGCGGCCCAGGGCAACATGGACGGGTTGGTCAACTGGCGCTATCGGAAGAAGTAGGGGGCGTGGCGGGCGTTGGGGATGGAAGTTCCAGTTCGAGTTCCAGCGTCACGATCTCCCACGGTCGGAGATCGACAGCAACGAGCCGGTCCGCCGTTCGGCGGATCGGCTCGATGCGTTCTTCCATGGCATCGATGCGCCACGCGGCGGCCAGAGCCATGCCGAGCCGCAGCGTTTCACTGACCGGTTCGGCGGTCAAGTTGTATAGCCGGACGACCAACGAGTCGCGCCGCTGGTGTCGCTTGATGGCGCTGACGCAGGTCATGCTGGTCGTCGTCTCCAAGAGGCTCACGCCTCCCGGCACGGCTTGGTCCGCCACCCCCTGAACCGACAGCACCGGCGTGCGCCATTTGCGGCTCAGCCCATGGATATCCGCCATCAGCGCGTCGCCCTGAAACGGGACGACCGCGTAGCGGAA
>JAZFYL010000199.1:0-6132 GCA_036443495.1 Gemmatimonadales bacterium | reverse complement strand
GAACCTCGCGCGGGTCGAACGGATCGCCGCGGAGTACCCCGGGGCCCTGTCCGAAGCAGACATCGACGAGACCCGGGCCGCGGCGGACCGGGCGGAGTCCGGGTTGATCAGTTCCCGGGCCAATCTCAAGGCCGCGCAGGAACAACTCGGCGTGGAAGGGGAGAACAACCCCAACATTCGCGTGGCGGTCGCCGCGGTAGAGCAGGCCCAGTTCCACCTGACCAACAGCACCCTCTACGCTCCGTCCGAAGGGGTCATGGGTGATATCCGGGTTGGGGTGGGCCACTACGCCCAGGCCGGCCAGCCACTGGCGACCTTCATCTCGAGTGTCGACATCTGGATCCAGGTGGATATGAAGGAAAACAACCTCGGCCGCATGAAGGTGGGCGACCGGGCCGAGATCGTGCTCGACGCGGCACCGGGCAAGGTGTTCCAGGGAGAGGTGGTGAGTGTCGGGTACGGCATCGAGACGGCTCCCGGCTCGTCCCTCGGGGAATTGCAGACGACGGAACAGGCCAAAGGTTGGCTGCAGGACCCCACGCGGTTCCCCGTCATCTTGCGCTTCACGGACGATCACGCCTCCGGCTATCGCCGGGCCGGTGGCCAGGTCAGCGCCATCGTCTATACCGGGTCCAACTGGATCCTCAACCCGATCGCGTGGCTCCGCATACGGCTGCATGCCCTGGTGTCCTATGCCCGCTAACGTCGCCCGCCTCGGATTGGGAGCGGCGTTGATCGCGGACGAGCGGGCCTACCGGACGGTTCGCTTCGCCCTGGCCGCGACCGTGGCCACCCTGATTGGATACGGCAGCGGGTTCGAGCTCCCATTCCTCGTTCCGGTGCTGGCCAGCGGGTTCTTCGCCAAGCCGGCTCCACGGCCGTCGCTCCGGATCGCGCTCGGTCTGATCGTCGTCATTAGCGGCGCAAGCTTTCTGGGGCTGGTGCTCGCGCGGCTGTTGCTGCCGTATCCCGACATTTTCCTGCTGGTCGCGCTCCTTGTGCTGTTCCGGATTTTCTACCTGAAGGCCGGCGGCGGATCCCCCCTGGTGGTGGTCTTTCTACTCATTGGGGTGACAGTCATTCCCATCGTGGCGCTCGAGTCGATGGCGTTGGGCACAGCCATCGCTCTTGCACTGTCCGCAGGATCGGTGATGGTGATCGCGACGGTCTTCCTGACCTACGGGCTCATGCCCGACCTGCCGGGGTGGCAGGCGAGGATCGCCGCTGCTGTCGCCGCCGCACCGGTGCCCTCGCCACCCGAGAAAGCCCGGACCGCCATGCTCAGTACCAGTGTGGTGTTTCCCGTCTTCGCGGTGTTCTATATGCTCGGCTGGACCAATTCGCTGCTGATCCTCGTGTTCATCGCGATGTTGTCCCTGGTACCCAGTTTCACGGTCGGCAAGGCGGCAGGGCATGCGATGATCCGGGGGAACCTGATCGGCGGCCTGGGCTCGCTGGTGTTCTACAATCTGCTCATCGTGTACCCGTCGTTCATCTTCTTTTTGCCGCTGACCTTTGCCACCGCCCTGATATTTGGCCGAGTGATCTATTCGGGACGTACTTATGCTCCGCTGTTCGCCACGGCGTTCAACACCGTCATGCTCATGGTTGGGATGAGCGTGGCCTTCGAAGGCACCGAGGCGATGGCCAAGTTTTACACCCGCATTTTCCAGATCCTGCTCGCCGTCGGCTATGTCGTGGTCGCGTTCGGTTTCCTGGAGCTGCTGGCCCGAAAACGGGTGGCGCGATGATGGGCATGCGCTGGCGGCCGGTGGTGATCATCCTCGTTGGGCTGGCGGCATGTAAGCAGGGCCCCGACTATATCCCGCCGCCCGTAGCGGAATTCCAACAGTTCCGCGATTCGACCGTCACCACTGAGTCGATCGCCAACCTGACGTGGTGGGAACTGTTTGCCGACACCACCCTGCAGGCTCTGATCGCCACGGCGGTAGAGGGCAACCGCGATGTCCGGATCGCCCTGGCGCGTATCGCCGAGGCGCGGGCGCAGGCTGGATTCGTGCGGGCCGATCTCTATCCCCGAGTGGATATTGCTGGTGGAGTCTCCGCGACGGAAGCCTTCAACAGCGACGGTAGCCAGGTACCGGTACGGGACGCGTTCCTGGCCGCCGATGTGTTCTACGAAGTCGACCTGTGGGGTCGCATCGCCCGATCCAACGAGGCAGCGGCGCAGGAACTCCTGGCTACCGAAGAGGCCTACCGGTCCATCACCCTGACGCTGGTATCGGATCTGGGGAGCCTCTATCTGCTGCTGCGCGACCTCGATGCCCGGCAGACCATCTCCGAAGAGACCGTCGAGACACGCCAGGAAGCCGTAAACATCCTGCAGGCGCGGTTCGATGCGGGAGTTATTTCCGAAGTCGACGTCAATCAGGCCCAGATCGAACTGGCCGATGCCGAAGCGGCGGTCGAGGTGTTCAAGCGACTCCGGGCCCAGACGGAAAACGCCATCAGTGTGCTCCTGGGACATACCCCGGAGGCGATCCGCCGCGGCTTGTTGCTCACCGAACAGACATTCCCGCCCGAGATCCCTGTCGGGCTCCCGTCCGACTTGGTGCGCCGACGGCCGGACATTCTGGAAACCGAGCGACGGCTGGCCGCGCAGACGGCACGGATCGGCGTTGCCGAGGCGCTCAAGTTCCCCTCGCTCTCTCTCACCGGCTCGGCCGGCCTCAGCGACGACTTCACCAGTGGCGGTCTTACCAGCGCCGTGCTCAACATCGGCGCCAACCTGTTCGGGCCGTTGTTCAACGCCGGCCGCAACCAACGGCGCGTCGACATCGAGGTGGCACGCACCGAACAACTGCTGAACAGGTACGAGCAGACCATCCTGACGGCGTTCCAGGAGGTGGAAGATGCCGTGGTCGCGGTATATACGTACCGGGCCGAGCACGCGTCCCGGGTCCGCCAGCTGAACGCAGCCCGGAATGCCACCGACTTGTCGTGGGCTCGATACCGCGGCGGAATGACCAGCTATCTGGAAGTGCTGGACCTGCAACGGTCTCTCTTCGCGGCCCAGCTGGCAACCTCGGAAACCCTGCAGCTCCAGCTCTCATCTACTGTGGAGCTGTACAAGGCGCTGGGTGGTGGGTGGCCCGTTCGCGACAGCTTGTGGGCGGTAGCGGACTCGCTGCCGTAGGAGGCGGGGCGGCGGGGGCGGTAGATAGATGATTGATGAGTGACGAATGATGATTGGTGAAGTGACCGTCGGCCTTCTTCGATCACTTCACTAATCACCAATCATCAATCAGCATACGTCAATCGTCGTCGCTCTGACCGCCCGCCCGGCTGACCGCCCGCCCGCCAGACCGTCCGACCGCCAGACCGCCTATCGCCCTCCCTTGGCACACCCGTTGCGATTAGGGTGGGGGTGCGCTCGGAGTGACACCGTCTTCTCCCGCGATTCGTACTGAGGGTAACGGTATGCGCACCAGTACTTTGGGGCTTTCAGTGTCAGGAGATGACCACCATTCCGTCACCGACCACCTTGGGCTCGAATCCAAGAACAGGACACTTGCAATTCGCCAAGTGTCTCGGGCTCTTGCTGTCGGTGGTCGCCCTCATGCTGAGCAACGGCCCGGCCCGGGCCCAATCCTCCTTCTCAGCCCCTGGGGCCGGGACCTCGTCTGCCATGGAGGGTCCTGGGCCTTCCGCAGCCGTGTCGGGGCGGCCCAGCACTCTGGTGCTAACGCCCCCTCTGGTGGCCAAACTCGGTACGCTTGCCGATGGTTTGCATAAGGAAATCGTTCTGTGTCTGGTCGGGATCATCACCGGCGAGGTCGGACGGGCCACGGACTTCGTGATGCCGACGCCGCATGAGTCGGCCCCCCGAGCGGGGTCGTTCGATGCATGTCCCGGCGAGAGCCTGGCCGTGTGGCACAATCATCCGTTACCCGAGTTGGTGGAGGGGTTGGGGGATTCCGCCAGACCCCAGGTGCGGGCCCGTCCCCGCGCGCCGGCGGAGGCCCGTGAACTCTGCAAACTATCCGGCAGTGACATCAGCACCCTGGCGGCGCAGGGTCGACCGTTTGCCGTCGTAGCCGTCGATCGGAAAACCTGGTGCTGGTGGTCGCTGGCGCAGGTTCGCCGGTTGGCGCGGCTGAAGCGACCGCTCGGCTACCCCATCCCGGGGCAGGATTCCTGGAGTCTCCCGGAGCGGTCGGGGCCGCCTCGTCCGTAGATCAGGCCCCTTGTCACTCAACTGATTTGGGGTATACTGAGTCGGGTCGGGCCATAGGAATGGGCCCCCCCCGAGTTCGAGGCTGACAGGGTATTGTGTCTTCTCAGTCCAGTTCCTTCCCGCTGGTGGCCGTCCGGACCACCCAGTTATCTTGCGGCCTATTCCCACATCAACAATCCCTTCGCCCGTCCGTCACGGAAGGCAGATTCTTCGTGCCGCTTCGGATTCGAATTGCGACAGCCCATGTCTCACGTATTCATCATTTGGAGGTGCTCATGCTCAACGTACTAAGGAGAGGGGCACACTGTTGGCGGCTCGGTCTCGCCGTTGCGGTGTTCGGATTCTCTCCGACTCTGTTGGCCGCCCAACAGGTGGTCGAGTCACCCGAAGCCGCCTTGCTTCAGGTCACATCGGCCTCCGAGGAGGCGACCATGCACTTTTGGGCCGGACTGGATGACTTCGAGAACATCTTCTTCTCCAGAGGCGCCAACCACCTGAAGCTCGCCATCGAACTCGACCCCAACCTGGGGCTCGCGCAAGTCTTCTATGGCTGGGCGGCACCCGGGCTGACCCAGGCGGAGCGCAAGGCCACCATCGGCGACGGCATCGCCGTCATGGGGGAGGCCACCACCGCCGAGGTGACAGTCGCCATGGCGATGAAGGAGTGGGATGCCAACAACCCCACCGCGGCGAAGCAGTTCTTCGGCGTGGCGACCGATCTGGTCCCCGGGGACGCCCACGTGGCATTCCTCAGCGCCTGGGTCACCGGACAGGGCTCCGGGAGTCAGGATGCCGGTCGCATCGCCATGCGGGACGTCACCGAACGATTCCCCGATTTCGCACCGGCGTTCAACATCATGGGATACGGCCTGTGGAACAGTGGCGACCAGGCCGGTGGGATGAAGGCCGTTCGACGGTACGTCGAGCTGATGCCGGATCATTCCAACTCGCATGATTCGTACGCCGAGCTGCTGCAGTGGTCTGGCCGCTTCGACGAAGCTATCACCCACTATAAGCGCGCCATCGAGCTGGACGCCGACTACTCCGCCGGCTACACCGGCGTGGCTGAGGCTTACCAGCTCATGGGGAATGGCGAGGACGCCATCAAGTGGCTCACTGCCGCGATCGATCATGCGGCGAGTCCCCAAGGAGCCCTCCAGACCCGGCGCGCCTTGGCCAATGCCTACTGGATCAACGGCGACCGGAACGCCGCGATGGAGCAACTGGAGATGGTAGCGCAGGGGGCGACCACCCAGGAGTTCAACAGCATCGCACGGCTGGCCCATCGGGAGATGGCAGTGCTCGACGCTCTCGGAAAGGGCAATGACGTCATGGCCCACCTCGAAGCCGCTGCCGATAGCGCCGGGGCCGACACGCCGGCGCAGTACGCCTGGACCGCAACGGCCTACGCCCTGTCCGGCAATATCGATATGGCCCGTGAAGCCGCTGCGATGCTGGATGAGGCCGCGTACGAGGCGGCGAATTGGCAGTCGACCGCCCATGTCACCAACGCGCTGATTCTCTTGGAGGAGGACAAGGTGGCTGAGGCGATGGCCGAGTTGATGCTGGCCGATCCGGATGACGCCATGGCCCGTGCCTTGACCGCGCGATGCTACGCCCAGATGGGCAGCAAGATGGCGGCCATGGGGTTCAAGCACGACGTCATCCACGACAGACAACTCAGTTTCTTCAACGCCGTCACACCGCTGGCGTTTTCCCAGGTCGAGAAGCTCTGAAGCGGCTCGTTGCATCACTTCCCACGGGCTCCCGGACTCCCAGTCCGGGGGCCCGTGATATTTTCTGCTTATCAGGTTTCCCTTTTTTCGATTTCCGTTGCACTTTTGTGATGGCCTGACTGAATGGAGCGCGAGTCATGAACATCAAGCACCTTAGTGCCGGACTGTCGTTCGAGGGGAAGGTCTCCGGGCGCCGGC
>JAZFYL010000198.1:0-3165 GCA_036443495.1 Gemmatimonadales bacterium | reverse complement strand
GGCGGCCCACGCGCCGCCATACCGCCCTACCGCCATACCGCCCTACCGCCTGGCTTCCCAGACGTCATACTTTCCTCACTTCGAAAGGCCGAACAATAAACGTTCCCTCCGCGAGGGGTCATGTCGTCTAAGCCTGATTTTCTCGACCACCGTATCACTGAGCGCCGTAATCCGCGCACGACCCGGATCGATGTTGCCACCAGCGGCGGGATCGTCGATCTGATGCACGCCGAAGATCGGCTGGTGGCGGATGCGGTGTACCGGGAACGCGATCACATTGCCGAGGCGATCGACCTGGCCACGCGGGCGATTGGGGGTGGTGGGCGGTTGTTCTACGTCGGCGCGGGTACCAGCGGACGGCTGGGTGTTTTGGACGCGACGGAGTGCCCCCCGACGTTCGGGACGCCACCGGAGATGGTGGTCGGGGTGATTGCCGGCGGCCCGGCGGCGTTGACGCGATCCCAAGAGGGTGCTGAAGACGACGTGGCCGCCGGAGCTGCGGCCATGGACGACCACTCGGTGGGCCCGAAGGACTTGGTGCTGGGCATTGCCGCCAGCGGTACCACCCCATACGTCCGGGCCGCCCTCACACGGGCCCATGAGGCGGGGGCCGCCACCGGGTTGCTGACCTGCGCACAGCCGCCCGACGATCTGGCGGAGCGGTGCGAATTCGTGATCGCCGTGCAGGCCGGTCCGGAAGCCCTCACCGGCTCCACACGGTTGAAAGCCGGCACGGCTACGAAGCTGGTTCTCAACACCATCTCCACCGGCACGATGATCCGGCTGGGAAGGGCCTTTGGAAATTTGATGGTGGACATGGTGGCGTTGAGCGAAAAGCTGGTGGACCGTGGTGAGCGGGTCGTAATGGAGGCCACCGGTGTTACCCGTGGGGAGGCACGCCGGGTCATCGAAGAGGCCGGAGGGAGCGTCAAGCTCGCCATCGTGATGGCGTTGCGGGACGTAAGCGCTGCTGAAGCGGGGAAGTTGCTGGGAGATGCCGGGGGGCTGGTGAGAAAGGTGGTGGGGGATCCGCCTCCGGTAGTCGGGAGTGGGGAGTCGGGAAGTGGGGAGTCGGGCTCCTAGGGATCGATCATAAGTCTTTATTTTGCAACGCATTATCATTGCTGGACGTACATGAGTGATCAATCACTCTGTGTCCAAAATAGCCCACTCCCCATTCCGCACCATCAATTCATCGGGCCAATAGCTCCCTCGCCAGGCTTACCGGAACAGCGTACACGATCCGTCCCGCCGACCCGACTTCGCCGGCATTGACGATGCCGATGACCTTGCCGTTGGCGTCAAAGATCGGGCTTCCGCTGGTGCCCTGTGTGCCATAGCCGCTTATCTGAATAAGCGCCGGTAGGTTCTTGCTCACTGTTCCCGCCGTGAGGCTGGGGGTGGCGTACGTCCCGTCATCACGCACGAGCTGTGGGCTGCCCGTGCCCCCGGGAAAGCCTATGATGGCAACTGGGGCTCCGACCGCCACCGTATCGGGGCGCTGGTTGAGCCCCTGGACCGCCGGGACTTCGCCCCGGAGTTCCACCTTGATGATGGCAAGGTCTGCATCCTCCCCCTCGGCCACGGCAGTGACTCGGGCTCGGAATGTCTGCTTCGAGTCCGCAAAGCGAACCCCGATCTGACGGGCCCGCAAGTTGCCCCGGGGCCCCACGACGGAGTGGCGGGTGGTGAGCATCGTCCCGTCCGACCGGACGGCGAACGCCGTGCTGGTTTCGATCCTCCCGCCGCCGAAATCGACGAACATCATCGCAACGGCACCTTGGTTCGATCGGGCGATGCCGGCGAAATCGATGCTGGCCGCATGTTGCTGTACTGCTAGCGCCACGAGAGCGTTATCCAGCTCCAAGGTCAACGCTTGAATACGTTCCTCGTTGCCGGCCTCCCGGGCCTGGGTGAGGCTCAATTGCAGTGATTGGATTTCCTGGCGCGAGTCTTCGACAGTGCTCGCCAACTCGCTCATTTCCTGCTGGAGTGCTGCGACGGTCTCGCGTGCGGCCTGGAGCACGCTGTCGATTCGGGCCTGAAGCCCAGCCAGCTCTCGTTCCTGCATCAGACGCTGTTGGCGATTCATGAACAACAGGCCCGCGGTCACTCCAGCCAGAACCACAAACAGGCCAACCGTGATTCCTCGCAAGCGCCGCGTTTGTAAGGCCACTGCGACGCGCACCCGTTGCGTGGTGCCTTGTTTGCCCCGAGGAGTTGTTGGGGTCGGTTTGGTGAGAGGGGTGCGTTGCAGCTTTCCGGCTGGCCCGGCGAGGGATTTGCCGGTATCCGGGACGTGATCCGCCACGAGGCGGCATTCGATCACGGGCCCTCCCGGGCCGAGACGAATATGGTCGGTATCGCAAAGCTTGGTATCGCCGGTGATCGGGTGGCCGTTGACCAAGGTGCCGTTTCGGCTGCCAAGGTCACGCACGATCCAATGGTCGCCGTGTTTGAGGATCGCTGCGTGACGGACCGATACCTCGATGTCGTGGCGCGGATCGAACGCTATATCGGATTCCGGGTGGCGGCCGATGGCGATGTGCGACTGGGAAAAAACGAGGATGGTGCCGGCCGGACTTCCGGAGACGATCCTGAGTTCGGGCTTCACGTGGGGCCGGTCGGCCTAGGAGGCGGCCAGGAGCGCCGCCGTAAGGATTGCTGCGGAAGAGACGGCTGCGATCACCATCTGGTTGGTGTCGCTGCGCGCCGGCGGATCGCCCTTATATACAGGAACCGGTTCGGTGGTGGATTCACTGTCCGAGAGCGGATACACCTCGCGCCCCACGGATTCCCTGGCGTCCGGTTCCCCGAGCCCATCGCCGTCCAGGCGGGCAATGACGGCGGTGATGTTGTCCGGTCCGCCGCGCTCATTCGCCAGGTCGATCAACGCGCCACAGGCGGCTACGAGATCGTGGTTTTCCGTTACCGCCTTGGCGATCTCCTCCGCTGTTACCTGGCCCGATAACCCGTCCGAACAGACCACGACACTATCCCCTTTGCGGACCTCCTGATGGGTGAGATCGACCCGGACGCGGGGGTCGGGACCGAGGGCCTGTAGTATGATGTTCTTGCGCTCGCTCTGCTCGGCTTCTTCTTCGGTGAGTTCGCCGGCGTCCACGAGCCGCTGCATGAGCGACTGATCCTTGGTGAGCTGGGTGG
>JAZFYL010000197.1:0-6436 GCA_036443495.1 Gemmatimonadales bacterium | reverse complement strand
CGAACAGATCCTGCGCGGGGCGACTGGCCTGACCTGCGCCACGCTCAAGGAAGTCGAGGTCATGAGCGAGGCATCCCGCAACATCCTGCTGGCCTACCCGCCGGTCGGGAGCGCGCGACTGCGACGCCTCATGCGCTTGGCCGACAACCTGCGTCTCTCCGTCATGCTGGACTCGGCGGAAGCGATCGAGGGGTTGGCGGGCGCCGCGGAACAGGCCGAGTTGGACATCGATGTGCTGGTGGAGCTGGATCTGGGCATGCATCGTGTCGGCGTCCAGCAACCGAGCGACGCCGTCGCTCTGGCGCGGCTCATCGAGGCGAGCCCTCGACTCAGGTACGCCGGGATCGGGTTCTATCCCGGACACATCCGCGCACCGGTGTCCGAACAGGGTCCGCAAATCGAAGCCCTCAACGAATCTCTGGGACGGGCGATCCAGGAACTGGAGCGCGTGGGTCTGGCACCGCGCGTGGTGAGCGGCGGTTCCACGCCCACGGTCTGGAACAGCCACCTCCTCGAGGGGCTGACGGAGATCCGGCCGGGCACCTACGTTTACAACGATCGCACGAGCGCCGAGATGGGTGCCTGCGAGTGGCATGACTGCGCCCTCACCGTGCTGGCGACCGTGGTCAGCACTTCGGTGCCGGGACAGGCTGTGGTCGACGCGGGGAGCAAGGCTCTGGGCCGGGAGCCGTTGGGTACCGGGGGGTCTGGTTTCGGTGTCGTGCAAGACCACCCCGACGTCCTCGTGAAGACGATGTCGGAGGAACACGGGCTGCTCGATCTTGCGGCGACATCCTGGCGGCCGAGCGTCGGAGACCTGGTGCGCATCATCCCCAACCACGCCTGTATCGTGGTCCACCTCAGCGATCTCGTAGTCGGGGTGCGCGGCGACGCGGTGATGACCCGGTGGCCGGTGGCGGCGAGGGGGCGGTAGGCGGCGGGGGGCGGCTAGGAGGGCTAAGAGGGCTAAGAGGGCTAAGAGGATACCCAAGTGATTTCACAGTCAGAGCTTCTTTGCAAGTCCCGTCCTCATCAGCCCTGCTCACGGCGCACGGCGCACCGCGCACCTGTTCACTGGTCACTGATTACTGATTACTGGCTTCTGCCTTCTCTCTTCCGGCAACTATGATCAATCGTGACAACGTCATGGCGCCGACCACAACGATCCGATACGGCGTGGTGCAGCGCGTGTTCAACTGGATCATCCGGCTGATCGGCTGGAAGGTAGTCGGCACCTGGCCGCCGGTGCGGAAGTGCGTGTTCATGGTGGCACCGCACACATCCAATTGGGACATGCCGATCGGACTGGTCGCCGGCTTCTCCAGCGGCATCCTGCTCCATTGGCCCTACGGCTTCATGATGAAGGATGTCATGTTCCGCGGTCCGCTCGGCCCCATCATGCGGGGATTGGGTGGGCTGGCGATCGACCGGAGCAGTTCCCAGGATGCGGTGCAACAGATGGCCGGCATCTTCGCCGAGCGCGAGGATCTCATCCTGGCGGTCACCCCGGAAGGCACGCGGAGCCGCCGGGAGTACTGGAGGAGTGGGTTCTACTACATTTCCCTCGCGGCCAAGGTCCCGATCGTCCCCGTCGCGTTCGACTATGGACGCAAGGAAGTCGGCCTGGGGGATCCGATCACCCTCACCGGAGACCGTGAGGCCGACAGCGAGGTCTTTCGAGCATTCTATCGAGACGTGACTCCGAAACGGCCGGAAAAATTTGGGCCAATCCGGTTCCGTCCTAAGCAGTAGACGTCATAACAGGTGAGGATCCCATGAGACGAGCAAGTATTGGCTTGGTGGCGGTGGCACTGACCTGGACCACCGGGGTTTCGGCCCAACAACAGCCGGCCCAGTTCCCTACGGGTCGCTACACCATGACGATGCGTGATACGACCAACGAGCTGAATCGCGCAACTTTCGAGATCACCAAGGACAACCACTATTTCATCACGCACAAGGGCCACGTGCTGTTCATGGGGACATACAGCGTCGACGGCAACAGGATCACCTTCCTGGGGCAAGGCGACACCCCCTGCCTGGATCCTGACGGCAACGCCATCCCGGGCCTCTACACCTGGTTCGTGAAGGGCGAGGTCCTCACCTTTACGCGGATGGACGACATGTGCAACGAGCGCCGGCTTTCGGCGATGATTGCGTTGTTCTATCCCGAGGGCAAAGCACCGTGACCGGGTGCCATAAACCAGAAGCCAGAAGCCGGATGCCAGCTACATGCGCGTAGTCGCCCCGCTGGCTGTGCTGCTGGCGGCTATCGCTGCGCCGGCGGCCGGCCAAACCCCGGCGCAAATCTCGGTGATCTACTTCGACCTGGGCAACACCCTGGTGAAGCGCGTCCCCGACGCCACCAGGCCTACGGTCTGGATCGAAGGCACCCAGGAAGCCCTGGCCCAGTTGCAGGCGTCAGGCGTACGCCTCGGAATCCTGTCCAATACCGGGAATTTCAGTTGGGAACAGGTTAGGGACGAGGTCCTCCCCGAGGACTTCGATCCCACGATTTTCCAGGAAGACCTCATCGTGGTCTCTTCCGCCGTGGGTGCGCAGAAACCGGACCCGGAGATCTTCGCCTACGCGATCGAGCGTGCGGGCCTACCACCGGGCGGCATCCTGTTCGTGACGGAGTCGGTCGACCACGTGATCGCCGCGCAGGCAAGCGGCATGCGGGCGTTGTGGGTCACCGAGGGACAGTTACCCCAACTGGTCGCGGAACTGGTCGAGCGAAACGTCGTCGGCGTCGACTGACCGAACCCAACATCCTACGCATCCAAGCCACATGAGAATCGACCCCGACGACATCGCCATCTGCCTGGGACACGGCGCGCGAGCGACCCCCCCCACCCGGACCCGCACCACCCAGGGCCCCGAGCCCATGATGCCGCCCATCGTTCAAACCTCACTCTTCGCCTTCGAGAGCTTCGAGGCGTTGTGCGAGGGACTGAGCGAAGAGCACCGCCGGCACGTCTACACCCGGGGCCAGAACCCGACTGTGGAAGCGATCGAACGCCAGCTGGCGGCCCTGGAACGCGGCGCACGGTGCAAGTGCTTCGCCTCTGGAATGGCGGCGATCAGCTCGGTCATGTATGGACTGCTGGAGGCCGGGGATCACGTACTGTTCGTCAACCAGATCTACGGACCAACCCTGGAGTTGGCCCGGCACCTCCGGCGCTTCGGGATCGAGCACGACGTCTCGCTCCACCTGGACCTGGATTCCATCGAGCAGGCATTGCGCCCGGAGACCAAGCTCATCTGGTTGGAAAGCCCCGGCACCATGTTGTATCGGATGGTGGACGTGCCGGCGGTGTGCCGGTTGGCCAAGGGCCGGGGCATTATGGTCGGCATGGACAACACCTGGGCCACACCGCTGCTGCAGAAACCGCTCACCGTGGGTGTCGACATCGTGGCGCACTCCTGCGCCAAATACATCGGCGGCCACAGTGACGTCATCGCCGGGGCGCTGATCGCCTCGGATTCGGTGATGGAGCAGATATTCTATCGATCGTACCTTTTGAACGGTGGCATCCTGGGCCCTCACGATGCCTGGCTGTTGATCCGGGGCCTGAGAACCCTCCCCACACGACTCCAACAACACGAAACCGGCGGACTCGCGGTCATGGAGTTCCTGCAACGGCACCCGGCTGTCGAAGCGGTGTATCACCCCGCCGCCAGCGGCGACAGCGGGCTCGTCGAGGACCAACTCGCCGGCTACACCGGCTTGTTCAGCTTTGCGCTCGCCGGGGCCGACCATGCCCGCGTGTCTCGGGTGATAGACGCCCTGCGGCTGTTCAAGATCGGTGTCAGTTGGGGCGGGGTGGAGAGTATCGTGTTGTCCCCTAACCGGGGCGGGGCTGCCACCGAGTCGTACCTCGAAACCGCTGGAATTCCCCCGGGACTGATCCGCCTGTCCATTGGCCTCGAGCCGCCCGACACGCTGATCGCCGATCTCGATGCCGCCCTCTCGGCTGCCTGAGCCATCACCCACATGGTCCATCAGCAAGAACGCGATATCTCGGTCGGGCTCGCGGCACTGCCCCTGGTAGCGATGCTGGTCCTGTTCGTGATCGGCGCCGCTTTCATGGACATGGGCACCGAACTCCTGGTGTTGGTGATGCTCGGCGCCGCCGCCGTAGCCTCGGTCGTGGCCATCCGGGTCGGACGCACCTGGGACGATATTCAGCGGTCGACTGGCGAGAAGCTGGCTACGGTGCTGCCGGCGGTCTTGATCCTCCTGACCATCGGCATGCTGATCGGCACCTGGGTGGTGGGCGGGACCATCCCCATGTTGATCTACTACGGCCTCGAGATGGTCAATCCGTCGTTCTTCGTCGTCACCGCATTCCTGGCGACGGCGGTGATGTCTCTCTGCACCGGTACCTCATGGGGGTCGGCCGGCACCATCGGCGTCGCGTTGATGGCCATGGGAGCCGCATTGGGCGCGCCGCTCGGCCCCACGGCTGGGGCAGTGGTGTCGGGCGCGTACTTCGGCGACAAGCTGTCGCCCCTGTCGGACTCGACCAACATCTGCGCCATCGGAGCCGGTGCCAACCTGTACGCTCACATCCGCATGATGTTGTATACGGCGGTCCCGTCGTTCATAGTAGCGACCCTGGTCTACACGTTCGCAGTCCAGACCCCGGATGGAAACGGCGCCTTGCCGGAGCGCGCCCAGAACCTGCTGGCAGACATCGAGACGATTTATTCGCTCTCGCTGCTGACCCTGCTGCCGGTGATCGTGGTGATCGTCGGCATCGCGCGTCGCACGCCGCCCGTCATCGCCATGGCCGCGTCTGCGGCGGTCGCCGCCTCACTGGGCATCCTGCTACAGGGGTTCTCGGTCGAGAGTGCGCTCCTCACAGCGGTGAGCGGCTTCGAGCTGGCCATGGTGGCCGACAAGGGGATCGATCCGGGATCCCTGGGCGAAGCCGCAACCACTCTCCTCGCCCGGGGCGGTCTATACTCGATGGTCAACACGCTCTTAGTGATCATCGCCGCGTTTCTGCTCGCGGGCGCCATGGATGTGTCGGGAGCGCTCGACCGCCTGATCGGCCGGCTGTTGCAGGCCGTGCGGTCCACCTTCGGGCTCATCGCCGCCACGATGGCCGCCGGGACGATGATGATCTCCCTCACCAGTCACGGCGGGGTTACCGCTCTCATCATCGGCGGGCTGTTTCAGAAGGCCTATCGCGAGCGGGGCTTCGCGCCCGAGAATCTCTCGCGATCGCTGGAGGATTCGGTCACCATCGTGGAGCCGCTGCTGCCATGGACCGTGTCCGCGGTATATATGGCCAGCACCCTCGGAGTGCCGACCCTGACGTACGCGCCGTGGGCCATCTTCTGCATCGGCGGCCCCGTTATGTCGCTAATTTACGCCGCCACCTACGACCGCTGGCACATCGGGCTCAAGCGGACCGACTGATCATGAATTGGCGCCCGGCCAACTCTTGGTATAGAATCGGAGTCGAACCTCCCCAATGAAGAGGAACCAATAGTGCCACGTCGCAAGCCCTCCTGGGTACCCGTTGCCGTTGGATTGATCTTGAGTCTCACGGGCCCCGGCAACGCCACCGCTTGGGCACAGTTTCCGTTGTCGCCCGACACTCCGGTGAAGTCGCTTCGGCATGAGTGGAATTCCGCCTTCAGCGCGCGGGACACCGCCCGGCTGGGGCGTCTGCTTCAGGACAGCACGGTGTTCCTCTCGACCGAGGTGCGGCTCCGCGGGCGGGACGCCGTGACGGGGATATTCAGCAGCCTGTTCGCCTCACGCCCAGCCATCACGCTGACCTTCACCCCGAAGGGCATACTGCCGGCCCAACCGGCAATGACCGATTCGGTGGTCTCCGAGTACGGCACCTGGCGCGAATCCTGGAACGTTTCCGATGGTCAGGTAGTCCTGGTCGGGACCTACTACGATGTGTGGACTAGGGAAGCCGAAGGATGGCGGATCGCCATTCATGCCTTCACTACGACCAATTGCTCCGGCAGCTTGAGCTACTGCAATCGGCCGTAGACGGGGGGCGGGGGGCGGGGGACAGACGACGGTGGACAGTGGATGGTGGACAGTGGACAGTGGACAGGCGGCAGGATGAAGCCGTTGGGCTGACCAACGGAGTCCGTCGGGGCTAAACCCCTGTCGCTGTTGGCATTATCAATATGGCCCTTGTCCACTGTCTACCGTCCACTGTCCACCATCCACCGTCCACCGTCCACCATTGCCTGTCCGCCCAACGAAACTCCCCCACTCCATTGTGACCTCCGGCACTTCATCCCACCGCGACAACCCGCCATCTTACAGGCTTCAACGGACAAGCGTCTAATCGGCTTCGGCCGACACTGAGGAGAAACCCACCATGTCGTTCCGGATGTGTACTCGGGCCCTGGCATCGACGGCCATTGTGCTGGTCCTCATCGGTTGCCAGGATGC
>JAZFYL010000196.1:0-2956 GCA_036443495.1 Gemmatimonadales bacterium | reverse complement strand
GGAAGCTGGCCGGAGGGTTGGCGGTGAGCTCCTCCTGCGCTGCCACCGACAACGCGCTCGGCTCATTCCGCGCCAGAAGCTTGCCGAAGGCGAGCGGGCGTGCATCGGCTCCAAACAGCAGGACTGTCACTCGCTGGGCAAAGCCAGGCTGCCCCGGGAGCCGAAATGCAATGTGGGCGACGGGGCCCAGCAGTGGTTCAGCGATTTAGGCCAGCCATCTGTCCCACCACTCCGGGACCGGTGGGTCGTAACGCAGCCGAAAAGGGAACTCGAGGCCCAGGCCGAGGAGCAGGCGCCCGAAGCCAGGGCGAAACATTGATGCAGGAAAGTGGCGTCGTAGAGCCCCAGACCCTGAAGTGCGATCTGTCTGTTACCTGCCGGCAAGGTCAGGTAGTGGCGGCGGGGCGGAAAACCGAGGTAGGGGCCGGTCACGCCCTCAGCGGTCCATGCTCGGAGCCGGCATCGGCTATTCGGAGGCCATCCGTCGCAACACGTTGTGCAGGATCCCGCCGTTGCGGTAGTACTCCACTTCCACCGGGGTGTCTATGCGGCACATAGTTTTGACCTCGACCACCACGCCATCCGGCTTGGTAGCCCTCACGAGCACCGCCTGGCGCGGCTGGAGGTCGTCATCGATCTCGATGTCGAACGTCTCGGTTCCGTCGAGCCCGTGCGTGTCTGCGCTATCCCCGGGCTGGAAAGTGAGCGGCAACACGCCGAAACCGATGAGGTTGGAGCGATGGATCCGTTCGAAGCTTTGAGCGATGACAACCTTCACTCCCAGCTCAAAGGTGCCCTTGGCGGCCCAGTCCCGCGAGCTTCCCATCCCGTAATCCTTGCCGGCCAACACCACCAGAGGTGTCCCGGCATCTTTGTAGCTGAGGCTGGCCTCGTAAATCGTCTTGACGTTTCCGTCCGTGAAGTCCGTGGTGTAGCCACCTTCGGTGCCGGGGGCGAGCTGATTACGGACCCGGATATTGGCGAACGTTCCCCGAGTCATGACCCGATCGTTTCCCCGCCTCGAGCCGTAGCTGTTGAACATTGCTCGCTCGACGCCGTGGTCTACCAGATACTGACCGGCGGGGGACTTCTCGGCGATCGATCCCGCTGGTGAGATGTGATCGGTGGTGACCGAGTCGCCGACCTTCACTATTACCCGGGCTTCGGCAATGGGCCGGATGGGCGAGACGTCGAGCGTCAGGTCCTCGAAGAAAGGCGGCTCCTGCACGTAAGTGCTGTTTTCATCCCAGCCATACAGGGCTCCACCCGAGGTCTCAATGGCCTGCCACTCATCCGACCCATCGAAGACATGAGCGTATTGCTCGGTGAATTGGTCGCGCTGCACGCTGGAGGCGACGATCTCGTCGATCTCGGCCTCGGCCAGATGTCGCGCAAGTAGACCGGGAGACCTTCCTGATCGGCGCCGAGTGGTTCGGTGGTGAGGTCGATGTTCACTGTGCCGGCCAGGGCATACGCTACAACCAGGGGTGGTGAGGCCAGGTAGTTGGCGCGCACGTCCGGTGAGATCCTGCCCTCGAAGTTGCGGTTGCCGGACAACACCGATGCAGCTACGAGATCGTACTGGTGGATGGCTTTACTGATCTCATCCGGCAACGGTCCGCTGTTTCCAATGCAGGTGGTGCATCCGTAACCGACCAGATAGAAGCCTGCTGCCTCCAGATCGTCCATCAGGTCGGAGCGCTCCATGTACTCGGTCACGACCCTGGACCCGGGGGCGAAGGACGTCTTGACCCAGGGCTTGCGAGTGAGGCCGCGGGCCCGGGCTTTACGGGCTACCAGGCCCGCCCCGACCATGACATCGGGGTTGGAGGTGTTCGTGCAGCTGGTGATCGCGGCGATTACGACGTGGCCGTGGTTGAGCTCAAACGTCTCCCCATCGTAGGAGACGGTGACGCCGTTCTCATCGGATGCCTCCGGCATCGCCGGTCCGCCCTCGTCCTCCCATTCAACCACTGAGCCGGGCCCTCCCGATCCAGCTTTACCGAATGTATCAACGAGATCCTGCGCCCACTGGTCCTTCATTCCCGACAGATCGATGCGGTCCTGGGGCCGCTTGGGGCCTGCCAGCGACGGCTGAACGGTGCCGAGGTCGAGTTCGAGACTGGAGCTGTAGCTAATCGTGCGAGCTTCGTCCCGCCACAATCCCTGTTCCCGGTAGTACTGCTCCACGGTTTCGATCAGCTCCGGGCTGCGGCCGGTGAGTTGCAAGTAGCGAATGGTTTGATCGTCCACCGGGAAGTAGCCAACCGTGGCCCCATATTCGGGCGCCATGTTGGCGATAGTCGCCCGGTTGGCAAGCGGCATATCGGTCAAGCCTGGACCATGGAACTCGACGAATTTGCCGACAACTCCGTGCTCGCGAAGCATCTGGGTTACTCGTAGCACCAGGTCGGTAGCGGTGGCTCCTTCAGGTAATACTCCGGTCAGGCCGAACCCGACGACATGGGGGATGAGCATGTAGATCGGCTGGCCGACCATGACCGCTTCGGCCTCGATGCCCCCGACGCCCCAGCCGAGAACGCCGATCCCGTTGATCATGGTGGTGTGGCTGTCGGTGCCCACCAGGCTGTCGGGGTACAGGCTGGTGCCGTCGTCCCACACCACTTTGGCCAGGTATTCGAGGTTCACCTGGTGGACGATGCCCGTAGCGGGAGGGACAACGCGGAAGTTGTCGAAGGCCGATTGGCCCCATTTGAGGAACTCGTACCGCTCCTGGTTACGGGCGAACTCCTTCTCGGAGTTGATGAGCAGCGCCATGCCCGAATTGAAAGCGTCCACTTGCACCGAGTGATCGATCACCAGGTCGCACTGCACTCGAGGATTGACCTTGAGCGCCGCCGCCTCGTCACCCGTCATCCGCACAATCGCCGAGCGCATGGCCGCCAGATCGACGACGGCCGGCACTCCTGTGAAGTCCTGCAGGACGACCCTTCCC
>JAZFYL010000195.1:0-2802 GCA_036443495.1 Gemmatimonadales bacterium | reverse complement strand
CTGGAGGGAATCGACTTCTGCCCCGAGGGAGGGGCCGGCGTGGCGGCGGCGGCCCAGCTGGTCGAGCTAGGCATTCTGGCGCCGACGGAAGAGACCGTGGTGTTCAATACCGGCGCCGGCTGGCTGTACCGTTCGGTTTAGGTGGTTTGCCTGGAGACAGGCGTCTGGCGATATTTCTAGTTCTATGCCAGAAGAGCGGTTTGCCATAATCGACCCGGCGGCGGGTATCAGTGGAGACATGCTGCTGGGGGCACTGATCGATGCCGGCGCCTCGACCGACTGGCTCCGAGGGTTGCCTGCCCGGCTGGGGATTCCCGAGGTCACGGTGGACGTCGGGCGGGTCGATCGGAACGGCGTCCAGGCCACGAAAGTGACGGTCTCGCTCCCGGACGGCCGGTCGGAAGGGCCTAGTGAGCCCCACGGGTCCGAGGAGCAGGTTCACGGCCACGAGAACCACCATGGGCCGCACCGGCGGGTGAGCGATCTGATCGCCGTGGTCGATGGAGCGGATGTCTCGGATTGGGTACGGGAGCGGGCCCGCAAAGCATTCGTGTTGATCGGCGAAGCCGAGGGGCGCGTGCACGGGCAGCCTCCCGGCGAGGTCATGTTGCACGAGCTGGGTGCGCTCGACGCGCTGGTCGATATCGTCGGTGGGGTAGAAGGCTTCGAGCACCTCGGTATCAGCCGGGTCTACACTCGGCCGGTCGCCACGGGAAGCGGATGGGTGCGCGGGGCCCACGGCGTGATGGCGGTTCCGGCGCCCGCCACCGGTTTCTTGCTCGAGGGCCTGCCGATCGGTCCTGACGGCCCCGTGACCGGAGAGGCGACGACGCCCACTGGGGCGGCACTGCTACGCGTGCTCACGAGCGGGCCGCCGCCGACCCACTGGCGGGCAGTTCGCGGGGGCTGGGGAGCGGGGAGTCGGAACCCGGACGGGTACGCCAACGCCTTGCGGGTGATAATCGCCGAAGGGGCGGCCGAAGCCGAAGAAGTGGTCACCGTGGCCACCGACCTGGACGACTTGAGTCCGGAGTATGTCGAGCCTCTCCGACAGGCACTGACGGAGGCGGGGGCCTTGGACGTACAGGTGTGGGGCACGGCAATGAAAAAGGGCCGGCCCGGCTTTCGGGTCGAGGCACTGGTGAGCCCGGAGAAGGTGGATTGCGTGACGGAGGCATTTTTCCGTCACAGCACGACGGCCGGCGTGCGGTCGTGGCGGTCGAAACGCGTCACGTTACCTCGCCGTCAGGTGTTGGTGGAAACCTCTGCCGGCTCCGCGCAGGTGAAGTTGCTGGACGGGCCGGACGGCGTACGCGCCAAGGCCGAGTACGATGACGTCGTGACCCTGGCACGGGCGGAGCGCAAACCCGCCCACCGGGTCGCGGCAGACCTTCAAGCAAGAGCATTGCGCCTCGTCCCCGATGCGGGCCGACGGCCGGATATACCAGAAAAGGAGTCATAATGCGGACTGTGATCACCGCCATGTTGGGCCTCACCGTGATCGCCACATCGGCCGTGGCGCAGGAGACCGTCATCAATGACCGGGTCGCCAAAGCGCTGCCGAGCTCGGTATTCACCACGCCCGATTGCGGGATCAAGGAAGGCCACTTCCTGGTCGCCGGTGGTTCGACCTACCTGAAGAGCGCCTCGGAGACGTCGGATCCGGGCCTCAAGCGAGGGATGTACTCCTCCGCGGTACGCGTACTGACCGAAGCCATCCTCCAGAAGGACCAGGGAGATAACGCGGCCGCCTGGTACTATCTGGGCCGGGCCTACATGCGGCAAGGCGACCTGGCGGGCCTGGACAGCTCCTTCACCCGTGCCGAAGTGCTCGCGCCCGAGTGCGCCGCGGAGATCAACGACTATCGACGGATCGCCTGGGTCGTGCTGGTGCGTCCCGCAGCCGATTTCCTCCAGGAGGGAAATGACGATTCGGCCAGTGTGCTGCTGGCCGAGGCCAACCTGGTATACCAGCAGGAACCCAACGCCCTCTACCTCACGGGCATCATGTTCGCCAATTCGGGCCAACCCGACAGCGCGGCCTATTACTTCGGGCGGACCGCCGACGTGGCGAGCCAGCATGAGGAGTTCTACGAGGACCGCGACAAGGCCACCTTCAATCTGGCCGTCGTGCAGGGCAACACGGGCCATTGGGATGAGGCCGTGGCGACGTGGGAACGGTACCTGGAGTGGACTCCGGGCGACTTCGAAGCGCAGAAAGGCCTGGCCAAGGCCTACCGGCAGAGCGGTCAGCTGGAGAAGGCCGCCGCATTGGAGGGGACGTTGCTTGCGGCGGCGGCCTCTCAAACCATCGACACCGAAGGGATGTCCACCTCGGACGTATACGACTTCGGCGTGAATGCCTTCAATGACGGCAATTACGGCGGCGCCATCGCCGCGTTCGGGACGGTGCTCGCCCAGGAGCCGCACAACCGCGACGCCATGTACAATCGCGCCAATGCCCTGTACGCCCTGATGACCGCCACCCGCGAACAGGCTGACGCCCTGAGAGCCGCCGGCAGCACGGAACAAGCTGCCGATACGGACGCTGTGCTATTGGCGCAAGCGCATCAGTTGATCGAATCCTCCGAATACCTGCTGGACCACGATCCCCTCAACGAGGACGCGCGCAAGCTCCAGGGCGAAGGGTACAGGGTCACCGAAAACCAGGATAAACTCCTGGAGATCTTCACCGCCATCACCGCCGCGCCGATGACGATCCAGATCATCGAATTCGAACACGGCGGCGATAGCGCGGTTCTGACGGCCGTTGCCACCGGCCGCCAGCCGCAGGACATTCAG
>JAZFYL010000194.1:0-4849 GCA_036443495.1 Gemmatimonadales bacterium | reverse complement strand
CGCCTCCCAAGGGCAGGTCGACCAAAACCGGACCAACCTCGAAGTCCTCGCAGGCAGCCGGCTCGGGGATGATATCGCAATCCTCGACTTCGACCGGTTTGAGTTCGATTTCCCGCAGGACCATCTCCACCCGCGTCAGAGTGAGGGTGCTTTGGCCGTCAGTATAGGTCTCGGTCCCGAGCAGAGCGCCGCCGCCCGTCATGGGCGCCGTTTGTGCCACGGATGCCAGGGTCAGCGAAACCTGGGCACCCTCGGGACCGGTAGAACAGGCGCCAGCCACCAGCGCCACTAGAACAATGCCGATGAATGTCGTTGTGCGTTTCATGATCTTCTCCCTCGGTATGGGTCGTGACGCTCGAACCGGCGCCATGTGCGTTCATGCCCTTCAGGGCAACGCACGTGCCCGCGGCCGACATGAAGGGCCGACACGGTATGCGGTTGCAATTCAATCACTTAGAGAGTTCGTGACGTCAGTCACAAGCCCGGAATCGGTACGAAACGGTCCAGTGACTGAAACGGAACGTTATAGGGGGTCGTCAGAAATCGGGCCGGCACGTCCCGACAGGAACTCCAGTTCGCTTGACGGGACCGCTGGCCTTTTGGCGTTACCCCGATGCATCTTGGGTGACCCCTTATGACTACCCATCACATCCCAGCCGGCAGGAAACCATGAGCCTCACCCGTCCGATCACAGTGTTGTGCTTCCTAGCGATCCTGCTTCCTACCAGTGGCTGGGCCCAAGACCACTTCGGGACTGCCGTCGTGGTTGACGGGGACCAGGTAGTGATCCTCAAGCCCACGAACTCGCGCGGCCCGGCCACCATTTTCGTCTTCAGCCCCACGGCCGACGGCGAGTGGCAGGTGGATGCCGAGTTCTATCCTGCGGCCGCGAACGAAACCGGCGAGGGATTCAGCGCTTCCTTGGCCTCAGTCGACGGCTTCCTGTTGGTCGGCGGCGGTGACCCCAAGGCTCACTGGGGCGCTGCTGCCTATGCCAGAGACGCCGCCGGCGATTGGCAGGCGGCGGGTATGCTACCGCTGATGAGCGCCGATTCGGCGGCCGAAGCGGACGGCGCGCCGCTGGACATGGCGGGGATCATGAGCATCCTGCGCCCACCCGTGCGCCTGGTCGCTCTGGATGGTCGCTTCGCCGCCGTGGCGGCCAGAGGTGGATCGGCAGCGGCGTCCAAAGTCGGTGTCGCGATCTATCGACGCGACGCCGCTACTGGTCGATGGATGGAGGACGGCCGCTTGCTGCCGGTCGAGGGCGAGGTGCACCGGACGTTCGGCGCGACCATCGCTTTGGGTGGTGACCGGGCCGCCATCGCTGCTCCCCGGCAAGGAGACGCTGGTCAGGTGTTTGTCTTCGCTCGAAATGAAGGCACCGGGGAATGGATGCAGGAGGCCGTCCTGATTCCTGATTCGCTCGAGCGCCGTAGCGGTTTCGGAACCGCGCTGGCGTTCGACGGCGAGCGCCTAATGGTCGGCACACCGGGACGGAAGAGTACGCCCGGTACGGTGACTGTCTACGCCACTGATGAGGCGGGAGCATGGAAGGAGCAGGGCCGTGTGCTCTCTCCGGATGAAGCGAGCGCGGATCGATTCGGGACCGCGTTCGCGGTCTACGGCGATGAGTTGTGGGTCGGCGCCCCCATCGCGGATGACAAGGCCGGCCGGGTATACCGGTTCACGCGTGACGGCGCGGATGGTGAATGGGTGGCAGGCGGCCTGCTGGCCACGCCCGGTGTCGAAGCAGATTTCAGGTTTGGAGCATCGATAGCGCTGGGCAGGAACCTGGCCGTGGTTGGGGCGCCTCAGGCGGTCGGGTCGCATGGCCGCGCCGCGATCTTCACCCGCCTGCAGGATGGCGGCTGGAGCGAGGCCGTCTGGCTCGACGACGGACTCGATCTGGAGATGATCACCGGGGAGGAGAGGCGCTGCAGCGACGATGGTGCCGTGTCCGGGTTCACGTGCAGCAACGTGGATCTATTGTCCTTCCTGCCGGTAACGGAGCTGGGCGGCGACCCGGGTGAGGGGATGAGCGACATCTGGGGTTGGACCGACCCGAGCACCGGGCGGGAATACGCCTTGATTGGCCGAAACGGTGGCGCGGCGTTCGTGGATATCACCGACCCGACCTCACCGGTTTATCTCGGGGTGTTGCCGGCCAACCGGAGCGGTGCCCGAGACCTCAAGGTCTATCAGGACCATCTGTTCTTTACCGGCGACGGCGCCGGCGACCACGGGTTGATCGTCTTTGACCTGACGCGCCTCCGGGATGTCGAGAACCCGCCGGTAGAGTTCGACGCCGATGCCAAGTACACCGGGATCGCCAGCGCGCACAACCTGATCCTCGACGCCGAGTCCGGCTTCGCCTATCCGGTGGGAGCGAGTGGGGGCGGCGAGACTTGCGGTGGTGGACTGCACATGGTCGATATCCGTGATCCTCTGAATCCCACCTTCGCCGGTTGCTATACCGATACGGAGGGGCTGGTTTGGGAAGGGCGGACCCATGACGGCCAGTGCGTGGTGTATCGCGGACCCGATGAAGAGTATCAAGGTCGTGAGATCTGCTTCGCGTCCAACGAAACGGCGCTTCGTATCGTGGACGTGACCGACAAGACCAACCCGGTGCCGCTCTCGGCCGGGACCTACCCGGGGCGGGCCTACATCCACCAGGGGTGGCTGACCGAAGATCAACGCTATTTCTACCTCGACGACGAACTGGATGAACTAGTGGGGCTGACCGACAGGACGCGGACGATGGTGTGGGACGTCGCCGATCTCGAGGATCCCGTGATGGTCGCCGAGTACTTCGGACCCACCGGCGCCACCGACCACAACCTGTACATCAAGGGCGATCGGATGTATCAGGCCAACTACCAGGCGGGGCTGCGGGTGGTCGACATCAGCGATCCCGAGAACCCGGTAGAGGTCGGCTTCTTCGATACCACTCCCTACAATGGGGACCCACCGGGGTTTGGCGGTGCGTGGACGGCCTACCCGTACTTCGAAAGTGGCACGGTGATCGTGTCGAGTCGGGCGGAGGGGTTGTTCATTCTGAAGCCGCGGGCACCGGCGCCGGTGCCGTAGGACCGCCGGCTGACGCCGCCGGCCTGTCGGATCAGCCGCGGGCGACGGGGCTGGAGTGTTAACGGGACTGGTCTACCCACACTTCGGCCCGTCCCCTGTCGTCGTACTGGAGACGGATGCGGCAGGGGCGGCAACAGACCTGACAGTCCTCGACGTACTCCTGCGATGGGCCGCCGCCGGGATCCAGGACTATCGCGACCGACTCGCCACAATGCGGGCACTCGATTTCCGCAGTGGTGTCTACCGTCTCGCGTTCGAGTCGCTCGTCATTCTCGAACTCCTGCTCGTCGGCTTCCCAGGATGACTCTGGTGCGTGTGTGCCGCCGCCTTGTGGATCGATCATGTTCCCCGGCCGAACTGGAGCCATGTCATCGGCTACCCTTCCTCGGACCGGGCCCGGATCCGGGCCACCACTTCACCCGCCAAAGCGTTGGGAATGGGGATGGTGAGGTTGTATTGCGTCACTTGCCAACGTCCATCGGACTTGACCAGCACGCCGCTTCCCCTCGTCTCGCCCAGGCTGGTGTTGTCCAAGCGCTCGTCGAACCAAGCCGTCGCGCCGTCGGGAGCAATGAAAATGTGTCGCTCGATCATCACGTAGGTCCAGCCGCGTCCTCGATCGAAGTAGGGCTTGGCGTAGGCCATGAACGCGTCCCGGGTCCACCGCTCCGTGGCGTCGGTACCGAGGAAGATGGCGCCTGATGCGTAGAGACCGAAGTACCGATCGAAATCGGCCTTCGAAGCCGCGTCGTGAAGGTCATCCAACGTCCGAGAGATGCGCTGCTCTTCAAGGGATTGGGCCTGCGCCGGCGACGCGGACACCATCGCAAGGTAGAGAATCACCGACAGACTCAGGCCTCGAATGACGCCGCTCATTGATGTTTCCTCTTTAGGGGACGAGTTACTCGAAATCGTATTCCAGGGTCATGGGATAGTCCTCCGCGTGGGCCGATTCGAAACCACCGGTACCCGTGAGTCCGCCGAGTTCTCCGGTGCCCGAACCAGGCACGACGAACCAGGTGCACGTGGCCGCGCCGTTCTCGAAAGTGCCACTGTGCTGTAGCACGAAACTCCCCGATCGGCCTCCCAGGCTGCCGACTACACGTTCCACGCCCATGAAACTCGAGACCCCGTCCTTGCCATGGATCATGAGGTACTCCAAGGTTCCTTCGCCTTCGAGGTCGCCACGGAAGGTTTTGGTAAGACTGGCACGGGTGAGCTTCGGCCCGCCATCGATCTCATGAAATGGCTTCTCGTCCCAGCTGTTCACTTGGAACGAGGCATCGACCTTGTTGCTCATGTCGACAGTTCTCCTCGTGATAGGCTAGCCCGCCGATCGATTACACATCCAGACGGCCCTGATACGGGCTTGTTCGCCGTGTTCGACATGGCAGTTTAGAAATCTAACGTACATCGCCCAGCTGTAGCACGATACCCGGCGTCGTTCGGTGTCCAACAGGCAAACGGTGTGATGAAATCGGACCCGGTCGGTGAGCCCTGTCTAAGGAATCGGGATGGATGTCGGGTATACTCGCGCTACTCCGGGTCAGGGTACTCCCCCATCTCCACTCACCCCCTTGCCCCCGACTCTTGCGCCCACTCCCCCGGCGGCTATCTTCAATACCTAAATCAACTAGGTATGCCATCCCGTGACGGAGTGACTCATGCGATCACTGGCTCTCCTTATTCCCGCCGTTCTGGGATTGTCGGCCATCTCTCCGGCCCAAACCCGGCAGACCGACCCGGTGGCGCTGGC
>JAZFYL010000193.1:0-26563 GCA_036443495.1 Gemmatimonadales bacterium | reverse complement strand
TGCTCCCCTCCGGCCAGGGTCTCCAGGATCTGGAGCCGGGTCGGATCGGCCAGCGCCTGGTGTCTCCGGGCGGCGCTGTCTAGATCGAGGGCAGTGCTAGTCGTCATAGCCGCATTATATCAACAATGGTTGATTTGTCAAACCCGGCGACCGCCTCTCGCAAAATGCCTTGCTGGAGGGCCCCGAAACACCGCAGAATGCCACCAAAAAGTTGCACCGGTGCGGATGTTGCAGCTTGTGTTGTCCCACCGTTACGGGTATTTTATGACCTTCTATAATCCTATCTGCGGCCACCACAGCGTGGCCGATTTCACAGTCACCCCGAGGGCGTGTGGGCAGTCAAACGACCTTGCAAAGCGTTGCCTTCTTCGAGAAGTGCCGGAACTTCACCCGTGCCCGGGAAATCCAGGCGGCCGGGTTGTACCCGTATTTCAAACCGATCTCGGAGTCGGAAGACACGGTCGTGGTCATCGAGGGCAAGAAGCGGATCATGTTGGGGTCCAACAACTACCTGGGCCTCACCCATCACCCCAAGGTCCTCGAGGCTGCAGAAATCGCTCTGAAGCGTTACGGCTCGGGCTGCACCGGGAGCCGGTTCCTGAACGGCACGCTCGATCTCCACGGGGAGTTGGAGGACGCGCTGGCCTCTTTCCTCGGCAAGGAAGCCGTCATCGTCTTCTCCACCGGCTATGGGGCCAACCTCGGGCTGATCTCGGGATTGGTCGGCCGGCGGGACAAAGTCTATCTCGACAAACTCGACCACGCCTCCATCGTCGATGGGGCGAAGATGTCATACGGGCACACCGAGCGGTTCAACCACGGCGACTTGGAAGGTCTCGAGCGCCGGATCAGCGACGACCCCGATCGCGGATCGATGATCATCGTGGACGGCGTCTATTCGATGGAAGGGGACATCGCCGATGTGCCCGAGCTGGTCCAGATCGCCCAGCGGAACGGTGTAGCGCTGGCACTGGATGATGCCCACTCGCTGGGTGTCTTGGGCCCCAACGGCCAGGGCACGGCCGCCCACTTCGGCCTGACGGACGAGGTCGACATAATCGCCGGGACCTTCTCCAAGTCGCTGGCCTCTATCGGCGGTTTCGTGTCGGCCTCGGATGAGGTCATCCACTATCTGAAGCATCACAGCCGGCCGCTCATCTTCACGGCTTCCCTGCCTCCGTCCAACACCGCCGGGGTCCTGGCCGCCTTGGGTGTCCTCCAGAGCGAGCCCGAGCGTCGCGATCATTTGTGGGCCAACACTCACCGTCTGCAGGAGGGCTTCCGTACGCTGGGTTTCGATATCGGCCCGACGGAAACGCCCATCGTGCCGGTGCTCATCGGCCCGCTCGAAAAGACGTTCCTGTTCTGGCGCAAGCTGTTCGACGCCGGCGTGTTCACCAATCCCGTGGCCCCTCCGGCGGTCCCGGTGTCGGCGTGCCGCCTGCGCACCAGCGTCATGGCGACCCACAGCTTCGAACAGATCGACTTCGCGCTGGAGACGTTCGCCAAGATCGGTCGCGAACTCGACGTAATCTGAGTACGGACGTGCAAGTCCGGCGGGTCGAGAACGCCCGCGATCTCAAGCGCTTCATCGACTTCCCCTATAGTCTGCACGCGCGGGACCCGCTCTGGGTCCCGCCGCTCAAGCACGACGTGCGGACCTTGCTCTCCAAAGAGAAAAATCCGTTCTTCGACCACGCCGAAGCCGACTACTTCCTGGCGGAGCGCGACGGCCGGACCGTAGGGCGTATCGGAGCGATTTCCAACCGGCTCCACAACGAGATCCATGAAGACCGCGTGGGCTTCTTCGGGTTCTTCGAGTGCGAGGACGATCCGGCCGTGGCTGCCGCACTGTTCGACGCCGCGGGCGCATGGCTCGCCGAGCGGGATCACGATGTCATGCGCGGGCCGGCGTCGCCCTCCGTCAACGACGAATGCGGACTGTTGGTCGAAGGCTTCGACACACCGCCGACCCTAATGTCTCCCCACAACCCTCGCTACTACCAAACCCTGATCGAGCAGAGCGGCTTCGTGAAGGCCATGGACCTGCTGATGTATCACAAGGGGCACCCGAGCGGCCTGGAGCCGACACCCGTGCCCGAACGGTTGGAACGCGCGATCGACATGATCAGGCGCCGCCAGAAGATCACCATACGCCCGCTTCGAATGGACGACTTCGACAACGAGGTGGAGACGCTCAAGCGCTTGTACAACCAGGCCTGGGAACGAAACTGGGGCTTCGTCCCCATGACCGACCGGGAAATCGATCATATGGCGGCCCAGTTCAAACCCGTTGTCGTGCCGGATCTGGTCCCGTTCATCGAACGCGACGGCGAGGTCATCGGCTTCGGCTTGGCCTTGCCCGACTTGAATGTCGTCTTCCGCAACAACCGGTCGGGCCGCCTCTTCCCGACCGCCCTCAAGTTGCTGTGGATGCTCAAGACGGAACGCGTTCACCGGTTGCGTATCCTGCTCCTCGGCCTGCTGCCTGAGTTCCGTAACAAGGGCATCGACGCGATCCTGTACCACTGGATCTGGGTGAAGGGCCACGAACACAAGATCCGCTGGGGGGAAGCCGGTTGGATTCTGGAGGACAATCCGGCGATGCGCCAAGCTGCGGACAAGGTCGGGTTCACGCAGTACAAGACCTACCGGATGTACGACCGGCCGCTATGAATGTCCTGGTGACCGGTGGCACGGGGTTCGTCGGCAGCCACCTGATCGATGTCCTTCTCGAGCGCGGCGACACCGTCACCGCGCTCGTTCGTTCGCCCGCGAAGGCAAAGTCACTGGGGCCCCGCGGTGTCCGGCTCATCGTGGGAGACCTGGACGCCCGCGACGCCCTGGAGCAGGCCGTGGCCGGCCAGGAAGTGATCGTACATGTGGCGGGTCTGGTGGCGGCGCGGGATGAGGCGGAGTTCAACGCCGCCAACCGGCAGGGAGCGGCCAACCTGGTCGAGGCAGCGGTACGCGCCGGAAAACCGAGGTTCGTCCTGGTCTCCTCGATGGCGGCCGCCGGCCCGGCCGAACCGGGCAAGCCCCTCACCGGGGACGAACCGCCCCGGCCCGTCACGGCCTACGGCCGCAGCAAGCTCGCCGGGGAAGAAGCCGTGCGGCGAGCAGACCTGCCGTGGACCATCCTGAGGCCCCCGATGGTCTACGGGCCCAGGGACACCGAGGTACTCAAGGTCTTCAAGCTGGCCCGCTTCGGCATCGCTCCCGTGTTCGGTGGCGGCGGCCAGGAACTCTCCGCCGTGACCGGGCCCGACCTGGCCGAGGCATTGGTGGCAGCGGGAACGGCCGATGCGGCGGTGGAGCATACCTACTACCCCTGCCACCCGGAGGTCTTCACCAGCCGGGACTTTGCCCGCACAATCGGGAGGGCGTTGGGACGAGAGGTGCGCACCCCTTCCCTGCCTGAATGGTTCGCCCGGACGGCATTGTCCGCCACCGGCGCGGTCGCCCGGATGGCAGGGCAAGCCACCATTCTCAATGCGGACAAGGCCAACGAATTCTACCAGGCCGCCTGGACCGGCGACCCCGCACCGCTGTCCCGCGATACCGGATGGCGCGCTGCCACGGACCTCGCCTCGGGCCTCGCGCTCACCGCCGAATGGTATCGGGAAGCAGGCTGGTTGTGAGTCGCCTGGCATCCATCGATCTGATCATCCTCGGCTATGTCAGCCTCGTTTCCATCGTGGCGCTGGTCCGGGCTCCAGGCAGCACCGGCGCGTGGTGGCTACTGCTCGCGAATACCCTCATCGCTCTGCTGGTGTTCCTGGTGACCCGTCCCGGCTTGGGGCGCATGGGGCGCCTCGTGCGGGAGATCTACCCCATTCTCCTGTTGACCAGCCTGTATGGTGCCCTGGACATCATCAATGTCGGCCCGGGGGCGCATCTGCACGACCAGATGGTATTGCGTTGGGAGGACTGGCTGTTCGGCGGCCAAGTCAGCCGGGATTGGTGGCAGGCGGCTCCCAATCGGCTGTGGTCCAGCATCCTCCACGGATCCTACCTGGCCTATTACCTGATCATTCCCCTTCCCCCGCTCTACTTCGCGATGAAAGGCAATCTTGTCGCCTTGCGGCGCTCGGTCCTGTTGATCACCAGTGCGTTCATAATGTGTTACCTGTTCTTCATCTTCTTCCCTGTGGCAGGGCCGTACTACCAGTTCCCCCGTCCCACCGGCGCGTTCGTCGACAACCCCATGGCTCGCGCCGTATACGGCATCCTGGCCACGGGCAGCTCGTACGGCGCCGCCTTTCCATCTTCTCATGTGGCAGCCACGGTGGCAGCAGTAGCGGCCGCCTGGTGGGCGTCGCCCCGGCTCGGTCTGTTGCTGTTGCTTCCGACGGCCTTGCTGACCGTCGGCGTGGTCTACACCCAAATGCACTACGGGGTGGATGTCGTGGCGGGATTGATCGTCGCTGGCCTCGTCGTCACGGGCGCTTGGGTAGTGGAAACGCGAACGTCCCCCGACGCCGTGTGACGCCGGGGGACGTTTGCCCGATCTGTCAGAGCACCATGCTTATTCGCCGGAAATCCCCAGACCATCGGTGGTGAACGGCGACGTCTGATCCGCCGTCGCTGAGCGCACCGCGGCCACCTGCTCGGCGGTCACGGCATCGCCTTCGTTCCCGAAGGTCGTCCGCACGTAGGTCAAGGCGGCGGCAACCTCGTCGTCCGACAACTGGCTCCCCAACGGCAGCATCATGCCGTTGTACACGTTGCCGCCACGGGTCATTTCACCGGTCAGGCCATGCAAGACAATCCTAATGGCTACATCGGCGTCACCAACAGCCACCGCGGACCCGGCCAGCGGCGGGAACGCGCCCTGGAGACCTTCGCCGTCCGCCTGGTGACAGGTCACGCAAACGGTGCCGTAAACGCGCTCGCCCTCGCTCTCCTGGGCGCCGGCGTCGGCCACCGGGACCGCCGCTACTGCCGCAACCGCAGCCGCCTCACCGGCGTCCTCACCGGCGTCCTCACCGGCGTCGTCGGCGGCACTATCACCACCACCACAGCCGACGGCGAACACGAGACCCAACATCAGCGCGAAGGCGCCGGTCTTACTGGTATCTGACAGAGTGAACAATTCCCATTCCTCCGTATCGGGTGATGGACTTTGCGGGAGTGGCTGGTTGGAGCCTGGGCTCGCCGCTGGACCGCTTGGTATCGATGACTTGGACAGTTTCACGGCCCCAAGGCCGGGAGCCAACCCAGCTCAGGCCGGTGGTGGAAACCCCCTTGGGGAAGCGCAAAGATACACCAGTTCCTCCCACCGCGCGAGTTCCGGGAGCCCCAGCCGGCCCGGGCGGAATGGGAGAGCCAACCCGGTTGGTCTGGGGCCGTAACTGCGTATATTTGATCGACTCGATTTCCTCCCAACCATAAGCAAGAGCCTGCCTTGCCCGCACCACCGAAGTGTACGCGCCTCGGACCACAGTGCCAAGCCATCGACGTCACCCTCCTCATCGATGACTTCGACGAAGACGATGCGCCAACCAGCCTAGACAGTAACGCTACCTGGCTCATGGGGCATACCGAACGTATCACTTTTCGGGATCTCAGACGAGAAGAGGACGAGTTGCTGGTGGACGCCACCCTTCACGTGCCGTGCAAGTACTTGAAGCGCAATGGCACGGGTGTCACCTGCAAGGCCCACGGATTCTCGGGCCGGGAACCGGCTGCGCCGGCCCGCTCAAACCAACCACGCCAGCTGGGCAAGCAACGCTTCAGGATCGTGGAGGCCGGCAAGATGGTTACCCGCAGCCTGCCGGCCCCCCGGCGGAGCCTGCCAATCATGCAGGACAATCCCTGCGAGGGAGCCCCGTGCCAGACGTCCGATCACAAGCGCGGGGGAGCGTGCTGCCGCGACCTCCAGATAGAGATCCTGTGCCGACGAGGCCAGACGAATCTCGAGGCCCTTATCCGGTCGCGGAAGTCTCCCTATCTTTGCAAAGTGGAACGCGAGGGAGACGCTTCGCTCGAGGCGGAGATGATCACGGCTTGCGGATACCTGGAAGAGGGCAGCGTGGCCTGCTCGCTGCATGGCAGGAAACGGAAGGATGGCAGCACTGCCAAGCCGCAGCTCTGCTATGATTGGCCGCCCAAACGGGGGCCGGTCCACCCCGGATGTGTCTTCCGTGGGCGAGGCAAGAGAAAGACGGCGTCTTGAGGGCTAACTTCAAGTCCCATGTGCAATTCCGTCGTCGTGGGGCGTCTCTCAGAACGTGACCGGGACCGTAGGGCGGGAACGGGCGTAGATTGCTGTGGATTCGCTCGAGAGTACCGAATAAAACACGAAGAGGAAGCGACCATTTGACTGACGATCTGGCCGAACTGTATCAGACGACCTATAGCGCGGTCGTCCGGTTCCTGTACCGCAAGGTATGGGACCCGGACCGGGCCGAGGATCTGGCCCAGGAAGTGTTCGTCCGGGCAATGGCGCACAAACCCGATAAGCCCAGAGCCTGGGTCTTCGCGGTGGCGGCCAACCTGGCTCGAGACGAGGCCCGGGCCGCGGTCCGCCGGAAACGGCACCTGACGCTGCTCAAGAACGATCCGGCACCGATGGGCGCGCCGATGCCGTCGCCGGACAGTCAGGTCGAGCACAATGAAAAGGTCGCCAAGGTCCACGAGGCCCTGGCCACGTTGACCCCTCGAGACCAAGAGGTTCTGCTGTTGTGGGACGGGGGGTTGAGTTATCCAGAAATCGCGGAACGTACCGGCTTGGCTGTGGGAGCTGTTGGCACTACCCTGGCCCGGGCTCGGAAGCGTTTGGTAGAGGCATATGACAAGCAACAACTTCGTAAGCAAGCGGCACATTCCTGAAGAGGAGCTTCACGCCTATCTGGACCAGGCGTTGAGCCGGTCGCAGTGCGTGGAGATCGAAAGCCACCTCGCGGTCTGTGCGGGCTGTCGCGAGCAGCGCGACGCCATCGCGGCCCTGCGCGATCGCACGACCGCCCTGCTGTCGGCGATGGCGCCGCCCATGATTCACACGCCGCCTTTCGCCGAGCTGCGCCAGCGGCATCTGGAGCGCAGCGCCAGGCGTCAGCGGATCGTGCGCCGGTCGGCGTGGGCAGCCAGCGTAATCCTGGCCCTGGGGTTCGGCTGGACCGCCCGGGAGTTGGCCACGACGACCAGCGCGGCCCAGGACCCACCCGCCGAAGCGGCCACGGCACCGTCGGCCGAGCAGCCGGTGGATCTCGCCACGCGGCCAGCCGATTCCGACCCTGACACCCAAGTCGGACCCGCCGATGCGGGGTCGCCGCCGGTGGTCCAGGCTGCCGCCACTCAGACTGCGGGGGAATCGAGCCCCCTGGTGTCCCCGGCGAACGTCGACTCATCGACGGTCGCGATTGCCCAGTTGGATGGGCTCCTGGCTCAGCAGCCGTTGATCGTCGGGCCTCCGCTCGAGGTCACGTCGAGCCTGCTCAGTGCCGACGACGAGCTGGCTTCCGATGGTGTCTGGCGCTCCCTCTCCTGGTCGGGAGCCCAGGAGGAGAACGGGGAGGAGTGGATTCCACGGGTGAAGGGCCTGCCGGTCGTCGACGTGCAGGTCAAGGCGTCATCCCAGGATAAGCCGCTGATGGTCGTATCCCAGAGACTCAGCACCGGCGAGATGATCCGGACCTTTTCCGGCCCGGTGGCGGACGTCTCGGAATTGCTGTCTCGCCAACCCGGCCAGTCGGTTACCGCTTCGCTGCAGATTCTGGGCAACGAGGACAGCCTGGCCAACGGCGACGGCCTGGGGACGCGGTCCCCCGGCGCCGAGCGGATGCTGGCCATCCAGGGCAGCCTTTCGGTCGACTCCCTCAGGACGCTCCTGCTCAGACTGCGCTAGGCTACAGAACCGCCCAAAGCTTAACGCCCTCCCGTGCAAGTGCACGGGAGGGCGTTTCTCATGATGGGTAGCGCTTTCGCCGTCGGGATTACTCGTCGAGGTCCTGCGTCACTTGCTCTTCGGTGTCGTAGTCCGTGGCCTCGTCCGTCTCGCCCACCGTCGGCAGGGCAGCGTGGTGGATTTCTCGTTCGATCGCCAGCAAGGCAACCCGGGGCGACACCATCGGGAAGCGATTCGCGAACACCCCGTAGGCCAGAAGGAAGGTCCCCAGAAACAACACCGTAGCGCCCAGCTCAGGCATACCGAACACGGGGCCGGGTTCGGGGGTCACCGACGGGAGAACCAGGAGATAGCGCTCGACGAACAGGGCCACCAGGCTCAATGCCGCGAAGATCGCCAGCGTGGGTGAGAACTTCTTGGGGAATACCCCGAGCAATCCGACGAAGGGGATGACGAACATGCCCAGGAATACGGCCGTTCCCACCGGGCGCCAGGGGCCCCACAGGCGCGCGAACACGAAGCCCGTTTCCTCCGGCATGTTGCCGTACCAGATGACCAGGAACTGGGACCACATGAGGTAGGCCCAAAACACTGTGAAGCCAAAGCACAACTTGCCCAGGTCGTGGCGCTGGTGAGGCGAAATGAACGCCGCCACCCCAGTGGCGGCACCCCCGAAGAGCATCAACCACACCAGCATCGTGTGCCCGCCAAGGAACGACCCCATGAAATAGAAGGCGCCCAGCAGGTTGGAGAACCAGTGTGGCTGCAGGGCCATGATCATGTCGAAGGCCACAGTGCTGAAGACGATGGCATACACCACTATGTAGGCCGGCGCCAACCGATGGACCCGAATCTTGATGGCGGCCTCGGCTTCGCTCGAGCCATCGTAGCCCTCGGCCATCTTGGCATACGCCGTGGCCCGGGCACCTGACACAAAGTCGGCGGCATCGTGGACGTCCGGGATCATGTCCGTCCGGATGAACGTCCACCCCAGAAGGAAGAGCGCCCCCAGCCCGATGAACAGGCGGGTGAACATCCACGGATAGGACAGCCAGACTTCCTTGGCGTGTCCCAGATCGTGCATCTCGGGATAGATGTGCTCGTAGCCCAGGGTGAAGATCAAGAGGAACCCGAGGAACGAGACCGGGAAGAAGGCGACGGCCGCCTGGGCGAAACGGATGATCACCCCCGACCATTTGGCGTGGACCGCCTTGTGCACCGCGGCCAGCGCCACGGCGCCACCCGCCAGGCCCGTAAAGTAGAGCCAGTTCACGAGGAACAGTTGCCAGGCCCGTTCGGTATGGCCCTGCATGAGCGCCCAGACGAACAACCCCAGGCCGATCACGGCCAACGCCGCCCCAAGGCCCACGAACAGCCCGTAGCGAGCCGTCACCGAATGCTCGGCCAGGCGGCGTCGGAGTGCGACCGGGTCATGCATCAGTCGGTTCCCCCGTCCGCCCCGGCCTGCAGTCTCCGGACATAGCTGACGACCCGCCAGCGGTCGTCTGTGTGATAGATCTTGTCGCCATACTGGCCCATGATGCCCCGGCCGTACCGGATGATGCTGTAGAGGTATCCATCCGAAAAGGCCGCGGCACGTGGCGTCATCAGCGACGGAGCTCCCATCTTCCGCCCCACCAAGCCATCACCGCGTCCCTCCGCCCCGTGGCACATCGAGCAGAACGTCTGGTACAGCGTGTCGCCCCGAGCCAGGCCGTCCGCCGGCCCCAGCGGGTTGACCAGGCCGTCGGCCGTCGTGGTGTTGAGGACGCGCCATTCGTCGTACCAGTCCACCTCGCCGCCGGTGATGGGAACGGTGCCGGGTGGGGTGGTACGGGGGACGTCGGCCGTCTCGTATGGGTGGATCGCGCGCGAGCCCAGCATGTGATCGAACCAGGGAACCCGATACATGAGGTCGTCCGGGGACGGTACGTCCTGGTACCACCAAGTGCAGCTCCCCAGAGTCATCCCCGCGAGCAGCACGAGGACCGTCGGTAGCCTACGCCGGGGCATGGCGCACCTCCACCGAGCCGGCGCGGGTCATGACTTCGGAGACGGCCGCCGTCTGGCCCGGACTGCACGGCACGAAGATGCCGACCTGGTCGTCGGTGTATTTCTCGTCATACATGAGCTTGTGGGTCGGTTTCAGCAACGAGAGGAAGATCATCCCCGCCACGGTGGCCAGCGCCCCGCACAGGATGGTCAACTCGAAGGCCAGGACGGTGTATGGTGGCACTGCGGCGATCGGCTTGCCGCCGACTATCAGCGGCCAATCGTTAGACATCCAGATCGTCATGGCAAACCCGCCGGCGCAGCCGACCAGCCCCCCTATGAGCGTGAACAGGCGCACCGAACTCACCTTGTGTTGCAGGGCTTCCTCGATCTCGTGGTTGGGAGCCGCGTTGTATACCGTCAGATCGGTGTGCCCTTGAGCCCGCAGCTCCTTGATGGCATCAGTAGCGGCGTCGATCTCGACGAACGAGCCTAGGACCCCGGGAACGGTGCCGGCCATTAGTGCTGACCCTCCGGGCGTTTTCTGGGCATGGGGATCATTTCCTTGATTTCCTGGATCGCCACGATGGGGAAGGTGCGGGCGAACAACAGGAAGTACATCAGGAACCACCCGAACGACCCGGCGAGGATGCCCCAGTCGGCCCAGTTGGGATCGAGCTGACCCCAGGCGTAGGGAATATGGTCGTTGCCGAGCGATCCCACGATGATGACGTATCGCTCGAACCACATGCCGATGTTGATGAAGATGGAGAGCACGAAAAGAGCCGTGATATTGGTCCGGATCTTCTTGAACCAGAACAACTGGGACACGAACGCGTTACAGATGATCATGGTCCAGCCGGCCCACCACATCGGCCCGAAGGCCCTCAGGTAGAACGTCGTCTGCTCGGCCTTCACCCCACTGTACCAGGCCACGAAGTACTCCATGACGTAGGCGTAGAACAGGATGGAACCGGTCAGCAGGGTCAACTTCGCCAAATTCTCGAAGTGGTACTCGGTGATCATGTGCTCGAGGTGGAGCACCTTGCGCAGGGGAATGAGCAGGGTGAAGACCATCCCCACGCCCGAGTAGATCGCACCGGCCACGAAGTAGGGCGCGAAAATCGTCCCGTGCCAACCCGGCACTAGGGCCATGGCGAAGTCCCACGAGACGACGGAGTGTACCGAGAGCACCAGGGGCGTGGCCAACGCCGCCAGATAGAGATATCCGCGGGAGTAATGGCGCCACTGGGTGTCGCTGCCGGTCCACCCCAGGGAGCAGATCCCGTACAGTTTCTTCCGCCAGCCGGTCACCTTGTCCCGCACCGCCGCGACATCCGGGACCAAGCCTACTACCAGAAATGTCGTGGAAACGGTCAAGTAGGTGCCGATGGCGAACACGTCCCACATGAGGGGCGATTTGAAATTCGGCCAGAGAAACCGCTGGTTGGGATAAGGCAGAAGCCAGTAGAACAGCCACTGCCGGCCGATGTGGATGATCGGGAACAGGCCGGCGGTCATCACCGCAAACACCGTCATGGCTTCCGTGGCCCGATACACCGCCGTCCGCCAGGGCGACCGGAACAGAAACAGAATGGCCGAAATGAGCGTTCCCGCGTGGCCGATACCGACCCAGAACACGAAGGTCGTGATGTATACGCTCCACATCACCGGCGACTTGTAGCCCGCCAGCCCCAGGCCGTCCTTGAGCAGGAGCAGGAAGGTGATGGCGCCGACCAGGAACAGGGCCACGGCACCGAGCAGCATGATGGTGTAGCCCCGGCTCTGGGTTCCCAACGTGGCGACCACGTCGCGGGTGACTTCTGCCTGGGTCTGGGTCGGTCGTTGTTCCTGCGCGAATGCCGTCACCGGTTAGTGCTCCCCGCCATGCACGACCTTGGCCAGATAGGTTACCGATGACCGCGTATTGAGGTCTTCCAGGATGTGATACCCGCGGTGGTTGCGACCCGCCTGCGCCACCCGGCTCGTCGGGTCGTTCATGTCGCCGAAGACGATCGCCTCAGACGGGCACGCCTGGGCACACGCCGTGGTGATCTCGCCATCCCGCACGGTCCGGTTCTCCATGCGCGCCTGGTTCTGCGCACCCCGAATCCGCTGAATGCAGAAGGTGCATTTCTCCATGATGCCCCGGCCCCGGACGGTCACGTCCGGATTGAGTTGCAGATGGAGCGGCTCGTCGAAGGAGAGTCTGTTGTATGCCAGCCAGTTGAAGGTCCGCACCTTGTACGGGCAGTTGTTGCCACAGTACCGGGTGCCCACGCAGCGGTTGTAGACCTGCGCGTTGAGACCGTCGGGGGTGTGATACGCCGCGTACACAGGGCACACCGGCTCGCAGGGAGCGTTCTCGCAGTGTTGGCACATCATCGGCACGACGCGCGTGGACACCGGCTCGCCGTGGTCTCCGCCCTCGAAATAGCGTTCGATGCGTATCCAACTCATCTCCCGGCCGCGAATGACCTCTTCCTCGCCCACGGTGGGAATGTTGTTTTCGGCATAGCAGGCGGTGACGCAGGCGGAACATCCGGTACACCGCGCGAGGTCGACCACCATGCCCCAATTGGGATGCTCGCCGGCATAGTCGCCCTTCTTGGTGGCTTCCTTCTGCGCCTCAGCCCAGCCGACGATGGCCTCGTGCTCGCGCTCGGTGTTGACCTGGTGGTGGCCGCCATGCACCTCGGCGACGGTCAACCCCTCCGCGGCGGCCGACAGCGGCATCATCTCCGCGATACCGCGCCCCAACTGACGCGTGTTCCCTTCCGTCTTGGCCAGTTTCTGGTAGCGCCGCGTCTTGCCGACCGAGACCCGCGTCGACAGGTAAGGCAGGAAGCCGCCTCCGTCGGCGCCACTCAACAGATCCAGAGCGTTCACCCCCCGGCCCTCGGCATATTTGCCGCCGGCGGTATGTCCCAAGCCCAGGGGCGTAGCGATTACACCCGGGTGCAGCCCGGGATACGGGTACACCGGAGCTTCGATGACACCGTGCGGCGACTCCAGCCGGACGACCTCGCCCTCCCGGACGTCCAATTCACGGGCCGTATCCGGGTGCATTTCGATCCAGCTCTGCCAGGTGATCTTGGTGACAGGATCGGGATTCTCGAGCAGCCACGGCTTGTTGGCGCCCCGGCCGTCGTACAGCATCGAGGAGGGATAGGGCACGAATACGAAGTCGCCCTCCCCGTCGAACTCCGGCCGGCGATACCCGATCTCGTTGGCACCGGCCGCCAGGCGAACCGTGACCCCGCCGTGACCGGCGTCGAACGTGCCGCCGTTGGCGAGAGCCTCGACCCAGAAAGCCCGGAAATCGGAGCGTCCGGCCTCCCGGGCGTGTTCCCGCCAGCGGTTCTTCAGGTGTTCCTGGAAGGAAGCCGCATCGAACCCTGCCAGGGACCCGCCCACCGTGCTCGCCACCGCGAGCAACACGTCGCCCGTCGCCCGGCCATCCCGGACCGGCATCATGACAGGCTGCATCAGCGCGTGGATCCCGCGGCGGGGCTCGAGATCGTCCCACCGCTCCAAGGCATGGAGGTTGGGCAGGATGAGGTCGGCTCGAGCGGCGGTCTCGTCCATGATGGCCGAAGTCGAGACGGTGAACCCGACCTTGGCCAGCTTGTCGGCAAACCCGGCCGCCTGCGGAACGGTGTGTACCGGGTTGGCCTCGTGGACGACCAGAACATCGACCGAACCCGCGTCCATATCGGCGGCCAGCGCCTCCAGGGCGCCATAGCCGTCGCCCTGCGGCCGGCCGACACCGAAGTGAATCGTCTCGCCCATATTGCCGGCGACGTAGTTGAGCAGGTTGACAGCGGCACACGCCTCGATGGCGCCACGATGCTGACTGGCCACGCCACCGGCCACCGCCAGCCCCGGGTGGGAGGCGAACTCGCGCGCGACCTGCCGAATCGTCTCCGGCGCTACCCCGCTCTCCTCAGCAGCGAGCTCCGGCGTGTACTGCGCCAGCACGGAACGCAGTGCGTTGGCGTCGTCAGGCGCACGACTGCGCTCGGACAGAACGACATTGGCCATGGCCAACGCCATGATCGCTTCGCTCCCGGGATGGATCGCGTGCCACTCGTCGGCGTTCATCCCGGTGAGATCCATGCGGGTCCCGAAGTAGACATGCTTGGCCATGTGGCCATCGCGGAACCCATGCGACTCGGCGAAGCCGCGCTGGTTTTCCACCTGACCCAGCCATGTCTCCAGGAAGTCCGCCCCGAAGGAAATGATGTATTCCGCGTGGGCGAAGTCGTAAGCCGGAATCTCGTCGCGGCCGAAGATCTGCTGGTTGGCGGTGCGCTGCGCTTCGTTGTCGAACGGTTGGTACCTCACCAGCCGCCCACCCAACGCGGCCGTCCAATCAGCGAGCAGGGTGGAGAACGTCCCTGGGCCCGCTCCTGACAGGACGGCCAACCCGGTTGCGGAACCGACCCGCTCGGCCAGCAGGGCGATGGCCTCGTCCCAGGTGAGGTCGTGGAACGAACCGTCCTCGCCTTTCGCTTTCGGGCCGTTCAGGCGACCCGGATTGTACAGACCCTGGAGCCCGGCCTGACCGCGGGCGCACAGGCTGCCCCCGTTGATGGGGCTCCCCGGATTGCCTTCGAGCTTGATGGCCCGGGCTTCACGGGTTTTCACATGCAGACTGCACCCGGCGGGGCATTCCGTACAGGTGCTCGCGTAGTAGGTCGCGATACCCGGGATGTTGTCCTCGTCCCCGACCATGTAGGGGACCAGCTTCTCGATACGATCGGTCGAGCAGCCGGACAACACGGCGGTCCCGGCACCCGCTACGCCGGCAACGGAGAGGAATCTCCGTCGGTCCATGCCGCGGGGGGTCTCTTGGTTGTCTTCCTTGGACATCAATGCTCCTGAAGCGACGGCGTCACCGATCCACCGAGACGGCCTCTGCGACCGATAGACCCGCTACAGAATGCTCAGTAGTGACACACCGAACAGTCTCGGCTCACGTTCCTCTCGAGATGGCACGTGACACACCACCCCATGTTGGAAACCTTGTTGACCTCGAAGATCTGCGGCATACGCGCAACGTCACCGTGACAAGTCATGCACGCGTTGGGACCCAACGCCTTGACGTGGCGCATGTGGGGGAAATGGGCGTGGCGCGCCAGGGCATAGACGCGGTTCCATTCGATCGGCTCGCCGGCCGCGTTGGCGTCTCGCACCTTGGCGATTTCCGCACGAGTCGCGCTGTCGGTCCCGACGATGACGAGATGACAACCCATGCAGGTCTGCATGGAAGGAATACCGGGCTCCTGCGATTCCTCCACCGCGAAGTGGCAGTACTGGCACTGGATCTTGTATTGACCCGCGTGGATGTCGTGGCGGAAGAACACCGGCTGACGCGGTCCGGGAAGTCCGGCGGTATCGCCGGCAGCCAGTGTCGGGGCGGCGAGCGAATCACCGGCAGACGGCCCCTGAGTAACCGGAGCGGTGGTGCGGAAAGCCGTCAGCGTCCCGAGAGCTACCACGGCAAACGCCGCCACCACCAGAACCAGCCTACGCATTGTCAGTCACCATCGCGATAATCGGAATCCCAAGCTCTGGGCCCCTTCGCTCAGAGCTAGGTAGCAGCTCGGTTGATGATCAAGGATGTTGGAACCGCTGGGCGAGCGGCCTGTTCTGGGGCCTAAGTATAGTTTCGATGGCTCGTTACACAAGGCTCCGGGTTGAGCCACTCCTGCGGCGAATCTCCGATAACGTGGATCGGCCCTGGGACCTGTCCGTCAAGTACGCGGAACGCCGCGGCGTCATTTTCTGGCCGAACGGCGAACCACCAACGTGGGGGTCTCGGACTTCAGCCAGGCAGTCTTCTTCTTGGTGAACGTCAGGAAAGCCTCGGCCACCCGCTGGTCACCGATGTCCAGAGAACACCATCGAACCGGGCCCGTCTGCTGGCCGTCCAGGATCGCCTTCGAGATAGCCGCCGGGATCCGGCTCAATGACCGCACCTCGCGGGATTCGTGGTCCGTCAGGGTAAAGGTGGCGCCGATCCCGGAATTCATGGCGTGAAGCCAGCAGAGCTTGCGGCTGCCGAGTCCGTACTCCCAGGCCCAACGCCACTTGTCGCCCATGAACCGGACGCGTTCGGTCACTCCAGATTGGGCCAGCAAGCCCTTGCGAAGCAATCTGAAACGATTGGCCTGGATTTGGGGAAGGGCCCGGTAGGGCCCGCTCGGCGCCGGCTCGACCGCCGCGTCCATGTACAAATTGGACCGCCAGTATGCAGTACTTCGCCCCAATTTCGCCTCTGCTGGATGCGGCAACGAGTAGTGTAAAATAAACGGGGGCAACAAGATGGCTACCCCGCCCCGGTTCCCTGGAGGAAGATGTGCGCGCGCCGTGGGCCGTGACGTCTCCCCTACAACCAAAGAATGGAAAACTCGTCCCCAGTCGTGGTCGGAGAGCGAATGACTGCGTTGAGGCCCGGCGGGTGTGGCGAGTCTAGAACGGTGGTACGGCGGCCCCGTATCATCGTTCGCTTTTTGGCCCGTTGTCCCCTTCGGTTTCGGACGACGCTGAGATACCGTGTCGTTCCAGGTACCGAGCAACCTCAATCCCCATGGCCCTGATCAAGGCCGCTTCCCTGGCATCCAGGTTGGCCCTGAACATTGCCTCCCGTAGTGAGCGGAGCACCAACTCCGGTTGCCGCGTCTTGAAGAAATCTACCGCCCCAAGGGCGCGTTCCCAGTCAGCGAACAACCGCTCCATCAGTTCCGCGCTGGCGGGGCCCGCCTGCCGGCGCGGCGGCTTGCGCCGGACCCGGCCCCCGGTCCTCTCCTGCCACACCTCATAGGTAACAATACCCAGCGCCTGAGCCAAGTTCAGGGATCGATAGGCTGGATTGGTCGGGATCACGGCGAGGGTTCGGCAGAGGTCCAACTCGCTGTTGGTCAGTCCCTTATTCTCCCTGCCGGCCACCAATGCGACGGGGCCGTCCACTCGGGCCTCGACGAGTTCCCGAGCGGCTTCCCTCGGGCCTATGGTCCTGCGCTTGGACGCGCGTTCCCGGGCCGTCAAGCCCACGACGTGCACGCAGTCGCGAACCGCCTCAGCCAGGGTGTCGTAGATTTCCACGCGATCGACCATCGGCCCGGTGTTGTGGGCGATCCCTTCTATCCGATAGGGATCGTAGACCTCCGGTGCCACGAGCCGTATGCCGTCGACGGCGAAGTTCATCCCCAGCCGCACCGCGCTGGCGATATTGACGATGTCCTGCGGTTCGACCATGACCAGGAGGGGCCCGGGGGGAACATGCGCCTGTTCCGCCTGTATCTGATCGTTCATCTGTTGTCGGCTATCGGCTGGTAGCTGGTGGCAGGACGCCGCTCATGGAACTCACGTGCCTGTCCCGCTTCACACCTCACCTCTCAACTCCACCCCGGCGGCCGCCTCGGCCCGCTTGATCACCTCGACGTGATCCGCCTCCTCACCGAGCACGGACCTGGCCTCCGCCAGCAGTTCGGAGGTCGTCCGAAGCAAGGGCGCCGGCAGGTTCTCCGCATCGATCACTTCGATCGCGTTCCGGGTATCCTTGTCTAGCAACGCCAGACGAAATGTCTTGGGCCAGGCGCGGGTCAACGCGCGCGGCGGGACCAGCTCCATACTGGCGAACGACCGGGCATTGGAGGCGTTGATCACGTCCAACGCAGTGCTCGCCGGCACTCCGGCGCGGACTGCCGCGGTCAGTCCTTCCCCCAGCGCGATGATGTTGGTGGCGAGAATGGCGTTGCTTACCGCCTTGAGGGCGTGCCCTGCCCCGATCGGTCCGACGTGGATGATGGTCGCGCAGAGGTTTTCCAACACCGCACGGGCTCGATCGAACGTCTCAGCTTCCGCCCCTACCATTGACGTGAGCGTGCCTGCCTCCGCCCCGGCCGTCCCCCCGCTGACTGGCGCATCGACAAAGTCGACGCCTTGCCCGGCCAGGAGCCCTGCGGTCTTGCGCGTCGTGATCGGGTCGCCCGAGGTGCAGTCGATCATCAGGGAGCCACGGCGGATACCGGCAAGGAGACCGTCCGGTCCCGCCACCAGAGACGCGACTTCGGTGGAAGACGGCAGGCAGGTGATCACGATGTCGCTTCGCTCGGCAAGGTCCCGCGGTGTCGCGGCCGCAGTGGCTCCATACGTCGAGGCGAACGCGTCGGCGGTTGCCCCGGTGCGATTCCAAACCGTCAGTTCATGGGCCTCGACGAAGTGAGCGGCCATCGGGCGCCCGAGGGCGCCGAGTCCGGCGAAGCCGACGCGCATCAGGCCTGAGCCTCGTCTTCTGATACGGCGGCCCGCTCACCGAGTTCCTTGTCCATCATGTAAAGAGCGGCCTTGTTATCCGCGATCATGCGCAGTTTGTCGACGATGCCCGTGGCGGTCTTCTCTTCCTCCACCTGTTCGTTACTGAACCACTGCAGGATACCCTGGCTGGCATAGTCATGCTCACTTTCCGCCAGCGAAAACAGCGTGTGGATGCTCCGGGTGACGACCGCTTCATGCTCGGCGGTCAACTCGAACGCGGCCAGCGGAGAATCGAAATCGTGCTGCGGTTTGTCCACACCCCCGAGAGCGACCCGGCCCCCGCGGTCCTGCAGATGATCAAACAGTCTCATTCCATGGAGCACCTCCTCCTGCGCCTGCACCCGCATCCATTGGGCGAACCCCTCCAGACTCACGGCTTCGAAATAGGCGGACATCGCCAGGTAGAGGTAGGCGGACGCGAGTTCCTTCTGGATCTGGTCGTTGAATGCGTCCTGCATGGCGTCGCTGATCGGCATCGTTATTCTCCTTGAAGACGCCGCGTGGGCGTCACAGGGTTCACGGGCAGCTCCCTCACGGGTTAGAGATAATTGGACATTGCCCACCTGGCCAGAGACCTCCACCACGGGCCACAACATGTCACTTCGGCTCAAGTCCGGCTTCCCCCTTGTATTCGCCCTGTTGGGCGCCCTCTTGGTCCTCTTCGTGGTCGGCCCCATTCTGCGGCTGCTATTCCATGCAAGCCCGACTGCCCTGAGCCAGACTCTCCAAGACCCCGAGTTCGCCGCCTCGATCACCCTGACCCTGATTACCGCCACCACCGCGACACTGCTCGGCGCGGTCGTCGGGATCCCGTTGGCGTACCTCCTGGCTCGACGATCGTTCCGGGGACGCGGCCTGGTGCAAAGCCTCATCGAACTGCCGGTGGTGATCCCCCACCCGGTGGTCGGGATCGCGCTGCTGCTCTTCCTCGGCCGCCGGTCCGCCCTTGGGGGCGCGTTGGCGGATATCGGCCTGGAATTCGTGAATCACGTCCCGGGCATCATCGCCGCGATGATGTTCGTGTCGACTCCGATTCTGGTCAGCGGGGCCCGGGAAGCCTTCGAATCCATCGACCCACGACTGGAGCGTGTGGCGAGAACGCTGGGAGACTCGCCCTGGGGCAGTTTCCGACGGGTCAGCATGCCGCTGGCGGGGCGTGGCATTGTGGCCGCCGCCACCCTGGCGTGGGCCCGGAGCGTGAGCGAGTTCGGGGCCATCGTCATCCTGACGTACAACCCGAAGGTCGCCAGCGTCTTCATCTACGATCGCTTCACGGCCTTCGGGCTGCAGGCCGCCGTCGCACCGGCCGTGGTGTTGCTGCTGATCGCGCTGATCGCGTTCGGCCTGATTCGTCTCCTGAAGCCGGCCATACCCCGATGATTCGTCTCGAGCAGGTTGGATACCGCTTGGGGGACTTCGCCCTCGAGGACATCAACCTACGGATTCCGGAGGGCAAGTACGGTCTCGTAATCGGTCCCACAGGGTCGGGCAAGACTTCCGTCCTGGAAATCATCGCGGGGCACGCCAAGGCGGACCGGGGCCGCGTGCATCTCTATGGTCGGGACGTTTCCGACGAACCTCCGGAACGGCGCGGTGTAGGCGTGGTGTATCAGCGGGTCCACCTGTTCCCCCATCTCGACATTGCCCACAACATCGGGTATGGATTACGACATACCCGCATGACGGACAGCGCCAAAAAGGAGCGGGTTCAGGAACTGGCCGACCAGTTGGGTCTGGCCCATATCATCGAGCGGTCCGTCACCGATCTGAGTGGGGGTGAAGCCCAACGGGTGGGCCTGGCACGCGCGCTGGCGCCGCGGCCCCGGATCCTGCTGCTCGATGAACCATTCGCCTCCCTCGATCCGGCGACCCGGAACGAACTCCGGGCCCAACTCCTCGACCTGCATGAACGCGAGGGCGTCACCACGCTGCAGGTCACCCACGACTTCGAGGAGGCCCTCAGACTCGGAGACGTGGTCGTCGTGATGGCCGGGGGCCGTATCGTCCAAAGGGGAAATCCGGAGGAGGTGTTCAGGCACCCCAACTCGGCATTCGTGGCGCAGTTCATGGGCTCGGCCAACGTCATCGCCGGGCGGGTCAAGCGATCCGGGGACGGGCAGGAGGGTCGGTTTCCCGCATCGTTCACGACGCCCGGAGCATTATCGCTCGAAGTCATCGCCGAGCGCGAAGGGGAATTTCACGCCGTCATCCACCCCGAGGACATCCTGCTCAGCCGCACGCCCCCGGTAGGGTCGGCTCGTAACACTCTCCGGGCAACAATCACCTCTCTCGAACCCGCGGGGCCGATCACCTACGTCCATCTCGACGCCGGCCACCCGCTGCGAGCCGTCATCACCGCTCAGTCGGCGGATGGCATGGCCCTCGGCGCCGGCCAGACGGTGTTCGCCACCGTCAAGGCCACCGCGATCCTTCTGGTGTAACGGTAAGAGGTGAGGTACACGCCACCGATCTGTTTTCCATTTTCTGATTTCCAGCTAGCTCCTCGTCCAATCCCCCCGCGCACGGCGCACCGCGCACCATCCGCACTCCGACATCCCCCTCTCCACTTCGCACCCTTACCTTTCCCCCATGTCCATCCGGATCCTGCACGTGGATCTCGACGCGTTTTTCGTCGAGGTTTGCCGTCAGGTGAATCCCGAACTGCGGGACGTCGAGCTGCTGGTCGTCGGGGGGCGGCGCGACCAGCGAGGCGTCGTGCAGTCGGCTTCCTACGGCGCCCGCCGCTACGGCATTCACTCCGGCATGCCCATCGCCAGAGCGGTGGCCCTTTGTCCCCAGGCGACCTTCTACCAAGGGGAATTCAGCAACTATCGGAAGGCCTCACGGGTGGTACGACAAATCCTCCGGGAGTTCTCGCCGACGGTCGTCATGGCGTCACTGGACGAGGCCTACCTGGATTTCTCCGGAACCGACAGGCTGCATCCCGTCTCCTTGCTGCCGGTGGCGGAAGACATCCGCGACCGGGTGCACGACCAGATCGGTCTCGACTGCAGCGTGGGGATTGGCCCCAACCGGATGACCGCGAAGATGGCTTCCGAAGCGGCCAAGCCACGAGGCTTGCTGGAAGTCCGGCCGGGCTGGGAGGAGCGATTCCTGGCGGGGTTCCCCCTATCGGCCATTCCCGGGATAGGGCCCAAGGCCTCACGGCGCCTGGCCGATCTGGGGCTGAACGACGTGGTCCAGATCCAGCGGATGGAGCTGGGGGAATTGGAGCGGCTACTGGGTAGGGGCGCGAAGTCGCTCAAGCGCCGCGCCCACGCGCAGACCGGCTCGGTCCTGCGCGGCGGGGAACTGCCCAAGTCGGTCAGCCGGGAAACGACGTTGGGGCAGGATACGATGGACCGTGAGAGATTGGAGCGACTGCTCAGCTTGTTCACCGCCCGTATCGCCGGCCAGCTTCGCGGGGAGGGTCTCATGGCGCGGACCGTGGGCCTCAAGTTGCGCCACGGGGATTTTCGCACCATCACGCGGCAACACACGCTGCCCCAGCCCACCGACCTCGACCACGAGTTGCGACAGTCGGTGCGGGACTTGTTCGACCGGGCCTGGTCCGAGGTCATCCGCCGGAAGCAAGGGGTCCGTCTAATCGGCGTGTCGGCCAGCAACCTGATCCCCGCCGAGGCGCCCGATTTGTTCGAGCCCCCGGCGCGAACGCAGCGACGCCTTCTGACGGCGGCGGTCGATCAGGTGCGGGACCGGTTCGGGTTTGACGCGGTCAGGCCGGCGAGCATCGTCAACATGAAGCGTCCCCGCCGGGACGACGAGGACGCTGGGTGAGTCGAAGGAGGCCGCTGGGCGCGAATCCGCTAGAAGTTGGGCTGCAACACCCACACGCCAGAGCCAAAGTCGGTCAGGTAGATAAGGCCGTTGTGCAGTTGTGGTGCCCAGGCGTTAGTCGAACTCCCGTCATACTCGAACCCTGCGATCTCGCGCCCCTGGCGTTCGAGTTCCCCCATGAGCTGTCCGTTCACGTCGATCGCCCTGATGCCGCGGCCGTACCACGCGGCGTAGAGGATACCACGGGTTTCGTCCAACCAGAAATTGTGTGGGGTCGCACCCGCGAGAGCGAAGGTCGCCACTTGCCGGGGCACGGTCATGTCCGACACGTCGACCACGTACATGGTCCCTGGAGAAGTGATCTCGTCCCCGATGAAGGCATACCCGGACGACGGCCAATACCAAATGTTGTGGATCGGGATGTTGGGTATCAGGAGGCGGCCGATCTCGACCGGATTGCTGGGCGACCCGCCCGCCCGGCCGTCACCCACGTCTAGGATGATGACGCCGGCCCTCCAGTGTGACAGGAATGCCAGGCCACCCCGGACGTAGACGTCGTGGAGGGAACTGGACCCGCCATAGAACGATCCGATCTGGGTCGGGGACGATGGATTGGTGATGTTCAGAATCCTGAGACCGCCGGTCGAGGGGCTGGCACCGTCGGTGACCAGATACAGATCGTTGCCGTCGATCCACGCGTTGTGTACTCCCGCCTCTAGACCTTGGGTGTAGCGGGTGATCACGGTGGGGTGATTGGGATCGGTCATATCCAGCAGCGTGACCCCGTTGAGACCGTCACTAGAACCTTCGTGCGTGATGACAGCCAGGGTGCCGTCGTCACGGATCTTGACGTCATTGACGATACTGGCATCGATGAAAATTGAATCCATCAGAACAGGATTGGTCGGAGTGGCGATACTCCAGGCGTGGAAGGCCCCATTGCCGCCCGAGTGGGTGCCGGAGTAGAGGACATTGCCGTTCACCCACAAGTCCGAAGTCCGCCCCGCACTCGCCGTGGCCCCCCCCCCAGGGCCGACCACCGTGAAGCTCCCTGTCAGCGTCCGATCCGACACCGTGACAGCCAGCGTGTCGGCGCTCGAGCCGGATCGCGCCACGACACTGATCTGGCCGGTGCTGTAGGCCACGAACTGCCCGTCAACGTCGAACAGGCCGAATCCGAGCACCGACCACTGCACGGTGGCGCCAGGAATCACAGCCCCGGCGCTATCGGTCACTTCCGCGATGAATTGCACGACATCCCCCCGCACGAAGGCCGTCGGCCCGCCGGTGATCATGACGTCGGTATTGGTCGGTGAGCCGGTACCACTGGTGACCGAAAACCGCAGCAACGTAGTGGCCAACAGCCCGGAGGCGGGCGTACGCGCTTCCAGGTTTACCCGGTAGTCACCGTTGGGTGTGCCGGGAGGAGTGGTGATGGACAAGGCCACACTGGCCGTGGCACCTGGATTCAAGCTCAACAGCTGGGTCGGGACGACGGCCAGGCTGGGACCCGACACCATGGTCCCCGCCGTATCGCGCACCGCAAGCGGGACGAACTCCACCGGGCCGGTGGCGACGGTGCCGGTGTTCCGCACTTGCATCACGGTATCGCGGCCTGCCTGAAGATCGATATCGGTCAAGGTGAATTCGAGGGTGACACCATTGGGACCCGCGCCATCGTCATCCCCGCAGGATTGCGCGAGCACTGCCAGGCCCACCAGCAATCCGAGTCCCAACATCCGATTCATCCGTGCCATGTAGATCGCTCCACCAGTTGAATGGCCTTCCGGCTCCGACGGCAACGGCCGCCGAAACTCAGGAGCCTGCCGTAAGGTGCATCACACCAAGGTTGTATCCAGGGTGCCTTGGGGGACGACGTGGAAAGATAATCCTTGACAATACGAGGCGAATTGCCCAACTTGCTATACGACAAGCAAGTTAGGAGCCAATGCCGCATTCAACCACCGCTGAGCCACGCAACGCAGCCCGCACCCGGGCGGCGGTCCTGAACGCCGCTGAGCGTCTCTTCGCCGAGCGGGGGTTCGACGGCACCAGCCTGAATGAGGTCGGCGCCGAGGCGGGGGTGTCTCGAGGCACCCCCGGATATTTCTTCGGGTCCAAGGCGGAACTCTACCAGGCCGTCCTCGACCGCTGTTTTGAGGGCGTCCGAGCCGCCATCCGCAGTGGCCGGGAACGGGCGCTCGCCAGCTCCAAGAGTCCCGAGGTCGTCCTGGCAGGCGCTGTAGCGGAATACTTCGATTTCATCAACGCCCATCCCCGTTTCGTCCGTCTGATGGAGTGGGAAGCGCTCAGCAGCCGCCGGGGCGTCGAAAAAGTTCCGGCCCACGTGGAGGTCGTTCGCGAAGCTCTGGAAGCCATGAGCGCCGAGCTCGGTGTCCAACCAAACCGTCACGAGGACACGGCGCAGTTGCTGTTGAGCATCATAAGCTTGTGTTGGTTTCCCTTGGTGCACGGCAGTGCCTTGCTGCCCGCGTTGGGCATCGATCCCACCAACGCCCGCTTTACCGAATCCCGAAAACGCCACGTCGTCGACCTGGTCATGCAGGGAGCCCGAGAGCTGCTCGCGCTCCCGGGGGATGATCCCGATGGCCGGCCGAACTTCTATCAAGCGCATGCGCATGCGTCCACCGACTGACCGAGACTGATCTCATGACCGATGTAGTGAGCCGCCCACCGGCCCCCGAAGATGTCAAGCTCGCCACCGAGCAGGAAGCGCGCGATGTGGCCGAAGCCGCACGTGAATCCGAATGGCAGGCACCCAGCTTCGTACGCACACTGTTCGACGGCCGCTTCCGACTGGATTTGATTCATCCCTACCCGCAGCAAACCGCCGAGGACCTGGCCAAGGCCAAACCCTTCATGGAGCGGCTAGAGCGGTTCATGCGGGAGGAAGTGGATAGCGACCGGATCGACCGCGAGGGCAAGATCCCCCCGGAGGTCGTCCAAGGGCTCAGGGACATCGGCGCGTTCGGGATAAAAATCCCCGAAGAGTACGGCGGGCTGGGCTTGAGTCAGACCAGCTACACCCACGCCATCGGCTTGGTGACGAGCCAGGACGGCAGTTTGACCGCCCTGCTGTCCGCGGCCCAATCCATCGGCGTGCCGGTCCCACTCAAGTTGTTCGGCAGCCCGGAACAAAAGAAGCGCTACCTGCGTCGCTGCGCCGAGGGAGCCATCTCAGCGTTCGCCCTCACCGAAAACAACGTCGGTTCGGACCCCGCGGCCATGGGCACCGTCGCCACCCTTTCCGAGGATGGCACGCACTACGTCCTGAACGGCGAAAAGCTGTGGTGCACCAATGGTACGATCGCGGAACTGATGGTTGTGATGGCACGGACCGGCGAGCGGGCGATTTCGGCCTTCATCGTGGAGACCGACTGGGAAGGCGTGGACGCGTCCCACCGTCTCGACTTCATGGGGCTCAAAGCGATAGAGAACGGTGTCATCCGGTTCACCAACGTAAAGGTCCCGGTGGAGAACCTGCTGTGGGGTGAGGGTAAGGGACTCAAGCTGGCGCTGATCACGCTCAACACCGGCCGGCTGACGTTGCCTGCCTCCAGCGTGGCCGGGAGCAAGCGCTGCCTCGAGATCGTGCGGCACTGGGCGTCGGTGCGCGTTCAATGGGGCCAGGCCATCGGCAAGCACGATGCTGTGGCCCAGATGATCGGCAAGATGACCGCCAACACCTTTGCCATGGTGGCCGTCTCCGACCTGGCCTCGCTCATGGCAGACAGCGGGAACCACGACATCCGGCTGGAGGCCGCCATGGCCAAGCTGTGGAACACCGAGATGGGCTGGAAAATCATTGACGACACGCTCCAGGTGAAAGGCGGCCGGGGTTACGAGACCGCCGACAGTCTTCGGAGTCGGGGCGACCGGCCGGATCCGATCGAACGCATGATGCGCGACGCCCGCATCAACCTGATCTTCGAGGGCTCCAGCGAAATCATGCGGCTGTTCATTGCCCGGGAGGCGGTGGACACTCACATGAAGGTGGCCGGCGACCTCATCAATCCGAAGGTACCGGCGGGGAAGAAGGTCGGTGCCCTCATCAAGGCCGGCCTGTTCTATGCCTGGTGGTATCCCGGCTTATGGCTCGGGTGGGGACGCTGGCCGCGATACGCCGAGTTCGGTCCGCTGGCCACGCACATGCGGTTCGTGAATCGTGCGTCGCGACGCTTGGGCCGGACGGTATTCCACGCCATGGTGCGCTTCGGCGCCAAACTGGAGAAGCGGCAAGCGGTCTTGGGACGGCTGGTCGATATCGGCGCCGAACTCCTGGCGATCTCCGCCACCTGCTCGCGGGCCCAGGCCATGGTCGCCAAGGACCCGGCCGATCGAGGCCCTGTCGAGCTGGCCGATCTCTTCTCGCGCCATGCCCGACGCCGAGTTCGGGCACACTTCAAAGCGGTGTGGAGCAACGAGGACATCCGGACCTACCGGGTCGCCCAGCGCCAACTCAAGGGGGAGTATGCCTGGCTGGAGGACGGAATCGTCGATGAGCCCTAAAGCGATCTCCTTCGTCGGGCCGGAAGCTATCGATGTCGACGTACTCGAGACGTTCCCCTACGACGGGCC
>JAZFYL010000192.1:0-4318 GCA_036443495.1 Gemmatimonadales bacterium | reverse complement strand
GCGAACACGCCCAGGGGTGCGATCTTCATGATGAGATCGACCAGGCGGATGATCACATGGGTCAGCCCATCGAATACCCCTAGCAGGGGCTTGGCTTTGTCCGGCGGAACCTGGATCAGCCCGATTCCCAGGAGCATCGCCAGAAAAACCACCTGAAGCATGTTGCGATTGTCCGAGATGGAATGGAATGCGTTGGTCGGTACGATGTCGACCAGGATCTGTAGTGGGCCGCGCTCCTGAGCGACCTCGGCGGCGGCTTCGCGATCCGTAACCTGGGTCGCGTATGTCGCGGCCAGTCGCTCACGCATCTCCTCGGGGACCCGGTCGCCCGGCCGCACGACGTTGACTATCACGAGCCCAAGCGTCACCGCTATCACGGTGGTTCCGACGTAGATACCGATCGTCTTGCCGCCGATGCGAGACAGCTTCTTGAGGTCGCCTAACGACGCTATGCCGGTAACCAACGACGCCAACACCAAGGGCACGGCAATGAGCCGTAGACCCCCGATGAAGATGGCACCCCACGGAGCGATCCAGTCATCGGTGAACCCACCCCACCCCTTCGAGGCGGCGAGTGAACCGTACAGCACGCCGAGGAGCAAGCCGATGATGATTTGCCAATGGAGTTTGCGGTACCAGGACATTGGAGGTCGTTGGTTGAAGAGGGGAAGGGCCGTGGCTATCTGATCACTATTAGTTGCGCACTAACTCTGATTTGTTTTTCTGACATGCTGGTTTCTGGCAGCTGCCTTCGGATACTCACGTCCCCGCCAGCTGCCCAATTTTGGATTCAATCTCGGCGACCAGCGACCGGTACGACTCGGCGAACGAGGCAACGCCTTCCGTTTCCAACTCGGCGGTGACCGTCTTGAGGTCGATGCCGACATCTGTCAGGGCCGCGAGTTGCGAGGCGGCGGCGGCCATCGTCTCGTGAATCCGAATCTCGGGACGGCCGTGATCGCGATAGGCGTCGAACGTCGCCGGTGGCAACGTATTCACGGTCTTCGGGGCGATGAGCGCCTCGACGTAATAGGCATCCGGCAACTCGGGATTCTTGGTGCTGGTCGATGCCCAGAGCGGTCGCTGGACCTTGGCGCCTTGCTCCGCCAACCGTTCCCACCGGTGGCTGTGGATAGAGCGTTCGAACAGATCATACGCCGTCGCCGCGTTGGCGATGGCTGCCTTGCTGCGCAATTCTTCCGGGGCGTTGAGTTGCACCAGGACCGGATCGATCTTCGTATCCATGCGGCTGACGAAGAAGCTGGCAACCGAGGCGATGCGGTCCACAGGGAGTCCGTTCCTGACCCGGGTTTCCAAGCCGCTGAGGTACGCGTTGATCACCTCGCCGTACCGGTCGACGTCGAACAGCAGGGTGATGTTCACGTTGAGACCGTCGGCGAGGCAGCGCTCGACAGCAGGCAACCCATCGCGGGTACCCGGAATCTTGATCATCAGATTGGGGCGGTCGACGGATCGCCACAGCCGCTCGGCTTCCAGCACGGTGTCGTCGGTGTCGTGGGCGAGTTCCGGTGAGACCTCGAGCGACACCAACCCGTCGAGACCATCGGTCTCCTCGTACGTTGCGCGAAAGGCGTCACAGGCGGCCCGGACGTCCGCGACCGACAACGCCTCGACGATCTCTGGGGCACTCTTGCCGTCCGCCGCCAGCGCTCGAATGTCGTCATCGTAGTCGGTACTGCCGGCAATCGCCTTCTGGAAGATTGTCGGGTTGGAAGTCATCCCTCTGAGCCCATCGGTTTCGATCAGCCGCGCCAGGGCTCCGGAGGTGAGCAGGTCACGAGTGATGAAATCGTACCAGAGGCTCTGTCCCAGGGCCTCGAGTTCTGTCAACGGGTTGGGTGCCATCGTTACCTCCGTGCCAACACGTGTCGCACCTCGGCGACCACCCGGGCAGTCGTGAGGTCGAGTTCCGCATAGACGGTATCACCGGGGGCTGAGGCGCCGAAGCGGTTCAGCCCGATTGTCGAGCCATGGTCGGTGGTGAAGCGGTGCCACCCCATCGTGGCGGCGGCCTCGATGGAAACCCGCGCCTTGATCCGGGTGGGGAGCACCGACTCCCGGTAGGCCTCCGGCTGGGCATCGAACAATTCCCATGAGGGGAACGACACGACCCGAGTAGGAGTGCCTTCGCCGGTCAGTTGCTCGCCCGCGGCCAACGCCAAGTATACTTCGGATCCGGACGCCATGACGATGGCCTCCGGCTCGGTCTCCGGCTCGAACAGCACGTACGCCCCGCGGTGCAGGCCCGCGGCAGGTCCGTAACGAGCGCGGTCGAGGATGGGCAGCTTCTGTCGCGTCAACGCGAGGACCGTTGGGGTCGTCCGGGACTTCACCGCAACCTTCCAGGCTTCGACGGTTTCGTTGGCGTCGGCTGGCCGAATGACTGTAAGGTTGGGGATGGCCCGCAGCATGGCGAGCTGTTCGATGGGTTGGTGGGTCGGGCCGTCCTCGCCCAAGCCGATCGAATCATGGGAGCCGATGTAGATCACCGGTAATCGCATCAAGGCGGCCAGTCGCATCGACGGCTTCATGTAGTCGGTGAAGATGAGGAACGTACTGCCATACGGCCGGAGCCCACCGTGAGCGGCTATGCCGTTCAGGCAAGCGGCCATGCCGTGCTCCCGAATGCCCCAGTGGATCTGCAGACCCGGGGCCTCGGCGCTGAAGCTCATCTCATCCGCCAACAGGACGCCGGTGCTGCCGGCCAAGTCCGCCGATCCCCCGATCAAGTTGCCGAGCGACCGGTGCAGGACCTTGAGCGCCCCGCCGGAGGCTTGCCTGGTGGCCAGCTTACTGTCGGTCGGCTGGTAGTCCGGCAGGTCCCGGTCCCAACCGTCGGGCAGCTCGCCTGACAGCCAGCGATCGAAGGTAGCCGCCAGTTCGGGGTGCTGCTTCCGGTACTGGGCCAGCATATCGGTCCACTGGCCATACCACGCCACGCCCCGATCCACCGCCTGTCCCATATCCTCGCGGGCTTCAGGCGGCACGAAGAACGGCTCGTCGAGCGGCCACCCCAGGATCTCCTTGGTGGCGTGGACTTCTTCGGCTCCCAACGGGGCGCCGTGCGCTCCGGCGGTGTTCCGTTTGGTCGGTGCCGGGTCGGCGATGATTGTCCGGAGCACCACGAGAGAAGGACGGTCGTCGGTTGCCGCGGCCTCCAGGGCATCCTGGATGGCCGTCAGGTCGTTGCCGTACCCATCGAGTTCCTGTACGTGCCAGCCGTAGGCCCGGAACCGGCCACCAACATCCTCGGAAAAGGCCAGCGCGGTATCGCCGTCGATGGTGATGTGGTTGTTGTCGTAGATGAGGTTGAGTTTCCCGAGCCGGAGATGGCCGGCCAAGGAAGCGGCTTCGCTCGCGACCCCTTCCATGAGGTCGCCGTCGCTGACGAACGCCCACACCCGATGGTCCACCACCGGAAACCCCGGTCGGTTGAATCGTTCCGCCAAGACGCGTTCGGCCATCGCCATGCCCACTGCATTACCCACGCCCTGGCCCAGGGGGCCCGTGGTTACCTCAACCCCGGGTGTATGGCCCCGCTCGGGGTGGCCCGGCGTGGCGGACCCCCACTGGCGGAACCGGCGAATCTCCTCCAACGGCAGGTCGTAGCCCGACAGGTGAAGGAGGCCGTACAGCAGCATGGAGGCGTGCCCACAGGACAACACGAAGCGGTCCCGGTCGGGCCATTCGGGATGATGTGGACTGTGACGCAGCAGGCGGTGCCACAGCAGGTACGCCGCCGGGGCCAGCGCCATGGGCGTGCCCGGATGACCGGAATTGGCCTGTTGCACCGCATCCATCGCGAGCACGCGGATGCTGTTGATACTCTTCCAGGCGAGGTCTTTGCTGTCTGAGGCCGGCGTGGATGGCATGACCGGTTGCGGGGTTTGGAGGGTCAGAGGTCGATCCTTGCGAGGTGTCTTGAGACCGGGACCTTTGGCAGACAGAAAGTAACCAATCGAGCCCGAACCCGCAGGACGTATCTGCGACCCTCCAAACCCGCGTCCGGCTGCTAACTAGTCTTCCGCCTCCCTAGGGCATAGGCCCCCGGTCCGGTGACCGCGACGGCCAATGCGGCGACGGTCAGGAAAAATTGGTACTCGAAGCCGTTGGCGCCGAAGTAGAAGCCGTTGGGGAGATGAAACGTGAGAATGGCGCCAACCAGGACCATGGCCATCAGGGCACCTGCGATTTCCACCCCTATCTCGAGGAGCATGGCCAAGCCGGCAGGCGCCTCTACGATCGTGGCGATAGTTGCCGTGAGAGCCGGGCCTGGTATATCCATCCCCTCGAAGTT
>JAZFYL010000191.1:0-12499 GCA_036443495.1 Gemmatimonadales bacterium | reverse complement strand
CTCGAGGTCGCCTCATCGAGGATCAGGATCCGCGGGTCGGCCAGGATGGCCCGGGCGATGGCGACCCGCTGGCGCTGGCCGCCCGACAGCTTCACGCCCCGTTCGCCCACGATCGTCTCATACCCGTCGTCGAACCGTTCGACGAACTCGTCGCAGTGAGCCACGCGGGCCGCCTCCCGCATCTCGGCCATACTCGCCCCCGGCTTGGAGAAGGCGATGTTCTCGGCGATCGTCCCGTCAAAGAGGAAGTTGTCCTGCAGCACGACTCCCAGAAACGAGCGGTACTCCCGCAACCGCAGCATCGTCAGGTCGTGGCCGTCGACCACGACCCGGCCACGGTCCGGCCGGTTGAACGCCATGATCAGGCTGATCACGGTGCTCTTGCCGGACCCGCTCGACCCGACCAGGGCCGTCGTCGTCCCTGCCGCGGCCTGGAAGCTAACGTCATGGAGCACCGGTGTGCCCGGGGTATAGGAGAAGGTGACATCCTCGAACCAGACGTTCCCGTCCAGGTGGGCCACACTGGTCCGCGCCTCGTCCCCCACATCCTCCGTCGGCATCTCCCGGATTTCCCGAATCCGGTCCAGGCCCGCGAACGCTTCACTGATCTGCGTGCCGATGTTGGAGATCTGTACCAACGGGGCGGCCACCATGCCGATGAAAAACACGTACATGATGAAATCGCCCAGCGTCATCGAGCCGGCGACGATGGCGCGGCCGCCGAACACGATCAGCAGCACACCCACGACACCGATGATCAGGGAGGTGAAGGACGAGACCAACGAGACTCCGGTAATGGTCTGGGCCACATTGCGGAACAACCGGTGTACACCGCGGGCAAACACCAACCGCTCACGCTTCTCGGCGGTGTAGGTCTTTACCAGGCGGACGCCACCGACCGACTCGGCCAGGCGGCCGGTCACCTCGGCGTGGATCTCACTGAGCTTGCGAAAGAGGGGCCGGAGGCGGGTGAAGGCCATGGTCATGCCGCCGGCGAAAGCCAACATGAGCACCAGAATGCCTAACGTGAGCTGCCAGTTGAGGTACAACAGGACAACGAGCGCAAGCGATGCGGTGACCAGGCCACCGGTGAGATGGACGACGCCCGTGCCGACAAGGTTACGGATGCCTTCCGCGTCGCTCATGATGCGGGCGATAAGGACGCCGGTCTTGGTGGAATCGAAATAGCTGACCGGGAGCCGCATCACGTGTTCCTGCACCCTCTTGCGCATGGTGGTGATGGCCCGTTGGGCCGCCACACTCATCACCCGCGCCAGCGAGAACGACGTCACCGCTTGCACCACCGTCGCCGCCAGAACCGCCCCGGCCAGCGGGAGGAGCAGGTCAGTCTGCCCCTCACCGACCACATTGTCGATGAGAAACTTGGAACTGGCGGGCAGCACCATCCCAGTCAGGCGATTCACCAGCATCAATGCCAGGCCAAGTGCCAGTTGTACACGGTGCGCCCACATGAGGTCCCGGGCTTCTTGCCACACCGCGGATCTATTCAAGCGTTTCTTTTTTTCGGTCACTCCCCACTCCCTACTCTCTGCGTCTCTCTAGAACCCGATCGAGAACCCGAGTATGAAAGTAAACCGAAAAAACCTGAGCCCCAGCTCATCCGGGAGATCCACCGGGCCTGCTCCGCCGGGAACGAACTCGATCCCCGTCGGGGTCACGTCGGACCCCCATGCGACGATCCCTCCGACGGTGAAGTCGGATGCCCCGACGCCGAAGGTGCCCCCAGCCGACACATGGTAGATGTCCCATAGGGCCAGCGAGGTGTTGTCCAAGGACCCTCGGTCGACGGCGCTCTGGTCCGTCCGAAATCCTACATATCCCGTGAACTTGGGTTTGAAACGATACTCCGCTCCGATCGAGACGTTGGTCACCGAATTGAGCTGCTGCACGAGGCCGAAAGACGCCCTGGTCGTGTCCGGTAGGAGGAGCGGCTCAGGAGCCAGGACGTCGTAGGCTGGGACGGCGTCGTACCATTCGCCACTGGCGTGAACCCTGAAGTCACGTTTTCCATACGCCACACCTACCCCGACCGCGAGGGGAGACTTGTACGTCACGGGGAGGTCCTGTTGCGTGCTGCTCGTCACGTCCGACACATCGTTACCAATGCCACCAAGGTCATCCGCGATCAACGTCTGGTCGAACGCGGCGTCGCCACTGCCGAATAGGGAGACACTCGGAGTGGTCAGGGAGAGGCCCACATCCCAGTTCCCAAAATCCCCTCCTAATCCGATCTTCCACAGCAACCGCCAGTGCTGGTAATTGTACCCCCGCTGTTGCAGAGCAATGCCTGCGTTCCCGGCTGTGTCCACGGCCTGGGCCAGTGTCTGTTCCCGTGATTTCTGGTCCCGGACGGCCACGAAGGTCGAGATACCGAGACCCAGTTTTTCGCTCAGCGTGTGGGCCCAGGTCAGCCCGGCCCAGTACTCATCCATGTTCTGGTTGAACAAGAACCCGGCGGTAAACAGGTCCAACGAATCCGGAAGCGGCCCGCCCCGCAGATCGAGGCGTTCGGACACTTCAAAATCAAAGTCCTGGCGGGTCAGGAAGGAATACGCCACGCGGTTCGACCCGAGGAATTTGAACCGAAGCTCCCCCGCGAACAGCGATGGCACGCCCCCGATTCGCGTGTTCTGGAGGTCCGATCCGTTCCCGAAGGCGTCCTCGACGGTAATCTGCGTGAAACGGAACACGTTGCCGGCGAGCACCAACCGCGGATCGCTGACGAGTGCCAGCCTCCCGGGATTGTAGAACACGGCACTCAAGTCGAACACGCTGCCGATAACCGCACCGCTGAGCAGCCGGGCTTCGTTGCCGTACTGGCTGGTCGCATAATGGGCGTCCTGCGCGGCGAGCGGCGCGGCCAGGCCGCAGAGGACCAACGAGACAAACAGAACGCGCAGTCTCAAGACGGCCGGCACAACCACGGGAACCCCCATGCAGTAGACGGTGATGTCTCATACCTACCCGGATCGGCCCAGACGGCAAGGTTTCTCACCGCTCCCGCTAACTGCTTACTGCTCACTGCTTACTGACCACTGGCACCTGGCCCCTGGCCCCTGGCTTCTGTCCACCCCTACAACTCCACCCGCCTGAGCCTCAGCGCATTGCTGATGACCGACACCGAACTGAAGCTCATCGCCGCCGCCGCGATCATCGGACTCAGCAGCACGCCCAACACCGGATAGAGCACTCCCGCGGCAATGGGAACCCCGATGCTGTTGTACACGAACGCCAGGAACAGGTTCTGCCGGATGTTGCCCATCGTGGCCTTGCTCAACCGCCTGGCCCGCGCCACTCCCCGCAAGTCTCCTTTGAGCAGTGTGATCCCGGCGCTCTCGATGGCGATGTCCGTTCCGGTGCTCATGGCGATACCCACGTCGGCCTGCGCCAGCGCCGGTGCGTCGTTGATGCCGTCGCCGGCCATGGCCACCACGGCACCCTCCTTCTGGAGGCGTTTGACGATGGCGCTCTTCTGGTCCGGCAGGACTTCTGCCTCTACCCGGTCGATACCGAGTTCTTGCGCGAGAGCATCGGCGGTGACCCGGTGGTCGCCGGTCACCATCACCACCGCGACACCGGCGGCGTGCAGCTGTTGGATCGCCTCCCGCGTCGTCGGTTTGACCGGATCGGCGATCGCCATCCATCCGGCCGGCTGCCCGTCGATCGCAACGAACACGACCGTCTCCCCACGGGCCCGCCTTGGCTCCGCCTCACGAGCCAACTCCTCCACCGGGACACCCCGATCCTCTAGCAGCGCGGCATTGCCCATCAGGACCATGTGGCCGTCGACCACTCCATGGACGCCTCTGCCCGTGACCGACCCGAACTCACCGGCTTCTCCCACGTCGAAACCGCGTTCCCGAGTCCCGGCGACCACCGCCGCCGACAGGGGGTGCTCGCTGGCCCGACCCACCGCGGACGCGGCACTCAATACCTGGGCGTCGGTAAACGGCGCGATCACCGATATCGATTCGAGCCGGGGCCGTCCTTCCGTCAGCGTTCCCGTCTTGTCCACCACCACGGTGGTGACCTTCTCCATCGTCTCCAACGCCTCACCGTTCTTGATGAGGACCCCTTCCCTCGCCCCCCGGCCGACACCGACCATGATCGACATCGGCGTGGCCAGGCCCAGGGCGCACGGGCATGCTATGATCAACACCGCCACGGCCGCCACGATGGCGTAGGCCAGTCGCGGCTCCGGCCCCACCAGGCTCCAGGCGATGAACGCGACGATCGCCACCAGCACGACCGCCGGCACGAAGTAGCCGGCTACCACGTCGGCCACCCGCTGGATCGGGGCCCTACTCCGCTGGGCCTCGCTCACCATCGTGACGATCTGCGCCAGGACCGTGTCCCGCCCGACGCGTTCGGCGCGCATGACGAAACCGCCGGCCCCGTTGACGGTCCCGCCCGTGACTCGATCGTCCACCGTCTTCTCGATGGGGATCGGCTCGCCGGACAACATCGATTCGTCGATGGCACTCGTTCCTTCGATGACGACTCCGTCCACCGGGACCTTCTCGCCTGGCCGGACCCGCAGCCGGTCGCCCACCGCGACCTGGTCCAACGGCACCTCTTTCTCGTGGCCACCGTCGGTCAAGCGCAGCGCCGTCGGTGGGGCCAGTTCCAGCAGCCCGCGGATGGCACTGGTCGTGGCCCCTCGGGCGCGCAGTTCGATCACCTGCCCCAGCAGCACCAGCACGACGATGACCGCCGCCGATTCGAAGTAGACGGCGACGGTCCCATCGGCACCACGGAAGGCATCGGGGAACACGCCGGGCGCCACTACGGCCACCACACTGAAGCCATAGGCCGCCCCCACCCCCATGGCGATGAGGGTGAACATGTTGGGGCTGCGATTGACTACCGAGGCCCAGGCCCGCTCGAAGAAAGGCCAGCCGGCCCACAGGACCACCGGCGTCGCCAGGGCAAGTTGCAGCCAATGGCTGGCAGCGAGCGACAGGAACCGGTCAATGGGGATGCCCACCATCGGTGCCATCGCCAGGATCAGAACCGGCACCGCGAAGATGGATCCCACCCAGAATCGACGGGTCATGTCGACCAGTTCCGGGTTGGCCTCTTCCTCGATGGTGACGATCTGGGGCTCCAGCGCCATGCCGCAAATGGGACACGGCCCCGGTTCCGATCGCACCACTTCGGGGTGCATGGGGCAGACGTATTGAGTGGCGCTGCCGGGAAGGGTCTCGATCACTTTGTCGAGGCCCATGCCGCAATGCGGGCAGGATCCCGGCTCGTCCTGCTGAACGTCCGGGCACATCGAACAGGTATACATGGTCACACCGTTGCTTGGTGGTTGCGGGATATCGGATTGCCCGGAGTATAATCGCCAGGAGGAGTCCCTTCGACATCAGCGCTCCTGGCCACTCGGGCCCTCCCGCCATATTCTCCAGTGGAGCCCCGACCGGGATCGTCACCTGTGCCCGAATTGCTGGAACGCATCGCCGCCGCCCTCAAAGACCGCTACGCCATCGAGCGCGAGTTGGGTAGTGGAGGCATGGCGATGGTCTACCTGGCGGACGATCTCAAGCACAATCGCAAGGTCGCCCTCAAGGTGTTGCGCCCCGAGTTGACCGCGGCATTGGGGGCCCAGCGCTTCCTGCGCGAGATCAAGATCATCGCACGACTGCAGCACCCCCACATCCTGCCGCTGCACGACTCCGGTGAGGCCGGTGGCCTACTCTACTACGTCATGCCGTATATCGGTGGACCCTCCCTGCGCGACAAACTCAAGGAAGGCCCCCTGCCGGTGACCGATACGGTCCGCATTCTGCGCGACGTCGTCGACGCCCTGGCCCAGGCTCACAAACAAGGCGTCGTCCATCGGGACATCAAGCCGGACAACGTGCTCCTCTCCGGCCGATCGGCCATGGTTGCCGATTTCGGAGTTGCCAAGGCACTGAGCGAGGCCTCAGCCCATCGGGATGGACGCACGGACACGATCCATGGGACGACCGCCGGCATGGCCCTCGGGACACCCACGTATATGGCCCCGGAGCAGGCGGCCGCCGATCCGGACATCGACCATCGCGCGGATATCTATTCGGTTGGCGTGGTGGGATATGAACTCCTGACCGGGCGGCCACCGTTCTGGGGGATGCCGCCGCAACAAATTCTTGCCGCGCACGTCACCACCCCGCCCGAGCCTCTGTCGCTCAGCAGGGAAGAATGCCCCAGGCCGCTCCAGGATCTCGTGATGAAGTGTTTGGCCAAGCTGCCGTCCGATCGGTGGCAGACCGCCGATGAACTATTGGCCGCGATCGAGTCGGTGGCCACACCTAGCGGAGGACTGACGGCGATAACAAGGGAAGTGCCGTCCGTCAAACCCGGGCGGCAGATCCGGGGTCTCGTGGCGCTGGCCGGCCTGGTGCTGGTGGCTGTGGTGGGCGCCCTCATAATGCGGAGCCGCAGTGGTGCCCGGCTCGATAGCGATCTCATTGCCGTGGCGCCGTTCGACGTGCTCGATCCCAGCCTGGAACTCTGGCGTGAAGGGTTGGTCGACATCCTCTCGGCCAATCTCGACGGCGCCGGCCCGCTCCGGACCGTACCTCCCACGCTGGCCGTCAATCAATGGTCCGGGCGCGCCGATGCCACATCCGCCGCCCGACTGGGAAACCAGGTCGGTGCCGGCCTGATCGTTTTCGGAAGATTGCTGCTTTCGGGAGCCGATTCAGTTCGACTTTTCGCTACCCTCATGGAGGTTTCCACCCAAACCACTATTGGGCAAGTGGAACTCCGTGAAGACGTCACGCGAATCGATCGCCTGGCGGATTCGTTGACCATCCTCCTCCTGAGTGATCTGAGCCAGCGCCGTCAACTGGGAGCCATCGCCTTTACCTCTTTCGGCGTGTCGTCCCCCACGGCTCTCAAGGCGTTTCTCGAGGCGGAGCAGTTCTATCGTCAGTCACAGTGGGACTCGGCCCGGCTCCTCTACGGCCGGGCCATGCAGCTCGATCCCAATTTTGCGCTGGCGTACAGTCGCATGGGGAAGGTCGTCGGCTGGCGGAGGGGTGGCGAGGGATCGGCCCGCTTCGCTCTCCAAGCCGGTGAATTGAACCGAGGCCTGGCGCCGCGAGAAAGTCTTCTGGTAACCGCCGATTCCATCGAGGCCGCCTTGGTGTTTTTCCGAGGCACCGAGGCCGACTGGGCGGCCAAGGATAGACTCTTCCCCACACTGCAGCAGGCCATCCGGCTCTACCCGCAGGATCCAGGTGCTTGGTATCAACTTGGAGAAGCTAGAGCCCGGTGGGGATCCTACTTCGGCGCCACCGATCAGGAAACATTGCAACCCTTCAGCCGGGCCGTTGAACTCGATTCAGCCTTTACGCCCGCGTATCTGTATCTCGTTCCGCTCAGTCTGGAGATCGAAGGCACCGCGTCCGGCCGACAAGCCATCACGGCCTACCTAGAGCGCAATCCGCCTCCCATTCTGGCAGCCGGAACGGCTCTGGCTAGCCAGCTGCTCGGACTCTCACCGGTCGATAGTGCAGCTCTCCGGGCGGCGTTGGACACCTTGTCTCCCAAGGTCATGGTTGCAGCGGCCCGCACTCTGGCGCGGGTGCCCGATACCGCCGAAGCTGCAGTGCTTATCGCACGCCAACTGTACCACCGGCAGGAACACCGGGCCCAGCGGCGGCTCACCTGGGCTCTGGCCTATCGGGGCCATCTTGCCGAGGCACGTCGCCTGGGGGATAGCACCAACGTCCAGTTGTTCGCCGAGTTCGCCATGCTGGGTGCGGTGGCCCACGACACTGCGGCGCGCGTCTTCGCCAATTGGCTCGCGACCGATCACGCGTCGGGAATCTATCACGCACTGTGGTGGTGGGTCGTCGAGCGAGATACCGCATCAATGGCCCGCGCCGTACGGTACTGGGAAACCTCGCTGGCCTCCGGGTCCATTCCTCCGGATGACTTGCCGATCGCGGAGTATGCCGCCAACACCGCCCGGGCATACCAGTCCCTGACGGTCGGGGATACGGCGGCGGCTCTGCGCCGGTTCGAGGCGCTCCCCGTATGGCCGTGGGATGATCTCTACCGCGAGCGACTCATGCTGGGTCGTCTCCTGACAGCCGTGGGCCGACACGACCAGGCTGTTGCCGTACTGGACCAGGCACCGGTTCCACGGGCCGCCATGCCGCGGCCAGGTGAGATCTACTGGATCCTAGAGCGGGGGAAGGCACACGAAGCGTCGGGGAACACCGCCGAGGCGATCCGTGCGTATCGCTTCGTGACCGTCATCTGGCACCAAGCCGACGAGTCGTTGCAACCCATGGTCCGAGAGGCACGACGAAGGCTCCAAGCACTGTTCCCCTAGCCACAACCGCGTCGCGCCCACCATATTGATGTGTATCCCTTCCTTGGAGCTTTCATGGGCACGCAACTCCAGAAACCGCTTCGCCGGTCGTCCACCAACAAGATCGTGTTGGGCGTATGTGGCGGCTTCGCGGATTGGCTCGGATGGGATCCGACCCTGGTGCGGGTACTCTATGTGGCGGCCTCCCTCATGTCCGCCGCGTTTCCCGGTCTGATCGTCTATTTCGTGTTGGGCTTCGTCATACCCGAAGACACCAGCTACTAACTCCGGAGAACCACAATGGCATCCCGAACGGAAAAAGCCGCCAAACAGGCGAAGCGTACTGCCCGGCGCGTGAAAAGGAAGGTGGTGAAACGGGCCAAGGCCGCTCGGAAGAAAGCCGGCCGGGCGCTCTCCCGGACTGCCCGTAAGACCAAGCGGGAGGCCAAACGCCGGGTCAAGCGGGGCAAGAAAGCATTGAAGCGGGCACGCAAGACCGCGATCCGAAAGACCAAGCGCGTGCGCAAGAAAGCTTCGTCACGGTTGAAGAAGCTCCGAGAAGCCGCCCGGAAAAAGTAGGAGGAGCCTGCATGTCGAGCGACACCCCTGCAGCAACCGCGACGACCTCGGACCGTCCCGAGCGCATCACCCGATTCGAGGAGATCGACTGGGGCGCCACGGCAGACGACGTGCGCGCCCGTCACGGAGAACCCTTGGCGACGGAGAGGGTGGTCAACGGGCTCGAGCTGGCCTATCACCGGACGGTCAACGGACAACAGGTGGAAGCCGAGTTCACCATCCACCGAGAGCATGGGCTCATCGTCGGCTGCTTCGTCGTGCCGTTCGCATCGGCGGACGAACGCGGGCGATTGTTCGGCGCCTGGCGCGACACGATAGCCGACAGCTACGGAGACCTCCAGGCTCGCGAGGAACAGGAGGTCGAGGAAGAAGGCGTGAGTTTCGAGGACGCCTTTGCCCAGGGCAAGGCCAGTTGGTGCGTCGAGTGGGACGACCCGACGGGCCTGGCCCGCATCGAACTCCTGGTGTGGCCCGCCGCGGAGGCCTTCTGGGTGTCCTACTACGGCCCCCACGCCGACGACTGGGAAGAGGAGCGCTTCGAGGCAGAACGACAGACGCCCCATCCCTCCCGACCTCCAACCGAGCCGTCAATCTGACACCGGAAGACAGGGGCCAGGGGCCGGAAACAGAAAACAGAAAACAGGATCATTGGGGACAGATCAATAGCTAATCTCCTAGCTCCCTGCTCCTAGCTCCTAGCTCCCAGCCCCTGGCTCCCAGCCCCATCCTCCGGGAACCGGCCCACGGCCTAATCCGTTGGATTATTGACCGAACGATCTGTAATTGCTATCTATGCCGAGTCCGAAACGACCGGGAACGGGATATGGCACGACCGAAAGAGTTCGACACCGACGCCGCCCTGGAGAAAGCCATGGAGCTGTTCTGGCTCCAGGGATATCAGGCCACCACTCTGCCCGACCTGGTCGAACGAATGGGGATCGGCCGGCAGAGCCTGTACGACACCTTCGGCGACAAGCGGCAGCTGTTCCTCCGCGCGCTGGATCGCTATTCGGACGTACTCATCACCGGAGTGCTCGGCGCTCTTGAGGGTCCCGATGCCGGCCTGGACGCCATCCTCCGCTTTCTGGACACGGTCGTGGCCTACCAAACGGGGAAGCCGGTCCGGACCGCCTGCCTGATGGTGAACTCCACCATGGAGATGGCATTGAGCGATCCGGAAGTCGCGAGCCGCTCCGCGGCCTACCGGCGTCGCATGGTCAACGCCTTCCGCCATGCGCTGACCAACGCGGAAACCGCAGGTGACATAACGCCCGCGCTCCCCGTGGATAGCCTGGCCCAGCATCTGACGGCCACGGTGTTCGGCATGATCGTGGCCGCCAAGGCCGGTTCCGACACCGAGGCACTGCGCCAGATGGCCCAGGGCGCACTCCTGGTCGCTGGAGCACCCCAGCCCACCGCGCTACCCAACTCCTGAAGCTCGACAAGCCGGGAACCCTGGAGCGGACTTCTTCGTTCTAGTTCTGGATTACACAGTCCATAACCCGGAGAAACAGCATGACCACCTTCAAAGACACGATCATCATCGACGCCCCCAAAGAGCGAGTGTGGGCCACGATTGCCGACTTGGGGGGGATCCAACAGTTCCACCCCGGGGTCAGCCGGTCCTACTACCTGTCGGACCAAAGAGAAGGCGTCGGGGCCAGCCGGCGCTGCGAACTGCTTCCCATGGGAACGGTCGACGAGAAAGCCGTCGACTGGCAGCCGGGTCGTGAATTCACGCTCGAAATCGTCCCGGGCCCCAAGGCGCCGCCCTTCAAGGAGGCCCATGGCCGCATGTGGGTCGAGGAAGACGAGGCGGGCACCCTGGTTGGATTGCAGATCGACTACCAGCTCAAGTTCGGGCCGCTCGGACGAGTCATGGATCGTTTCCTGGTGCAGCCGCAATTCAGGAAAGTCGTTCCCCGTATCCTGCGCGGGCTCAAGCGGTATCAGGAAGATGGCGAGGTCAACCCGAACCTCCGCCAGGCGTCCTAGCCGAATGGACTGGGCCGTCAGGTCGGGCGCCCGACCTCGAGTGAGAAAACGTTCACAATTGAAACAATTCCGCCTGAAATCCCGTATAGGCAAGTGTAGAAAGGAGTTACCACATGAGCGCCTCTATCGCGCTGGAACAGGCAATTCGTACGGGAGGTTGGGCAGTCCCGAATCGGGCGGGTAGATCCCGCCCCCTCGGCGGGAGCCCCAGCAACCCGCAGAAGTTCTATTTAGTGCTCGACGGTCAAGGAAACCGCCTGGGCTGCATCACCAACTCGGAGGAGCGTCCCGCGCTCATGACCGGGGGGCCGACGTATCTCTTGAAGCGGGGACCAAGGGACCAGAAGCCAGTGAGTTAGTCAATCGATCAGCTCCTGGCATCTGGTCTCTGGCATCTGGTTCCCGTTTTCTGTTTTCCTCCCGTTGCTTGCCCCCTCACCCATGTGACCTGCATCACATTTCATAGCCTCTAACTCCATATCCAGAAAAGACTTTTAACGTTCGAGACCGGAGCGCGTCTTCTGGTTGTCCGAGCAGTGGTTACCAGGATTTCCAATGACGTGAGAGGAGTGGGATCATGTTGAACACCCTGAGCAATCGCCGGTGGCGTATCGTCGCCGGTCTGATGGCGGCCGGGGCCCTCGGCGCCTGCAGCGAATCAACGGGCAGTGGACCGAACAGCGGTTTGAGTGAGGTCGAGGCGGCCGAGCTGGCCGAGGTGATCAGCGAAGACGCGGAAGCGTTCGCGGACGCTTCGTTGTACGACACCGACCACGGCATACGTATCGACGTCTTCGGTCCGCGGCGCGACGGCCCGGGTCAGTTCTTCGGACGGCTGCCTTGTCAGCCCACGCCGATCCCGGCCGATCCGCCCAATCTGGACGGCGATCGGGTCCCGGACGCGCTCCTGTTGGACTTCAATGGTGTGGAATGCAGCATGGGCGGGGTCAGCGTGGTCATGAGCGGGACCCTCGGGATCGAGGACCCGGCGGTGCCCGGTTTCGGCATCCGTTTCATTTTCACGAACCTCTCCAAGACTGTCTCCCGGACCGACATCGACGCCAGCAGGTCGGTCCTGTGGAACGGCACCCGGCAGATCGTCGGCAGCCCCAGCAACCCGGGCAGCCAGTTGACCCATACGATCACCAACTTCACCACCGATATCGTCTTTCCCAATGGAAACACGGCGAGCCACCTCAAGAACTGGAACGGCATGTTCGTCGCGGACGTGGCGGGCACCATACAGCACGGCGCCCGGCTCCCCAGCGGCACGTGGAGCTTCGACGGCAACAGCACCTGGGTGCGGAATGGCACCGAGGCCCACGACGTGACCATCCAAACGACCACCCCGCTTCACTTCAACGCGGACTGCACGGTGGCGCCGCGGTTCGACGCCGGTGTGATCGTCGCCCAGGTGACCCGCAACGGCGAGACCACGACTGTCACGATAGAACACCCGCAATGCGGTCAGAAGATCATCACGCGCTCCTAACATCCAACGGATCTAGCCTGCCGCAGTGCCTGAGGGCCTGGTCATCGACCAGGACCTCATGGCGTCTGTCTCCTTGATCAAAGAAAAACCCGCCAGCCGGA
>JAZFYL010000190.1:0-2322 GCA_036443495.1 Gemmatimonadales bacterium | reverse complement strand
TCGAGAGCGCGAGCGCCGTCTTCAGGGCGGCTATCACCGAGGTGGGATCGAGTTCGTTCAGCCTCGTCGTGACCACGATGGCACTATCCAGCGCGCCCGCCGAGGCGTAGGCGCTGGCCAGCTGTTCGAGTAGCGGCAAATTTGCCGGGAAGCGCCCGGAACCTATCTGGGCAAAGCGGAGCAATTGCACGGTATCTTCGGCGGCTTCAGCGAACACCATGACCTTGAGGAAGTAGGTGGAGTCCACCGCCAAAGTATCGAGGTCGTACACCATGGCCAAGGCGGCCAGGGCTTCAGGCATCTGGCCGGCCACCGCATGGGCGTTGGCCTTCAGGTCATAGAAATCAGGATTGAATGGGTCGCGCTCGATGCCGGCGTCGGCGATGGCCACGGCGGCTTCGGGGTGCCCGTACTGGTTGAACAGCTTGATGGCGTTTTGCCGCAGGGCCTCGTTCGTCGGGGCGATCAACAACATTGACTGGAACGACTCGATCACCTTGGCTGTGTCGCCCAGGGCTTCGTACTCCTCGGCCAACATGGTGTAGGCCGGAAGGCTCAACGGGTCACCCTCGACCGCGCGGCGCAAGTGGCCGATGACGGAGTCAGCCGGCTGGCCGGAAGCCTTGGCCATTCCGGCCAAACACACCTCGGCCAGCCCCTGATTCGGTACCCGCTTGAGGGCCTTTTCGGCCGCCTTCATGGCGTCGCGCTGTTTGTCGGGCAGGGGTGCGAGATTGGTGCACTCCTTGGCGTCCTTGTAGGCCCGGATCGGGTCCTTGAACTCGTCGGCCAGGTCCTTGGCGAACTCCTCGAGCGTTTCGCCCACCGCCTGGGTTCGGCGAACGACGAAGCCCGCCTTGTCGTTGACGCCGGCGAACCGGGTCGTCATCGAGAAGCGACCGTCCTGCTCGCGGCTCATGGCACTCAAGACGATGGTCCGAGCGTTCAACTGCTTGGCGAACAACAAGGACACGTTGTTCGTCAGGATGGCGTCCTGCGGGTAGCCCCACTGCACCAGGGCCTCGTTCATTTGCTCCCGAGAGATGACCTGGAAGTTGCTCCCCGCAGCCCGGTTCATCCGCTCGCGGAGGTCGCTGCCTACAGCAACCGCCGCCGCCGAATCGGCTGAGGCGAACACGTACGGTGTGGCCACCATCATCCTGTCCGCCGCCCGAACGATGCCGCTCCGACCACCACCGGAGGGGATTTGGCCCCAAACCGGCGCCGCTAGGACGACGCCAAGTGCCACGAACCCCATTACTCGATTCAATCGCATTCCATCAGCCTCCACCGGCCCCACCGTTCCTCCGGGCGTGCCTGCCCTCAGTGGGGACGACTCACAAGTTCACGACCTCACATACTACGGCCTAGTGCCTCAACCAAGTGGGCGAAGAGGGATTCGAACCCCCGACTTCCTGCTTGTAAGGCAGGCGCTCTGAACCAACTGAGCTATTCGCCCGAACGTTCCGGGCAGCCCGCGCCCTCTATCCTGCTCGCGCCTGCAAACTATAGAGCGATGCCCAACGGAAACAGCACGCAGTACCCCAGAACCAACAGTACCGCGGCTGCGCTCGCGCTGCCAGCACCCAACAACAGGTATCCCCCGGTGAGGGACACCATCGCCGCCCCGAGGAGGACGATGTTGCGTCGCCCCAGCGAGGAGCGGCGGGCGGAACCACTAGGAGCCTGATCGGACATAGGCCAAGAGATTAGTCGCCCGTGAAGGCGAGGTCAAGCTCGACACCACTCGCCCCGCTCACCCTAAGTCCCCGCGCAGCAGTCGCTTCCCCATGCTTCGTGGCAACGGACGTGCCACCGGCTGAGTGATACCCGGTCCCGTTATCCAGCCCAGACTCAGTCGTCCGGCCCAGACTGTCCTTCCTGGGGGACGGTAGTGCCCTCCCCGCCAGAGATGGCGGTACCTGGCTGCCATTCGCCAACATCCCACCCGTGGTCCAGGGCCGCCCGGCGGGGACGGTCACGGCGCCGCCGATGCCAGTGCGCCACCAGGACGATGCCGGCGAGAATCAGCCACATCCCTCCCGCCGCCAGCCAGGTGAGGAAACTGTAGCGCCGGCGCACGCTTTTCTGCCACACGAGTTCGAACCCACCGGGGGGATACCCGGTCGTGGCGATAACGGCGGCCTCGAATCCGTAGCCTCCCTGGAGGCGGTCGAACAACGGCGCCAGTGTCTTGGTGGGATTGCGGCGAGCGAGTTCCAGGACGGCCGTGATAGCCAGCGCGTAGGCCGTTCCCGCTGTGAAACTCGAGCCTCTGAGCGCCGAGTTCAGTTCCCCGAATGATGGCACCCGACGACGAAT
>JAZFYL010000189.1:0-3898 GCA_036443495.1 Gemmatimonadales bacterium | reverse complement strand
ATCGGGTTCGTACAACGTGATGGTGATCGTGGCCAACGCGATCTGGTTGTCGTAGAACCGCCGTTCCCCTTCCATCGATTCGATCATCCCGATCACTCGGCTCAATTCGCGCTCTACCTGGAGCACGTCGGAGAGGTCGCCGGTTTTCCGGGCCAGGAGTTCCCGGAGGCGTGCTTCGGTCTCGCGTGTCACCGCGAGCCGTGTTTCCAGGTCGTAATAGGCCTTGGTCACGTCGTCGGACGACACGCTGTGGTTCCGCACCTTGCCCAATTGGTCCAGGGCCGATACTGCCGAACCGAAATCGATATCGGGGATCCGGAGCGTGATCGTGGCGCGATGATGACCTGCCGCGTCTTCCATCACCTGCGCGTTGGCGACGAAGCCACCCAGCGCCGAGCCCAGGGAATCGATGACCCCAACTGACCGCTCGACGTCCTCGACCTCGAGGTCGATGCTGCCCCGGCGCACCAACTTCCGGTCCATGGTGGCAACTTCGAGCTGCTGGACGGCTCGGGGAGCATTCCTTTCTGCCCCACCGGCGATGCCCAGGCTCGAGGCCAGGAGCATCGCTGGCTGTTCAATGATGACCGCCGGTGGTTCGCCGAGCTTGTCGCTCGCGTCGCTGAAGGGCGCCATTTCGGAGTAGCATCCGGCCAGTAGGCTCATGGCCAGGGCCGGGATCAGAATCGCATTGTGTTGCACAAGGACCTCCCGTGAAAGTGGATCCGTCGGGAGAGGCGTCTAGTGGTTGGATTTGCACACTCGGGCTGGGAGCCAGAGTCAGGAGGGGGGGAGCTGGGAGAAAGAGGACAGCAATCAGCGATCAGCTATCAGCTGTCCCGTGTGAGCGCTGATAGCTGATAGCCGATAGTTGACAACCGACTAGCGGAATCCACCTTACGGGCCCCGCCCGCCCCCGCCCCGGCGGTCCATGTGTCGACCGGGACCCATTCGCCGAGTCAGATCAAGGATGAACGTCTCACCGTCCACGGTGACCTCGACTTCGCTGGTCCCGTTGAATGTGATGAGGACGAATTTTTGGCGGGTCTCGCTGTCGTCGCCGTTCGACCTGGTTATGGTGAGCGAACGGGTGATGGTGCCCGACAGTGGCCAACTATCGTCTTCCCGGGGGAACGGTACGACGACATCGATCACCGATCCGTTCGACTGGATCTCGTAGCTCCGGGCTTCTCCTTCGTCGAAGTGGCGGCTCCGGGTGACCGTGCCGGTCATGGTGCCGTTCCAGGTCACTGCGCCGCCACCATCGAGGAGGCCCGTTACGCCGAAGTCGCGCGTGCGGTCGATGGAGGCGCTCCACCCCTCACGGCCACGTTCGCCCTGAACGCTGATCAGGTAATCGATGCTGTTAGTAGTCGCCTCATCATAAGCGTCCTGGGCCTGTCCGCTCACGTCGCGATAGGTGATGGCGCGCGTGTATTCGATCCCCGCCCGCTCGACGGGGTCGCACAGGAAGACGTCCTGGGTCTTGGGGCAGTCCGGCCGGCCTCCGATCAGGGCCGGGAAGACGACGCCGCTGAGGCCCAACCGAGGTCCGTGCATCATCTCCAGGTCTTCCAGCGCGCCATCGGCCGCCACCACGGCGGCATCGTAGTTGATCAGGTCGCCCGACGGGTCGGTCGCATCACAACCCGCCAGCCCCACGCCTGCGGCGATGAACATCGCCGGAATGTGCCAACGTACTCGCATGTAACAGTCCTCTCTTACGTATCGGGTGTAGGTGGAAGGTGCTTCTCTCCACAGACTGCCCGAGGGACGGAATGTTAAGCGGGGCGGCGGAGGGCAGTGGAGGGTAGACTGTCCGATTCTTGCATTCCCGTTCGTCATACCTAGGAACCTCACCGGGACTGAGCGATGTCCGTTCGTTTCACTTCGGCACTTCTCGCCGCCTTCGGGTTCGTCGCGTGTGGCTCCGAGCCGCCCACCCGACCCACCACGACACCCCCTCCGCCGATGCCGGAGGTGATAACGGTCGCCATCACAGGGCCGAGCGATACCCTGAAGTCCTTCGGAGACACCGCCACCTATTCGGCCGTGGTCACGGTGGATGGCGCCGTGGACACGACGCGGTCGGTCACCTGGGCCAGCCGCGCCAACTCGTTCGCGCGCTCGCTGGGAAACGGCCAATTCATTGCGGCCAACAACGGCGACGTCACGATTGTGGCCAGCGTGGGAACCGCCAAGGACTCCACTACGGTCACCATCGCCCAACGGGCCACATCGATGGGCGTCGTGGTCCAACCCGATACGGTGTTCTCGCTCGACATCCGGACACGCATCTCCGTCACCGCGCTTGACGCCCGCGGCAACGCCATCCCCACCACCTTCGCGGCGCCGAGTTGGACGTCGAGTGATTCATCAGTGGTGTTCCCCGAGGTTCTCGGCTTCGCGCGAGCCATCTCCGGTGGTACGGCCCAGTTGAGCGCCAATCTGCATGGCGTGAGCGACCAGGCCGATCTGACCGTCGTGCCGTCGATCGCCTTGGAAGTCCAAGCCGACATGGCCGAAGGCCTGCAGTGGATCATCGAAGACTCGATGACCGCCCATCCGGCTGTCCCCGGTATCAACGCGGCCGTGTTGTTCCCTGATGGTACGATGTGGCGCGGGGTGACGGGCATCAGTGACTCGTCCTCACGTTTTCGTCCCGAGGAACGACAGGCACTCGGTTCCACCAGCAAGACAGTCCCCAGCGCACTCATCCTGCAGTTGGTCGACCAGGGTGTGCTGACCCTGGAGGATTCATTGGGCCAATGGTTGCCGGCGGTCACCAACATGCCACCCGGCGTGACGCTGCGGCAGCTGCTGAACAACTCGAGTGGGATATTCAACTTCGCTGCCAGTACCACGCTGAGTGACAGCATCCTGGCTGACCTGAACCGCACGTGGCAGCCTCTGGAACTGCTGCAGAAGTTCCTGGGCCCGATCAACTTTCCCGCGGGGCAACAGTACACGTCGTCGAGTACGGGCTTCCTGATCCTGGGGATGGTCGCTGAGGCCGCCACGAGCACGCCGGCGTCGCAGGAAATCCGGTCGCGGTTCTGGACGCCGCTCGGCTTGACGGCTCCCTACGAAGGCCGGGACGAAATGCCTACCGGGCCCGTCGCGGCCGGCTGGTGGCCGGGGCTCTCGGGGAATCAACTGGAGGACTTCAACAGCACCCTGCTGGGGCCGGCGATCCACTCCACCCGCTGGATGATGAGCGGGATCTGGACCAACGCCGAGGACCTGGCCCGATGGGGCAGGGCGTACTTCGACGGTTCACTGTTCTCCGCAGGACTGATGACTGAGATCCTGACGGCCCTCCCCGACAACAGTGGCTTCATTCCCGGCCAGATCGGCGCCGGACTCGGCATCAGGCGTTACAACTACCTGGGACGGGAGCAGTGGGGCCACAGCGGCGCTACCAGTGGGTCAAACTCGCTGCTCATCTGGGACCGGCAGTCCGGTATCGTGGTGGCGATTCAGATCAACGCCAGCGGTTCCGTGCACGGCTCGCAACATTTCTGGATCGGGCCGGCGCTGTTGCAGAGAGCACTGCAGGGGTAGCAGGGAGCTGGGAGCGGCTAGCTGCTAGCGGCTAGCGGCTATTGGCTATCAGCTATCGGCTGTCGGCTATCAGCTATCAGGTGATTCTTGATATTTGATTCGTGATGTTTGAAGTTCACCGCACACCGCACACCGCACACCGCACACCGCACACCGCACACCGCACACCGCTTACTCCACCCGCGTCGAGTTCCCCAGTCCCCCATAGATCCCGTCCAGCAACACTCGCAGCGCGTCTGCCGACCACCAGTTTCCTCCCACCATCACACCGATTGGATTTCGTGCTGCGGCGACTGACTGGAGCGGGTTGTCCGCGAGCAGCATCAGATCGGCC
>JAZFYL010000188.1:0-3819 GCA_036443495.1 Gemmatimonadales bacterium | reverse complement strand
GAGGATGACACCCTCGTTCGACTCGAAACCGTCCATCTCCACCCGCACTTGGTTGAGGGTGTGTTCCCGCTCGTCATGGGCGCCGCCGAGGCCGGCGCCCCGGTGCCGGCCGAGCGCATCGATCTCGTCTATGAAGATGATGCACGGGGCGTGAGCCTTCCCCTGCTCGAAGAGGTCACGCACCCGGCTGGCGCCGACGCCGACGAACATCTCTACAAAATCCGAACCCGACATCGAGAAGAACGGGCGTCCCGCCTCGCCGGCAACCGCTTTGACCAATAAAGTCTTGCCCGTGCCCGGCGGGCCGATGAGAAGTGCGCCCTTGGGGAGGCGTCCGCCGAGGCGGGTGAACTTCTGGGGATCCTTGAGGAATTCGATGATCTCCTGCAGTTCCACCTTGGCTTCGTCTGCGCCGGCCACGTCGTTGAAGTTGATCTTGGGCGTATCGCCGGACAGCAATTTGGCCTTGGACTTCCCGAAGGAAAACGCCCGGCTGCCCCCGGCTTGCATCTGCCGCAGGAGGAAGAACCACAGCCCCAGGATGACGATCCAGGGAAGCGCGGCGATCAGGAACGTGCTGATGCCGCCCTTGGGTTCCTTGGCGGTAATGGGAATGTTGGCGTCTTCCAGTTCCTTGAAGAACACCTCGCTGTTGGCGACGGGCAGCAGCACGGTGAACCCCTTGGCGGGCCGGTCGTTCTGCACCACCGGAGTCCGGAACTCGCCCTCGAGACGCTTGCCCTCGTAGACGAGGACGTTGGCCACGTTGCCCCCGTCCAGCTGCTTCCGAAACTCGGAGTAGGAGAATACCTGGGTGGGATTCCGCTGGCTGTTCATCATCTGGAACAGGGCCACGCCCGCCAGGATCACCAAGAGCCACAGGGCCAGGTTCTTCGAGAAGTTTCCCCATTTGGGAAGGCCGGAGCCACGGTTCGGTGTCAGGTCTGCCATTGAGCTATTCCAAATCCGCTATGAACGGAAGATGACGAAAATCCTCCGCGTGGTCGAGTCCGTATCCCACCAGGAAGGCCGGCGGGGCCGGGAACCCCACGAACTGCACGGCTTCCGGCGGCTCGGGGGCAAGGTGTTTGTCCAACAGGGTGCAGATCGCGAGGCTCTCCGGACGACGGGCTCGCAACACCCCGGTCAGGCGGTTCAGGGTCGTTCCCGTGTCGATGATATCCTCCACCAGGACGATGTGTTTCCCGGCCAGGTCCGTTTCCGGATCGTACAGCAGCCGCACTCGTCCGCTGGACACGGTGTCATTGCCATACGAGCTGGCAACAAGAAAATCTACCTGCAGCGGCCGGTGGATCTGCCGGACCAGGTCGCTCAGGAAAATAAAGCTCCCCTTGAGCAGGCCCAGCACCAGAAGGTCGCCGTCGGGATACGCATCGGTGATCTCCAGACCCAGCTCGGCCACCCGCCGGGCGATGGTCTTCTCGTCGAAGACAATCGACTTGACGGTCCGGCCGCCTGTCCGGCGAGTAATGTCAGCTGTATCCAACATCGACGCGTACCGCCTCCGTTCCTTGCGCCGGGAGGAGGTCGTTCGAACGACACACCCCCGGAATCCATACCACACAGCCCTCAGCTTCTACCACCGGCCAACTGCCCCGCCGCGAGCGAGGTACCTTGGCCTCTTGCAGACACCGGACGACCGATCGGTGTCCAGTCCCGCCCAGTGGCAAGATCCGGTCGCCGGCGTGCCCCGAGCGCACAGTGAGCTTCCCGGGCACGAACCAAGCCCGCGTCCCCTCGCGCTGCTGGCGTTCCGGCGCCGCCTCGGCCGTCCAGGCCACCGTCCACGACCCCCACCGGCGGGTACCGCTAGCCACATCGGCCACGGTTATGGGGCCGGCAGACCGCTCAGGCGCGGGGCGGAGGAACCGCAGCCGCTCAAAAGCGATCTCCACCCGCCAGCCGCGGGGGAGTTCCAGAGTGGCACCACTCCTTCCGCCAGCGGCGAACTCCACCACCCGGGCCGCTCGCGTCAATCCCAGGGGACAGCCAAGCCGCCGGGCCATGGCCTGCACCAAGGCCGCGGCTAGCCCTGAATCATAGCCAGCGAGCACTGCAGCAGCAACGGAGCCCCCGTCGGGATCATCCTGCCACCTTACCTCCGGTAACACATCGAGCAACGTGTCCCAGGCCGCGCGGTTCCCGGCCGCTTGGTTAGCCAGCCCCACGATGTCCCGGGCAATGTCGGGAAACCGGGACTCGATCCGTGGCACCAACTCGTGGCGCAGCCACGACCGGACATGGCGCTGGTCCCGGTTGGCGGGATCGTCCCACGACTCGATACCACGCTCAAGCACATACTGCGCCAGTTCTTCCCGCCGAAATGACAGGAGGGGGCGGATCAACAAACCCGCCACCGGTGTCATTCCCGCCAATCCGGCCGGCCCGCTTCCGTTCAGCACCCGCATGAGGACCGTCTCGACCTGGTCGTCTAGGCTGTGACCCAGCAAGACATAGCGCGCGCCGACGGCTCGTCGCATGTCCTCGAGTGCACGGTAGCGGTGTTCCCGGGCCTCCGTTTCCGAGGCGCCCGGCCCCAGCGCGAGAGACCTCACCTCGCATGGCAATTCATGGCGACCAGCCGCAGCCCGGACCCGGTCGGCGACCGCGGCGCTCTCGGCCGCGACGCCGTGGTCTACATGGGCCACGATGAGCGAGAGACCGTGTTGGTCGCGGGTCAGGACTAGGAGATCGAGGAGAGCGAGCGAATCCGGCCCGCCGGAGACCGCTATCAGTGCCGATGCGGGCTCTAGCGCCAAGGCGGACAGCGACTCGCGAAACCGCTCGAGCAAACTCATTAGGACAGGGCCAGTGGTCACGCTGTCGCCAGCACGAATCGGCGCGCTATTCATAGGGCTACCCGGCACGTCCGACGGCATGTTGCTGGACCAGTCAGCCGAGCGAGTCGGCGGATCCTGCGGAATCGAGAATGAACCGTGGAATGTCGGCCGTGAAGGTCGAGCCGTCGGGGCGGCCGAAAAGGTAGTGGCCTTCCATGTACCCCTGAGGAGACTTGAGAACACAGAAACTGGAATACTCGTGCACCCCGCCGGGCTCGAGCAGCGGCTGCTCTCCCACGACACCCTCACCCTCGACTTCTAGGTCCTCGCCGATCGAATCGTGGATCAACCAGCGCCGTCGTAGCAGTTGCGCCTCTTCGTCACCAACATTTTCAATGCGGACGAAGTAGGCAAACACAAACTCATGGTCGCCAGGGTTGGACCGGTCATCCAGAAAAAGGGGCCGCACGGTGATGCGCATGCCTTGGCTGATCCGGTAGAAAAACTGGTGCTCGGACATGCCGAAAGGTAGTGCCCCCGCACCGGTTCCAGAAACCGCACGGCGTCACCGGCGTCGCGTCACTCGGCGTGCCCACGGACCGTACATCGGGTTGGGAATCATGAAGAATCGGGTGCCGAACGCCGAGTCCTCCCCCGCATCGGGAAACGGTTCGTCGGTGGCGGGAAAATCCCCCATCTGGTCGCCGAGGAACGCCGCCACCGTGATCGATGTGCCAACCCAGGCGCACGCCCCCTCCCCACCGGCCAAATCGCGGCGGCGGTCGGCCTTGGTATACTCGGGATCACCCTTGAGGCACAAGCGATCGCCCTCATCCCATAAACCAACCATGTCGAGATTGACCCGGGTATCCTCGCGACTCACCTCGAACCGGTTGCTGATCCATGCCACCCGGCCACCCATGCCGCGGACCGCGGCGATGAACTCGACGACGCCTGGCACGACACCGGCTTCCCGGCGCGCCACCCACGCGTTCCACGACGGCTCGTCGTAATCCTT
>JAZFYL010000187.1:0-3040 GCA_036443495.1 Gemmatimonadales bacterium | reverse complement strand
CGCCACTGCTCGAACAACTTGCCCCAGGCGCTGAACAGCCGGTTGTCGGGATCGTAGATATCGGTCGTTTCGGAACTCACGCCGTTCAGTTCCAGCACGGTGATGTTCCGGCCCGCCAGCAGGTCCGCTTCACTGGGCGCGCGGATGTCGTAACGTCCGATGTAAAACCCGTCGTAGCCCTGGCTGATATCGTCGATCGCCGCCAGCAGGTCCGGGGTATCGAAACGGCTCCCGTTCAGGAAGACAGCCCCCTGGCAATGATTGCCCAAGTCGCCGAGGGGCACGACCTCGCCGGCCGTGGGAACGTCCAGCAGCCGTAGGGCGTGGCGTTCCATGAACAGTCTGGCCTGCCGCATGGCCCGCTCGTCCTCGAGGATGAGCGCCTCCAGGTTGTGCTCGCCATCGCCGGTCACGGCCTGCAGTCGCTTCTCGGTAATGCCGAAGATGTGTCCCGTCGGCTCTTCCGGCATTCGATAGTAGTAGATGCCGAGTTCCACGCCCGGTATGTACTCCTGAAGCAGCGTGTCGCTCGAAGCATCGGACAAGTAGTCGGTCAGTGCACGCTCGTCACCGATCACCGCGACACCTTTCCCACGCTCACCAACATCCGGCTTGGCGACGACCGGGTACCGGTTCCCGAGCTGCCGGACGAACGCCTTCGCCTTGGTAGCCCTGACTTCAACCGAAGAGGTGGCCGATAGCAGACAGAATTCAGCAACCCTGATCCCTCTGCCCTCCGCCGCCCTCCGCTGCCCGCCGCTGCCCCCGCTTTGTTCACCGCCCTCCGCCGCCCCCCGCTGCCCTCCGCCGCCCTCCGCAGCGCTCACTGTCCCCGCTGCCCTCGCTGCTCCCGCCTCGAGCGCAGCGAGAATCCCCGCCTTCGATTCCCCCACGAACCCGCCATCGGGCAACGCCGGGTTGGCCGCGGTGAACAGGGTCAACGACCGGTGCTTTACGCCGAGCCACAGGATGTAGCCGACCACGGGGATGTAGAACAGCCACACCGGCCAGAACTCCCACTCCCTGACACGGCGCCAACGCGACAGCAACAGGCGCCGGCCCCGGTGGGTCGCCAGGCGGAGTGCCATCCGAACCACGACCAGCAACAGCGCCACACCCAGCAACCAGGGCCACACCGCCGGCGCGTTCGGTCCCAGGATGCGACTCAGTTCCTGCCCGAAGACCATGCTGATCCCGACCAGCGCCGGGGTCCACAACATGGCCGCCATCAGGAACCACAGCGCGAAGGTGGCCAACGGCATGCGCAGGGCCCCGGCCGCCAGGGAGGTCGGCAGCCGCATGCCGGGGATGAAGCGGCTCAACAGCACCAGCACCGGTCCCCGCTGCCGGAACCAGATGCGGCTCCGTTCCACGTCCGCGGGACGCACGAACCATTTGAGGGGGGCCCGCTCCAGCGCGGGAGCGCCGAGCAGGCGGCCGGCCATGAAGAGCAGCAGGTCGCCGATGAAAATGCCGATCAGGGCCGCCAGCGAACCCTGAAGAAAGGTGATGCTGCCCCGGGCCACCATGAGCCCCGCCGAGATCGTCGCCAGGTCTTCGCTGACCAAAGTGGCCAAGGCTATGAGCACCAACACAACGGCAAGCGAGAACCCCTTCTGAGGAGGCATGGCGGACGGATCGAAGGGCTCGGCCGCAATGGCTACCCGTGCGGGGTCGGCGCCGGGGCGGGTGACCACGGCACCGCGCTCGACCCGGGCCACGAAATCCGACAACGGTTCGGTGATGATGCCGGGGCGCATGAAGGTCATGAAGTGGTTGCCGTCGTACATCACCATCTCGGCCTGCGGCACTATTCGATAATGTTCCCGGGCGGCGGCGGGAGGGACCAGGGGATCCTTGTCACCGTGCAGGACGAGCATAGGACCCTGGTACTGCTCGAGGATACTCCTCAGGGGCCGCTGGTCGGTGTCGAAGAAGTTCCGGGCGTACGGCACGTTGAGCCAGTTCGGGTCGAAGAGGCCAAAATGGGGCACCGCCTCGTACAGAAACCACAAGGCGCCGAGCTGCAGTCCGTGGATGGCGTGATTGAGGTGGTAGTCACCCAAAAGCTCCAACTCCTGGACCCCGATGGCGGAAAGCATCGTGATGGAACGCGTGCGCTGAGGCATCGTTTCCGCGAACTCGATCGCCACGCCGCTCCCCATGCTGAATCCGACGAGGTGGGCTTCGCCGACGCCGAGGGAATCGAGCAGCTGCGCGAGATAGACGGCGTGCGCGGCCACACTGTAGTCGGGGATTCGCCGGGTGGAGTGGCCAAACCCGGGCAGGTCAGGGGCGATGACACGGTAACTCTGGCCCAGGATGTCCCCCAATCCGGCCATCACCCCGCTGGCGCCGGGGCTGCCGTGCAACAGGACGATCACGGGAGTGTCTTCGGTGCTACCCCCCCCGTCCCACTCGAGGTACGTGAGGCGGACGGCGCCGTCGACCAACTCCTCTCCGTCGACGGGTCGGACCAGCACCTGTTCCAGGCGGGACGGAACGGGGTCCGCCGGTTTGAGGCTCCGGACCAGATGGGAGCCGGCCAGCGCCACGAGATAGGCCGCCAGCAACCGGTGCCTTCGGCGCCGGCGTCGCGGGGATTTGGGGATAGGGGAGGGCTGCGAAGCGTCCGCCACTAGGACCGTGCCAGGTGATCGATCCGCTGAAGGTGGAGGGGCGCATCTACCGCGGTGACGCAGGGTGGCCCCGGTGCATAGCGGAAGGTAATCTCTTCCGGACCCACGGCGATGTGACTGTAGCTGACCGTTTGGGCGACGTCCCGATGCATGCACACGGAGAATACCCCCCGTTCGGGGACGTGGCCACGATGGACGGCCTCCAACGTCTCCGTGCTGAGACCGTGCTGCCGAACGGCGTCCTGGAAGATGGCTGCACGCTTCTCCTCCAGTCCGGGCGGGGTAGCGCCCGAACTGGTCAACACGAATCCCGGTTCGGCGTGGTGCTCCACGCCGAGGTCCGTGCCATCCCACAGGTAGATGGCCGCCGGCGCCTCCGGTTCGAAGGCGGCTATGGCGAA
>JAZFYL010000186.1:0-36231 GCA_036443495.1 Gemmatimonadales bacterium | reverse complement strand
TGTCGCCGCCGCGACCTCCAGGCCGTAGCTCACCTGGTCCGGGATTTTCCCGGCATCCCAACGGTGGCCCTGGTTTCCCAACACGAGGCACCGGCCAGTGAGACCTTGTTGCACCTGGGGGCCACCGGGGTCCAGCAGGTGGTCGATGTCACCACTCCCACAGGATGGCAGCACCTCCGCCAGATCGTAGGGCCGCCCGCCACGAGGGCTGTGGCCAAGATCCAAGGCCCCGTCCTCGAGGCCCTGGGCGAAACCCCACCCGACAACCGGCTCTTTTTCGAAGCCCTCATCCGTCTCGCGCCCGAAACCGTCTCGGTCCGGCAGCTGGCCCTCCATCTCGATCTCCGGCCCAGCACACTGATGTCCCGCTTTGGACGAGTCGGGCTGCCTTCTCCCAAGAACTATCTGGCCGGGATCAGACTCTTGCACGCGGCGCTGCTATTCCAGGCGCAAGGGCTGTCAGTGGCCGACGTCGCATACCGGCTGGAGTATTCCTCTCCGCAGAGTTTCGGGCGCCACCTGCGTGCCATGCTGGGGATCACGGCAACGGAATTCCGCAGACGCTTCCCCTTCAGCACTGCTCTGGAGCGGTTCGTCAGCCGCATGATCAAGCCCTACTGCCACATATGGCCAGGCTTCCGACCGCTCGGGGGAGTCAAGCATGCGGGGGCTCCCCTCATACATAGACGACATACTAGCCCGGAGGTTACACGCCCGCCAGATCGATAACCGGGTCCGCACGAGAACCTGACGAATGGATTGCTGGAAGAAATTCGAAACCAGGACGGAACAAGAGAGCCTAAATCCCCAGTTCCTTAATAGTAGTAATGGAGACTACGCTGAACCCGGCATCCTCCAAAGCCTCTCGACCTCCCTGAAGCCGATCCACCACGGTCAGAATGCCCAGCACCCGCCCCCCGGATTTCTGAATCGCCAGCGCGGCCTGCAGCGCGGAGCCGCCCAGGGTGATGACATCTTCGACCACGACCACTTCTTGGCCCGCGGTGAAATTGCCCTCGATCTGTTGCCTGACGCCGTGGTCCTTGGCCGCCTTCCGCACGCTGAAGGCGTCGATGGTGGGAGGGTCGTCCACGCTGGCCGCCGCAATGGCGTAGGCCACCGGATCGGCCCCCATGGTAAGGCCGCCGACCGCCTGCGGGTGCCACCCGGCATCCCGGATTGCCTGCAGCCCCATCCGACCGATCAGGCGTTGACCTTGGGCCGACATGGTTGTCGGGCGGGCATCGATGTAGTAGCTGGAGTGCTGGCCCGAGGCCAGCACGAAATCGCCATGTTTGAGTGAGCGGTCCTCGAGCAACTCGATGAGAGCCGCGCGATCGCTCACCCACCACTCCCGAACAGCTTGGAAAAGAAGCCGGTCTTGGGTAGCTCCTCGCTGTTGGCGGTAGCGCAGAAGTCCTTGGCATAGGTGGCGACGTTGGGCGCCCGGGATTCAAGGTCCCGCTTCAGGCCCACCATGACCGCATCGTTCAGGGTCTGGGAGAATCTGAGTCCCTTCACTGCTTCGTTGAGAGGCGTCGGATCCTGCGACAGCAGTTGCTGGAACAGCTCCCGCGGGGTCCGCCCCGGCAAGGGGAGTTTGCCGGTCAGAAGGTAGTAGGTGATGGTCGCCAGGCTGTAGACATCGGCCTGCTCGCCGACCAGTTCCCCGCTGAGTGTCTCTGGTGCCACGTACTGAAGCGTCCCCACAAAGAAGCCGGCCCGTGTAAGGCGATCCTCGGGCTGGAGGTCGGCGTCCCGCGCGATGCCAAAGTCGAGCAACATGGCCCGTTGGCTCGCGGGGTCGTACATGATGTTGGCCGGCTTGAGGTCGCGATGGATAACGCCGGCCTTATGGGCGGCGGTCAAGCCGGCGCCGATCTGTTCGACGATCTTGGAGGCCACTTGGGGCGCAACCGGCCCCGAACGGGTGGCGAAAGTAGCCAGTGGTTCACCGGGTGCCCACTCCAGGGCCAGGTAGTAGAGACCGTCGGTTTCGCCGAAGTCGTATGTCTGGACTACGTTAGGATGTGTTACCCTGCGGCCGTACTCGGCTTCTCGGAGGAACCGCTTGACGGCAACGGGGTCCTTGCCGAGTCGCGGTCGCAGCACTTTCACGGCGGCCGTGCCTCGCTCGGGGTGTTCTGCGCGGTAAACGGTGGCCGTGCCGCCTTCGCCGATGTAGTCGGCGAGGCGGTAGCCGGCGATGGTACGACCTGTGAGGCTCTGTTGCGCCATGATGAGCGACCAAGCTACTCGGTCGGTCCAAGGCCAGCAAGGCACTCGTCTATGCAAGTGGGGTGCTTGACGGTGTGTGGCTCGTCCGGCTAACGTTGCCCACGGGGCCTGTCCTCGGCGTCTGCACTATTTGGGGGAACAGTGACACGGTCTCTTCTAGCAGTGGTATTGTTGGTTGGCGGTGGTATCGGCTGTGGCAGCCAATGGAAACGCGTTGGCACAGAGGATCCGCGGCCGACCGCCGAGCAGAACCTGACGGACGTATTCAATCCCACCAACACCTTCCGGGGAATGGGGCGTCTGACGGCGCCGGAGCCGATTCCTTTCGTCGGGCACATGGCTTTCGCCGACGGGCCGGCTGACTCGGTCATCGGCATTCTTGGCATCTCCCTGGAAAACCGGGCGCTCACCTTCCAGCGTGAAGGTGACAGCTTCGTGGCGCGCTACCATGTGGAGTTGCAGGTTCAGCGTGAAGGGGATCCCGCCATTCAGGTCGCCCGTGAGGAAGCGGTGCGGGTCCCGACCTTCAACGAGACGCTGCGCAACGACGAGAGTGTGCTGTTCCAGCAGAACTTCCATCTGCTTCCCGGGCGTTACGAGGTGACGGTGGTGGTGAGCGATCGGGCGTCACCATCCCAAAGCCGCGCCCGGGCGATCTATACCGTCCCCGTATTCGAACCCGGGTCGACCTCCGACCCGATCATCGTCTATCAAGTGACCGGTCGCGATACCCCGCTGCAGCCCTTGTCCATCTTGTTGAACCCGCGTGGAGCGGTCTCCTACGGTGGCGACACCTTGCTCGCCTATGTCGAGGGCTACGGATTCAGTTCACCGTCCAAGATCCCGTTCGTAGTCCGAGACGAGTCCGGGGAAGTGGTCTACCACGACTCCCTGCTGTTCCAAGGCGTGCATCCCGTCGAAGGACAGATCATTCGACTGGCTCCCGACAGTCAACCCCTGGGTGAGATCACCCTGTCGGTTGGATCAGGCGCACGGGAACGTTCGACCAAGGCGCTGGTATCGTTCTCCCAAGGCTGGGTGCTCACGAACTACGAAGAGATGATCAACCTGCTGCGGTTCTTCGGTCACGGGGAGTGGGTGGACAGCCTGCAGCGCGCTCCGGAGTCCCAACGCGCCAATGTGTGGCGGGAATTTTGGGAGGCCACCGACCCGAACCAGGCCACGCCGGAGAACGAGGCCCTTGATGCCTACTTCGCCCGTGTCCAGGCAGCTAACAACATCTTCCGCAACGAGGGTATTCCCGGATGGCGTACCGAGCGTGGTGAGGTGTACATTACCCTCGGGCCGCCAGACGAAGTGTTCGACAATCGCAGCGAGGCGGAAGGTCGGTACATTTCCTGGTCGTTCACGGCCTTGCGGTTGGACCTGTTCTTTGAAGATCTGGCCGGCTTCGGCCGCTTCCGGCTGACCCCCCAATCGAGAGCCGACTATAGCCGGACCCTGGCTAGGGTCCGCCGTCAGACGGCTGGATAACCAGACTCTACCTAGCCCGAATGCCGCAACACACCCCGCCACTGTTGTTTCTGATCGACGGGTATGCGCTGATCTATCGGGCCTTCTTTGCGATGATCTCGCGACCACTCACCACCTCCAAGGGGGTGAACACGTCGGTCGCCTGGGGGATCGTCAATTTTCTCCTGCGCCTGCGGCAGCAGTATGAGCCGGCCTTCCTGGGGTGGGTGAATGACGCCGGCGACTCCTTCCGGACCGAGACCTACCCCGAATACAAGTCGACGCGAGAGAAACTCGACAACGAACTGCAAGCAGACTTCGATCAATCGCTCGAGCATGTCAATGCCCTGTTGACCGCGTTTAGGATCCCCCGGATCGAGGTGGCCGGCTACGAAGCCGACGATGTCATCGGCACCCTCGCGGCGCGGGCGGTCGCGGACGGCTACCAGGCCGTCATCGTATCTGGCGACAAGGACTTCTACCAACTGATCGACGAACGGGTCGCGCTGCTCAACCCCGGACGCGGCGGGCCGGCGGGCGTCTCGGAACAGTGGGTTGATCTCTCCAACGCGGAGGAGCGGTTGGGCGTACCTCCGAAACAGGTGATCGACTACCTGGCGCTGGTGGGTGACAGTTCGGACAATGTGCCCGGTGTACGGGGGATCGGACCAAAAGGCGCGTGCTCCCTGCTGGCCGAGTATGGTGATCTCGATACCCTGCTGGCCAAGGCCGCTTCGCTCAAACAAAAGCGCCCACGTGAAGCGCTCCAGGAGTATGCCGACAAGGCCCGTCTCTCACGGGACCTGGTGACCATCAAGCTGGATGTGCCGGTCGACATCGCCTTGGAGGACCTGGCGGTCCAGGAACCGGATGTCCCAGCCCTGACGTCACTGTTGTCGCAATTCGAGTTCTACACTCTGGCCGAGACCATGGATCTTCCGGGTTCCGACCAGGAGGGATCCGCGGACAGCGAGGATCTCGATGTTGCGGTGGAGGTAGTCGACCACGCCGGCCAACTGCCCGCCCTGGTAGAAAGGCTTCGGGCTGCACCCGCGGTCTCCCTGGTGGTGCAGGGGTCCTCACCGGCTGTGAGAAGCGCCGGCCTGGTAGGCATCGGGTTGGCGATCGATGACCATGCCGCTTGGTACCTGCCCTTCGGTCACACCGATAGCCTCGGTGCGCTGGCCGCACCGGAGCCGGTATCCAATCTGCCGGCGTTGACCGACGAGGTATGTGGTCCGCTGGCCGACCTTCTCCGTGACACGACGGTCCCCAAGGTGGGCCACAATCTAAAGGTGGCGTGGGAGCTGCTTCGCGGGGCCGGCGTCGAGTTGGCAGGGGCGGAGCATGACACGTTGCTGGAAAGCTATGTACTCGATCCGGGGCGCCGCTCACATACCATCGACACGCTTGCGCTCGATCATTTCAACCGACCGCTCCTCCAGTGGAGTGATGTCGTGGGGAAGGGCAAGTCGGCCATCCGTTTTGACGAGGTGGGAGTGGCGGAAGCGGCCACCTACGCCGGCCGCCGGGCATCCGTGGTTCTGAGGTTGCACCACGAGTTCACGCCCGAGTTGGATCGATTGTCTCTCACACCATTGTTGAACGACATCGAAGTGCCACTCATCGAGGTCTTGGTGGACATGGAGTGGGCCGGCATCTCCATCGACCAGGCCCTCTTCGCGCAATTGGGGCAGCGCTACTCCCGTGAATTGGCGGAGTTGAAGGTAGCGATCTACGAAGCCGCCGGCCAGGAGTTCAACCTCAACTCCCCCAAGCAGCTAGCCACGGTGTTGTACGACAAGGAGCAATTGCCGGTCCTCAAGAGGACCAAGACCGGACCCTCGACCGACGCCGATGTACTCGAGCAGTTGTCGGCCATGGGGCATGAGGTGCCCCGCATCATCATGGCTTATCGTGAAGTGCAGAAACTGTTGTCGACCTACATCGAGGTGCTGCCGAAAGCGGTGAACCCGGTCACCGGCAGGATTCACACGACGTACCACCAAGCCGGCGCTGCCACCGGCCGGTTGTCCTCCTCGGACCCGAATCTACAAAACATCCCGGTCCGCACGGCGAAGGGTGAAGAAATCCGTCGGGGCTTCGTGGCCGAACCGGGCTGCCAGTTCGTCGTTGCCGACTACTCGCAGGTTGAACTGCGGCTGTTGGCACATTTGTCCGGCGATCCCTTGCTGGTGCAGGCGTTCAAGGAAGGGGGCGACATTCACCGACAGACCGCGGCGCTCATTTTCGAGGTGCCCGTCGACGACGTCGCGCCCGAGATGCGTGCCCAGGCGAAGACGATCAACTTCGCCACCATCTACGGCCAGGGTCCTTTCGCGCTTGCCAAGCAGTTGGATATCAGTCAGGCGGAGGCGAAAGAGTTCATCGCCCAGTACTTCGAGCGGTTCGCCGGCGTTCGAGCCTACCTCGATAAGCAGGTCGAGCTGGCGCGCCAGCAGGGGTACGTCGAGACGATGTTCGGACGGCGCCGCTATATCCCGGACATCAAGAACAGGAACTACAACATCCGGGCGTTCGCCGAGCGGACCGCCCAGAACACGCCGCTGCAGGGCTCGGCCGCGGATTTGATCAAGATCGCCATGCGAACAATTCACCAGGGGCTCGCTGACGAGAACCTCCAGACCCGCATGATCCTCCAAGTGCACGACGAGTTGGTGCTCGAAGCACCTGTCGCAGAGACGGAGCAGGTCAGCCGGCAGGTCAAGGAGGCGATGGAATCCGCCACGGTGCTGGCCGTTCCCATCGTGGCGGATGTCGGGGTGGGAGCGAACTGGCTGGACGCCAAGCGATGAGCCGCCGGGCGCCCCCGCCGCCTATTCGGGTTTGCCGACCTCGATCGCCGGTGCCGAGTCGGTCAGGCGAGCCGGCTCACCCGATGTAGTGACGGACTTGACGGCGGTCTTCGGAAGGGCCGGGACCCCGGGCCACCAGTTCCACCGACCCATCAAGTGCATGAAGGCGGGTACCAACACCATGCGGATGATGGTGGCGTCCAGCAACACCGCCACCGCCAGGCCGAAGCCCAGAAACTGCATCACCAGCACACGCGCGAAGGCAAACACGCCGAACACCATGATCATGATGAGCGCTGCCGAAGTGATCACCGAGGCCGTGGCGCTGAGACCCTCCATGGTGGCTTCATCGGTCTTGCCGGTACGATCGTATGCTTCCTTGATCCGACTCAAAAGAAAGACTTCGTAGTCCATACTGAGCCCGAATACGATCGAAAACACCAACACCGGCACTACCACGAAGATCGCCGACGTGGGTCCGCCGATCCCGAGCAGCCCGCCGTCCCAGCCGTACTGGAACACCAGCACGATTAGTCCGAAGGTGGCGCTCACCGACAGCGTGTTCATGATGATGGCCTTCAGCGGCACCAGGACGGAACGAAACGCGATGGCCAGCATGACCCCCGTCGCCCCGAGGATGAGCAACACCAAAGTGGGGAATTGTCCCAGGAGTTCTTCCTGGAAATCCAGAGCGGAAGCCACGTAGCCGCCGACGTAGAACCGCGTCTCGGGTCCCAACCCACGGATCGCCGAGTCGCCCAAGACCCGGATGTCCCGGACCAGGTCCATCGATGTCGTGAGCGACGTGGTGTCCGCCGGGATCACGTCCAGGAGTGTGGTGCGCTGATCGATGCTGAGATAGGCGTCGACGAAGTCGCCGTAGCGCTCCCGAACCTTGTCGATGTCGCTGTACAGCAGCGACAGGCCGAGGATCGAACTATTGGGGGCGATGTCGGCCACGCTCCGGACTTGCTTGACCCGAGGGTCCGCCCAGAGGGTATCCGACAACCGCTTGATGCCGCGGAGGCGCCTCGACCCTACTGCCGACTCCCCCTCAGGAACTTCCACCAGCACCCTGATGGGCATGATGATGCCACCGGCGCCCATCTCGGTGAGCACCTCCACACCCTGCCCGGCCTCGGTCTGGATGGGCCACCAGCCGCTTGACGGCAGTCCGATCTTGATCATGAACAATGGCGCTGTCAGGATGGCGATCGCCAGGCCACCGAGGGTGAGGGCTCGATACGGATGTCGCGCCAGGGTTCGGGCCCAGCGCTCCCACATGAGCGGCGAGTGGTACCAAGCCAGCCGGCGCGCCAGGAACCGGGGGTGATCTATCTCCCGGCCGAGGATCGCCAAAAGGGCGGGCAGAAGCGTTATCGACAGCAGTATGGCTACCGCCACCACGATGAGGCCGCCCAACCCCACGCTGCGGGTGTCCGTTAGGGGGGTGATGAGCAGTGCCGCGAAGCCCACCATGACCGTGAGTCCGGAAGTGACGACCGCCCCACCAGCGGTCTGCATGGTCTTTATTGCCGCGTCTTTGCGGCGGAGGCCACGCTTCAGTTCTTCCCGGAAACGGGTGACGATGAGCAGCGAATAGTCGATGCCCACCCCCAAACCGATCATCGTTGTCATGTTGAGTACGAACACCGACATGGGTGTGAGCCGGGCGACCCAGACGATCACAGCGAGTGCCACGAAGATCGCCAGGAACCCGACAAGAAGTGGCAGGAATGCCGCCACCAACGCTCCGAACGCAAGGATCAGGATGACCAGGGTGATCGGCAGGAGACGGATCTCGCCCCGCTTGCTGTCTTCGATGGAAACGGTGCGCACGTCTAGGTCGAGCGGTGCGCGACCGGTGACCAGGACCCGGTAGCTGCTGCCGTTCGGAACCCGGGCCATCGCCTCGGCCAGTGTCTCCCTGGCATCAGGAATGATCCCACCCACGGCCTCACCGGGCACGTTGACCACGACCACGAAGAACGTGGTGCGGCCGTCGTCACTGATGAATGTCGAGTCGCCAGTCGACGAGAAAGACACCACGCCCTGAACGTAGGGCTGCAGCTCCATGCGCGATATGAGACCCTCGAGCACCGCCGCGGGACGCGGCGTCCGAAACGGTGCCGGGCCCTCTACCGTGACCGCGAAGAACTCTCCCACCGGGCGTGCGAATCGATCATGCAGCATGTTGGCGGCCTGCAAGGCCTCGGTCATCCGGTCGCTGTCGCCGCGGATGTCCAGCACCTCGGCGACATGCCGCGCCTGCCACACCGCACCCGCTCCGATTATCGCCCACACGACCACTACCACCCAGCGCGCCTTCACGACGGCACCGGCGAAAACCTTCATGGCGGTGGACTCGAGGCTGCCTACCTGCATGCCGTATAGCGTGACCGATCTGTAGGCGGGACGGGAGACAACGGACGACGGCTGGCCCCGTTGCCTTCATTCGGGCGATATTGCAACACTATGGTGGTGCGTTTGGTTCTTCTCATCGTTCTGAGCCTGGTGGTGCTGCTGGTCGCGGTCGACAAGCTTGGTCGCCCGTCGTCCGAGATCCACGGCACGGCTACCGGTACCCAGGCCGGGGGCGCGGCGGCCCAGCCCTCCGAAGCCGGCGGACCCTCGGTCCGCCCAATGGAGCCTGGGCTGCGGCAGGCCCAACTCACCGCCATCCGGCGATCGGCGGGTCAAACATACCTCGACTCTCTACTTCTCGGGACCGATTCACTCATCCGCCGCTGGGCGGATCGCGCCGGCCGACCCCTACAGGTTGTCATGCAGCCGGGAGGATCGCCAGACTACCAGCCCAGATTCCTGGCTCTGGTGAGGGACGCCGCGGCACGGTGGGAGCAGCAAGGCCTGGGATTCCGGTTTCAGTTCCAAGCCGACACCGCCGGTGCCGACATCGTGGTCCGCTGGCAGACCAGTTTCGCCCCCAAGGACCGGGCGGGGCAGACCGATCTGGTGTGGGACCAGTACGGCCGGGTGCGGAACGCCGTGATCACCCTGGCCATCCGGGGTCCTGCGGACCAGCGATTGAGCGAAGATGCCCTGTTGGCGGTGGCGGTCCACGAGCTGGGTCATGCCGTAGGGCTGCCCCACTCCGCGGATTCGGCCGATGTGATGTACCCCAGCACGCGGACCGCGGACATCTCGCGGCGGGACCGAGCGACGGCGATGCTCTTGTATCAATTGACGCCAGGTTCCCTGCGGGGGGACCCGTGATGAGATGGACCCTGGCCACGGTATCGCTGATCCTGACTTCCCTGGCGATACCGCCCCCCGGTGCGGCCCAGGCGTTCGGCACCCTCGACCTCATCGTCCAAGAGGGGATTAGCCGGGGGGTCTATCCCGGTGCCGTGGTCATGGTGGGCCGGAGGGATCGGGTGCTCTACGCGCGGGGCTATGGGAACTACACCTGGAAGGCCGACTCACCGACTCCCGATCCCGACAGCACGTTGTGGGATCTTGCCTCCGTCACCAAGGTCGTAGGCACGGCCAGCGCCGCCATGGTCCTGGTGGATCGCGGTCAGCTCGACCTCGACTTCCCAGTGAGCGCCTACTTGCCACGGTTCGTCGGCGGTCGCAAGGACGAAGTAACGGTTCGCATGCTCCTCAACCACACCAGCGGGTTGCGGAGCTACCGCGCCTACTTCAAACTGGCGAGTAGCCGGGCGGAAGCGATCGATCTGTTGTACCAGGAACCGCTGCAGCGAGCGCCGGGAACAAAGGCGGTCTACAGTGACATCAACGCGATGCTGATGGGGTTGTTGGTGGAGCGAGTCGTCGGCGAACCGCTCGATCAATACGTACTGAGGGAAATCTTCCAACCGATCCAGATGGACCACACCAGCTATGTCCTGCCGCGCGCCGCGCGAGATCTAGCCGTTCCCACGGGGCGCTGGCGGGGTCACCCGGTCGGCGGAGTGGTGAACGATCAGAACGCCGTCGTGCTGGGGGGTGTGGCCGGGCATGCGGGGATATTCTCGACCGGGCAGGACCTGGCCCGCTATGCCCAGTGGTGGCTCAATCACGGGAGCAGCGACGATGGCCCCGTCGTGCGGCGGGCCACGATGCTCGAATTCCTGAGCCGCACGCCGACCAGCGGTAGCCGGCTCCTCGGGTGGGACACACGGGACCCGGAGTACCCTCCGCCCTCGGTGTTCGGCGAGCTCCTGAGCCAGAGCGCCTATGGTCATACGGGCTGGACGGGGACCGAACTTTGGATCGACCCCGAACGCGACCTCTTCCTCATCTTCCTGACCAACCGAAGTTACGCCCCCAAGATGTCGCGCTCGATCAGCGCCCTCCGGGCGGTACGCGCACAACTGTCCGAGGCGACCGTGCGGGCTGTGCCCGGCGCGTGTACGCCTAGCGTTACCCCGGTGTGCTGAGCCAGCCGGTCCTGCTGTATGACGGCGACTGTGGCTTCTGCCGCCTATGGGTCGAGCGTCTCCGGAGGTGGGACCGGAAAGGCGCCATCCGGTGTGTGCCCGCGCAAGAGCGGACGGCGGTTGCCGGGCTCCCCCCGATTGATGACGACGCGCTCGACCGGGCCATGCATCTGGTGATGCCGGATGGCACCGTGTTTGCCGGAGGCAGGGCCGTGCCGGCCGTGCTCCAGTACCTGCCCCGGTGGCGTTGGCTCGGAGGAATATTCAGGCTGCCGGGCGCACCGTGGGTGACCGACATGGTATATTCGAACATCGCCAAGAGGCGCCATCGGCTTGGCTGCGGATCGGAACGCTGCCGCATCGGTGGAAAATGACGTGATTATGGACCAGGACACGTGATGCAAACTGAAGAGACCATACGGAAAGCCCTGCGTGGTGTACGGGATCCCGAACTCAACCTGAACATCGTGGACCTGGGGTTGATCTACGAAACGCCGATCTCGGAGGACGGTGACGTGATCGTGAAGATGACGCTGACGTCACCAGGCTGTCCGGCGGGCCCGCAAATAACCCAGGACGTCCACGACACGGTAATGGACCTTGAAGGGGTGAACTCGGTCGAGGTCGAAATCGTGTGGGAGCCCTATTGGACGCCGGAGAAGATCGATCCGAGGGTGCGGGCGTTCTTGGGTATGTAGCTTTCCACCTCCCCCCATCTCCCCCTCAGGAAAACGGAAATCGGCAATCTGCTACTGATTCCCGTTTTCTGTTTTCTGTTTTCTCGAAGCGACGGCGGCCAGGAGTTCGTTCCCAAATTCCTTGGCCTGCCAGCGGCGCAGGGCCGGTACAGTCGTGAGGTCGTCCTGCGTCGCGGGAGCCTCGCGGGCGATGGCCTCCAGGGTGCCGTTGGGACAGGCCACCCCGCTTTGCAGGTCCAGCCGCTTAGCGACGGCGTTGCGCGCAGCCTTGAGGCGGTCCAGCCGGGCGTCGTACTCCTTGTCGTGGCGAGGGCGGGAGGGGCGCTTGACCCGGGGCAGATCGCCATCCTTCACCAGGCGCCCTCGCTCGATGGCAGCCAAGATGGATTTGCCGTTTCGTCGTGCCGTTTCCGGCCCGACGCCCGAGGTCCGGCCGAGGGCGGCGAGATCCCGTGGCGGCGTCAGGGCCAACTGGAGCATCGCCTGGTTGTTCAGGATTCTGAACGGCGCCTTGTCCCGCCGTCTGGCGGTGGTGTCCCGCCATTGATAGAGTTCACGCAGGATCGCCAACGTGCGGCCGGGCAACGCCTTGGCGCCCTTGATCCGCAGGAATTCGGTGCCGTCCTTTTTCGCCGGCGACCATCGTACCTGTTCGAGAAGCCGGAACTCTTCCTCGGCCCAATCCAAGCGCCCCTTTTCCTGGAGCTTGCCCCGCAGGATGTCGCGCAACTCGGGCAGGTACCGCGTGTCGGTCGCGGCGTAGGAGAGCATTTCCGCCGACAGAGGGCGAGCCGACCAATCCGCTCGCTGGAACTTCTTGTTCAGCTTGACCCCGAGGTACTTGTCGAGCAGCGCCGCCAAGCCGATGCCGGGTTCATTGAGCAACTGCGCCGCGACGCGGGTATCGAAGATACTCCGCGCGTGGAATCCGAAGTCCTGGTCGAGCAGGCGCAGGTCGTAATCGGCGTCGTGAAAGACCACTTCCGTCTTTGGGTCTGACAGCGCGTTGCCAATGGGAGTGAGATCGGTGACCGTGAGAGGGTCGACAATCGCCGTGCTGTCTCTGGAAGACAACTGGAGCAGGTAGACCCGGTCCTGAAAGCGATGAAAACTGGCGGCCTCGGTATCCATCGCGAGTAATCGCTCACCCTTCACAGAGCGGAACAGTTTCCGAAGCTCGATGTCGGATTGGATGTAATCGACCCCGGAGGGGGGTTTTACCGGGCTGACGGAATCACTGTTAGTGTGGGGCACGCCCTCAAAGTGCATGGGCCGGAGAATCGTGGCAACTGGCACTAATTGCGACGGCAACGACACGTCAGTGACGTGTCAGTGTAACGTCAGTATCATCACCACCGCCATCAATCGCGACGCTTCCCGGCCTGCTCCAACCCGTCGGCGATATCATCCAGCGCCTTGGCAAGCGTCTTGTAGAAATCCGGGTCGGGCGCGGGTGTGCCGCCCATGGCGGCATCCAGGTACACCTGACGGGATAACCGGGCGGCGTGACGAACGTAGTCGGTGTTTGCGTGCATGCAGTCGTGTCCTCCGAAGAGTCAGGTTCCGGTGCTTTTGGGGAGGCCGGTGGCTCTGGCAAAGGAAAGATACTGACATCGGTTGCCGCTTCCCTGGACGGGGTCGTGAAACCGGGCTGTTGGGCGAGCCGTAAGGATGATAGCGAAGGTCATTTGTCAGTAAGACCCTCGCTATGCAGGATCCCTCTCTCCGGTCCCGGGGCCTCGGCCAAGTGTAGTACTATGGCCCCGCGGGCCGTCTCTCTTATCTGATCTGATTGCCTGACGGCCTGTCGGAGCGGTGATCGGCAATGCTGCTCTGGTGCCCGACCGTCACAAGAAAGCCCCCCTGACCATCAGGAGGGCTCGATGCCAGCACGGACCACCGAGAACGAACCTATCCCTGGGGCGCCCCCGGGGGGCTGTCGCTGTCGAAGATGTCCCTGTTCTTGGCGATGTATTCGGTCCATTCGCGTGGGACATCCTCTTCGGGGAAAATGGCGGTCACGGGACACTCGGGTTCGCAGGCCCCACAATCGATGCACTCGTCGGGATGAATCCACAGCTGGGCGTCGTCCTCGTAGATACAGTCTACGGGGCACACATCCACACAAGCCCGATCTTTCACTCCTATGCATGGTTCAGCGATCACATATGTCATTGCCAGAAACTCCTGAAGGCCGGCTGACTCCCGGCCAGGTTGTCTCGCCGATGGGTCGGAGGCATAGGTATAAGGAGGCCGACCGTCAGACGCAAGGGGCCGGGCTTGGCCGGTTCATTAGCGTCTCCCGGTGGCATCCAACGAGGCTAGATTGGCCTGCATGAACCGATTCCGCTGGGCGGTACTGGTTGTATTGCTGGTATTCCCTGCCGTCCCGTCACAGCTCGTCGGGCAGGCGTGCGAACCGTCTCGTACGGCCTTGGTACTTTCGGGCGGCGGCGTCAAAGGCCTGGCGCACATCGGAGTGCTCCGCGTGTTGGACAGCCTGGGCGTCGTACCCGATCTAATCGTCGGGACCAGCATGGGGTCGATCATAGGGGCGCTTTATGCGTCGGGCTACAGCGGCAAGCGACTCGATGCCCTGGTCCGAACTCTCGATCTGGAGCGGATCTTTCAGAGCTACGACCTGCATGGCCCGCAACGCCTCCGAACGTTGTCGCCGTTGGTGATATGGGAGAAAGGGGCAGGCGGCCTGGAGGTACAGAACGCTTCGGTGAGCGAGGCTGCCGTGAACTTCCTGCTCGACGCCGGCATGTTGCGCGGCAATCTGGTGGCACGCGGCGATTTCGATTCGTTGACCATCCCGTTCCGTTCAGTGGCTACCAACCTGGCGAATGGTGCCGCCGAAACATTCGACTCCGGTGATCTTGCCCAGGTCGTCAGGGCCAGCATGGCGGTACCGGTCGTCTTCGAACCGGTCGAGATCAACGGCCAGTATTACATAGATGGTGGGCTCTCGCAAAACGTACCGGCCCAGGCCGCACGCGACGCGGGGGCCACGAGGTTGATCATCTCGGATGTGACCAGCGGCACCCCTGATTCACTGAACCCTTATTCGGTTGTCGCGGTCGGGGAGCAGTTGATCAACTACCTGTTCACCCAGGACCTCGACACGCTCCCCGGAGACATCTATCTCAGGACCGATCTGAAGCAGTACCGCACTCTCGACCTCGATCGCCGTACCGTCGTCGGGGTGTTGGATGCCGGCTACCGCGTCGCCCAGTCGAGCTTGCCGTCCGCCCGTTGTCTGCCCCGGAGTCCGATGCCTGCTCCCCCCACCCTACCGTCGGTGGTGGGCCATGTCATGGTAGACAGTCTACCGATCGATGAGCAGATCAACGTGCTGGACCTATTGGGTCTGGAGGACTGGGCACCACTCGATACACTGATGTTGCGACGACAGTTCGGGGTGCTGTCGGAGACCCAATGGTACCGTTCGATCTGGCTCCATCCGGGAGGGTCGGGAGACACGGTTTCGTTCATGCCCGCCGTGCGACGCGCACCGCGATGGGTGGCGGGCCTGGCGGTGGCGTACAACAACGACCGAGGAGGCAAGCTCTGGCTCGGGCTGGTCAACCGCCGGCTGTTCTCGAGCGGACTGGAGGGGACCGGGTTCCTTTTCCTGGGCCGGTTCCGGCAAGAGCTCTTTCTCGGTCTACGCAATACCAAGCGGCTGGGTTCGTATCTAGTGACGCCCGGCATAGCGGCGAGCGGGGCGTTCGAGGACGTACGCCGGTTCGACGGCGACGGCAAAGAATTACCCAGCATCCACGTGGAGGAATTGGTAGGCGTGCTGGGTGTGGAGCGCCGCTACTTCGGCCGCTGGAGTGTAGCCCTGGGCCTCGAGGGCCGCGCCTGGACCGAATCGGACAGCAGCCAAACGGCGGCGGGTGGCCAACTCAACGTCATGAAGACGGGGAAGAGCGCCGCGCCGAGGGCAGCACTGGCTGTGGCAGTCACCGGAGTGTACCAACGCGCTGAGCTATTGGTAGCACCGGTCATCCCGGTCGCCCGCTGGGAGATCAGACCTTATCTCCGGTTGGGGTGGGGGGCGTCTCTCCCGGCACAGCTACAGTTCCCGCTGGGCGGTATGACTGGGTTCCCCGGCCTGCACATCGGCGAGCGCCTCGGCGACCGGGAAGTCGATCTGGGCATGGCGGCGCGCTACCACCTCGGCCGCCTGCTGTTTGTGAGTGGAGAGGTGGCGGTGGGCCGGGCCGCCTTCGGCGGGGGCCTGCTGGGGTCTGATGACTGGCTGGTGGGAGCGAGAGTCGGGATAGGTGCCGAGACGCCGTTCGGCCCAGTCGGGATCGACTACGGCGTAACCGAGAATCGGCGTAACCTCCTGCTGTTCCGGTTCGGCCGATGGTTCTAGAGGGGGGGGCGGACCAGAGACCCTACATGGCGGCGGCCCCGAAGATTGCGGCCCTTTCCTCCCGCTTCCCGTAGCGTCCCTCCGCGGCATGGAGTCGGTTCCATTCTTCCCGCATGCAAAACGGATCCAAACCGGTCGGCCGGTCGACACTCAGGACGCCGTCGAGATGGTCGATCTCGTGCTGTAGCAGTTCGGCCTTGTCGCCCTCTAGATCGACTTCACGGTCCTTCCCGGTCGGGTCCTGGTAGCGGACCTTGATCCGGTAGGCCCGGGAGACCCGCACCAGAAGATCGGGGAATGAGAAGCAATCATCCCAGACATCGAAATCTTCGGTCCCGATGTCGACAATCTCCGGGTTGATCAGCGGCCACGGCTCGTCGATCTCTACAACAACCAACCGCATCGGGGCGCCTATTTGGGGGGCGGCGATGGCCCGTCCCGCGCCAAAGCGCGCCTGCCAGTCCTGCAGTGTTTCCCGCATGCCATCCAGGACCACACGGACGGCAGCCGACCGGGGCTTGGTGACTAGTTCGCACCGGGTTCGCAGGACAGGATCGCCCAGTTGGCGGATGCGATGGACCGGCATGGCAGCCTCCTACGGGTCAAGGGCCTCTATCAAAATCGTGTCCCGGCAGGTAACCCACAAGGGTAATTTGAACTAATTCCAAAAAACTTGTCGTCATGTAATCGGATGGTGAGTGTATCTTATTGATAAATAAGGAGTTGCATATTCACACCAAAAACGCTATATATATTGACAATTCCGACTCATTCGCTTAGGATTAGCGCCCTATGACCGAGCCCAGGATTGAACTAAAAGCCGCTGCGGGACTCCCCGAAAGCCTCGGGGGGCCGCGTGGGTCAATTCTGGTTGCCCTGAAGCAGTCCAGCTCCATGACTGCCAAGGACCTTGGCGGTTTGCTGGGGCTGTCCCTGAACGCCATCCGCCACCATGTGAAGGAATTGGAAGCGGAGTCGCTCATTACGCACGATCGGGAGGCACACGGGGTTGGGGCTCCTGTCTACAGCTATCGGCTGACGGAGCGGGGGGAGGAGCTGTTCCCTGCCCGCTACGAGGCGGCCCTCACCGAGGTACTCGATCAAATGGTCGCACGGGTGGGTCGGGAGCAGACGGTTGAATCGCTCACCAACCACTTCCAGCAGTTGAGCCGGCGGCTGGCGGATGAACTGGCTGGGGCGCCGGCCGACCGGCGTGTCGACCGTGTAGTGGGGGTATTGCGGGATGAGGGGTATATGGCGTTGTGGGAAGGCGGGCCGGATTCGGGGACGTTGACCGCTCATAACTGCGCCATGCGCGCTGTCGTCCACAAGTTTCCAGAGATATGCGAAGCGGAACAGCATTTCCTGACCGAAGTGCTCGCGGCGGATGTGACCAGAGGAGACCACATGCTCCAGGGATGCACCGTGTGCGAGTATCACATCGACTTCCGGACGGCTACCGATGGGCGTCGTCCGGTCCAGGAGCAGGCATGAGTTCGTCAATCGAACCGTTAGTCAATCGGGAATACAAGTGGGGATTCGTCACCGACATAGAATCGGATGTCATTCCCCCCGGGTTGAATGAGGACGTCGTTCGGCTGATTTCCAGCAAGAAGGGCGAGCCAGAGTGGCTGTTGCAGTGGCGCCTCAAGTCCTATCGCGGGTGGCTCAAGATGACCGAGCCGCACTGGCCCAACGTGCACTACGACCCGATCGACTACAACTCCATCATTTACTACGCGGCTCCCAAGACGGAGAAGCCGTTGGGGAGCCTCGATGAAGTCGATCCCAAGCTGCTCGAGACGTACGAGAAGCTGGGCATTCCCTTGGCCGAACAGAAGCGGCTCACCGGAGTGGCAGTGGATGCCATTTTCGACAGCGTGTCTGTGGCGACGACGTATCGGGAGACGCTGGCCGAGCATGGTATCATCTTCTGTTCCTTCTCGGACGCCGTGAAGGAACATCCCGAACTCGTCCGGAAGTACCTGGGGTCGGTGGTTCCCCACAGCGACAACTTCTTCGCGGCACTAAACGCGGCGGTCTTCAGCGACGGATCGTTCGTGTTCATCCCCAAGGGTGTGCGATGCCCGATGGAGCTGTCGACCTACTTCCGCATCAACGCTGCCAACACCGGGCAATTCGAGCGCACCCTGATCGTGGCCGAAGAAGGCGCGTCGGTGAGCTACCTCGAAGGCTGTACCGCCCCGATGCGTGACGAGAACCAACTGCACGCCGCGGTGGTGGAACTGATCGCGCTAGACGACGCGACGATCAAGTACTCCACGGTTCAGAACTGGTACGCGGGTGATGAGAACGGGGTCGGGGGCGTATTCAACTTCGTGACCAAGCGAGGCAAATGCGCCGGCCGGAACTCCCGCATCACCTGGACCCAGGTCGAGACCGGGTCGGCCATCACCTGGAAGTATCCCAGCGTGATCCTGCAGGGCGACAACTCCATCGGGGAGTTCTACTCCGTCGCCGTGGTGAACCGTTACCAACAGGCCGACACCGGCACCAAGATGATCCACATCGGGAAGAACACCCGCAGTACCATCATCTCCAAGGGTATTTCGGCGGGGCACGGCAACAACAGCTACCGCGGGCAGGTGAAGGTGCTGCCCAAGGCGGAGGGTGCCCGGAACTATACCCAGTGTGACTCGATGCTCATCGGCAACGAGTGCGGGGCCCACACATTTCCTTACATCGACGTGCAGAACAACACCACTTCGATGGAGCACGAGGCGTCGACCCGCAAGATCGGCGAGGACCAGATCTTCTATTGCAAACAGCGCGGCCTGAGCACCGAAGATGCGATTTCGCTGATCGTGAACGGCTTCGCCAAGGAGGTCTTCCAGTACCTCCCCATGGAATTCGCCGTCGAGGCCCAAAACCTGTTGGGTATCACCCTCGAGGGGAGCGTCGGGTAGGGAGACTACGGAATCTTGAGGAGGGAGTAGGGAGGGGGGAGCGGGAACGCAGTGCCAGGAACTCGTCGTTGATCGCTGATTGCCGTTTTCTATTTTCTGATTGCTGAAGTGCGGAGGAATACGTTGCTCGAGATTACCAACTTGCACGCCGGCGCCGAGGGTGTCGAAATCCTCAAGGGTATCGACCTGACGGTGAACGCCGGCGAAGTCCATGCCATCATGGGGCCCAACGGTTCCGGCAAGAGTACCCTGGCCCAGGTGCTGGCAGGCCGGGAAGACTACGAAGTCACCGAGGGGTCCGTCCGCTATGACGGCCAGGACCTGCTCGAGATGGAACCCGAAGAGCGCGCGCTGGCCGGTCTGTTCATGGCGTTTCAATACCCGGTGGAGATTCCCGGCGTCACCAACGCCTATTTCCTGCGGATGGCCTACAATGCGCTCCGGAAGGCGCGCGGCCTGGACGAAGCCGACCCGCTCGACTTCATGGACCTGGTGGAAGAAAAGCTCAAGACGGTCGACTGGACCGCTGAGATGTTGGAACGCCAAGTCAATGCCGGCATGTCGGGCGGCGAGAAAAAGCGCAACGAGATTCTCCAAATGGCAGTGCTGGAGCCCAAGTTGGCGGTGTTGGACGAGACCGACTCGGGCCTGGACATCGACGCGATCAAAACGGTGGCCGAAGGGGTCAACAGCCTCCGGCGGCCTGACAACGCCACCATCTTGGTGACCCACTACCAGCGGTTGCTCAACTACATCGTGCCGGACTACGTGCACGTCCTGGTCGACGGCCGCATCGTCAAGTCGGGCGGCAAGGAGCTTGCCTTGGAGTTGGAAGCGCAGGGATACGAGTGGGTTTCTGAAGCCGGAGCGGCGTCGTGACCATCGAGTCCTACGTTCAAGACTTCGAGCGTCACGCAGCCAACGGTGGCGGTCAGGCCGCGTGGTTGATGCCAATCCGGCGCAACGCCATCGACCGGTTCCGGGAGGCCGGGTTTCCGGACCGCAAGGACGAGGACTGGAAGTTTACCAACGTCGCCAAGCTGGCACGGACGGTGTTGCCGCGCTTGGCCGCCCCGGCGGAACCGCCCGCCGTGGCCGATCTCGAAGATTTCCTCATCGGGCACCGCAAGTGGCCGCGCATCGTGTTCGTGAACGGCCACTACGTCGAAGCCCTGTCCACTCTCGATGAATTGCCCAGCGGGGTCACGGTCCAGACCATTGCCGAAGCCATGGCGGATCGGCCGGAGTTCCTGATGGAACATCTGACCAAGGCCGCCCCGATCGACGGGAACAGCTTCACCGCGCTGAACACGGCCTTCATGGCCGACGGTTTGGTCGTCCACGTTGCGCGGGAGACAGTCGTGGAGCATCCCATCCACGTACTCTACGCCACCGATCCGAGCGTCGGCGAAGGGGTCAGTTACCCGCGTACGTTGGTGGTGTTGGAACCTCAGGCCCGTGCAGCAATGGTCGAGAGCTACGTGGGTCTGTCCGACGGTATGTATTTCACCAACGCCGTCAGTGAAGTGTCGCTCGCCGTCGGGGCCCGGCTGGACCACTACAAGATTCAGCGGGAGAGTGAGCAGGCCTTTCACATCGGCACGCTCGAGGCTCGGCAGGAACGAGACAGTCACTTCGAGTCACTCTCGTTTGCCTTCGGCGGCGCCGTGAGCCGCACCAACATCTACACGGTGCTGGACGGCGAGGGCAGTAATGCCACCTTGAACGGGCTGTATGTGGTACACGGCGATCAGCACGTCGATCACCAGACCCGCATCGAGCACACCCAACCCAACTGCACCAGTCGCGAGGTCTACAAGGGCATTCTCGACGATCGGTCGCATGGTGTGTTCAACGGCAAGGTCTACGTACACCCCATCGCCCAGAAGACCGATGGCAAGCAGACCAACCAGAATCTGTTGATATCACCCACGGCCAAGGTCGACACCAAGCCGCAGTTGGAGATATTCGCCGACGACGTCCGCTGTACCCACGGGGCCACGGTGGGACAGCTGGACGAGCAGGCTATGTTCTACTGCCGCAGCCGGGGGCTGAGTCCCGCCGAGGCGAAGACGCTGTTGACCTACGGCTTCGCGGCGGACGTCCTGGAGCAGATCTCGTCCCGCGAGGTCGCCACCTACCTGGAGCGGCTGGTGATGCAGCGGTTCCTGGGGACCCGGAGCGGGTGATGGTGGCGGTGCCGACCGGCGTTCCCGGACAGGAGCTGACCGCACCGCTCGACTTGGCCAGAATTCGTGCAGACTTCCCGGTGTTGGGGCGGACCGTCCACGGCAAGCCGCTGGTGTATCTGGACAACGCGGCCACGGCCCAAAAGCCGACCGTGGTAATCGATGCGCTCGACCACTTCTTCCGGCAGGACAACGCCAACATCCATAGGGGCGTCCATAGCCTGAGCGCTCAGGCCACGGCTGCCTACGACGAAGTCCGCAGCAGAGTCCGCGCCTTCATCAACGCCAGTGAGGACCGTGAGATCGTCTTCGTCCGGGGAACCACCGAGGCGATCAACCTGGTGGCGCAGAGTTACGGGCGAGGAGCCATCGGCGCCGGAGACGAGATCCTCGTCAGCGAGATGGAGCATCACTCGAACCTCGTACCGTGGCAGTTGCTGGCCGACCAGGTCGGCGCCGTGATCAAGATGCTGCCCATTACCAATGAAGGCGAGCTCGACCTCGAGGCCTACCCGGCACTTCTCGGAGAGCGCACCAAGTTGGTGGCAGTGGCCCATGTGTCCAACGCTCTGGGAACGGTCAATCCAGTCGCCGCCATTTGCGCCGAAGCTCGAGCGCGGCGCATCGCGGTGATGGTTGATGGAGCCCAGGGCGTCCCGCATCTCCCCGTCGATGTCCAAGAGCTGGGGTGCGATTTCTACGCCTTCTCGGGCCACAAGATGTTCGGGCCCACCGGGGTCGGGGTGTTGTATGGCCGGGCGGAGTTGTTGGACGCGATGCCGCCGTACCAGGGTGGCGGCGGGATGATCGCGTCGGTGTCCTTCGAAGGCACCACCTACGCCCCTATTCCCACCCGGTTCGAGGCCGGCACCCCGGCCATCGCCGAAGTCATCGGTCTGGGTCCGGCAATAGCCTACCTCGAGGAGATCGGGTCCGATGCCATCGTGGCCTATGAGGCCGAACTGATCCAGTATGCGGTGGATCAGGTGACTGGGGTCCCCGGGGTCAGGCTCATCGGTACGCCTGCGGAGCGAGCCGGTGCGGTCAGTCTGGTGATGGACGTGGCCCACCCGCACGACGTCGGGACAATCCTCGATCAGGAAGGCATTGCGGTTCGGGCCGGGCACCATTGCTGCCAACCCGTCATGGACCACTTCGGTCTGGCGGCGACGGTGCGCGCGTCGTTCGCGTTCTATAATACCTTCGACGAGGTAGACGCCCTGGTGCGCGGGCTCCACCGTGTCAACGAAATGTTCGGGTAATGGCCGACCTCAACGAACTGTATCAAAGCGTCATTCTCGACCACAATCGCTCGCCGCGGAACTTCCGCGAGATCGACGGTACGGCCCATCACGCGGAAGGCTACAACCCGCTCTGTGGCGATCACTTGACGGTCTACGCCGAACTGGACGGCGACGTAATCACCGACGCCAGCTTTGTCGGTAACGGCTGCGCCATCTCGAAGGCCTCGGCGTCCATGATGACCCAAGCCGTGAAGGGTCAACGTCTGAGCGACGCCCAGGATATGTTCCGCACCTTCCAGCAGCTGGTCACAGGAAAGATCACGCCCGAGGAGGCCAAACAAATTCTGGGGAAGCTGGTACTGTTTGCCGGCGTGTCCCAGTTTCCGGTCCGCGTCAAATGCGCCAGCCTGAGTTGGCACGCACTGAATGCGGCGTTGGAAAACAAACCCGAAACGGTGACGACAGAGTAGGCGGGGGCGGTGACGGCAGTGGGGCAGTCCCCACTACCTGCTCCCTCCGCACCGCCACGACACACTGACATAACTACCGATCAAATAGACTGAGGAGAATCCCGATGTACGATCCCCAAGTGGTCCAGCCGATGCGTGACGAGACGGTCGCGATGGGCTTTAAAGAGTTGACCACGGTAGACGAGGTCGACGCGGTGCTCGGCAACCAAGCCGGCACCGCACTGGTGCTGGTCAATTCCGTGTGCGGCTGCGCCGCCGGGATGGCCCGGCCGGCAATCAAGCTCGCCTTGGCACACAGCGTGACGCCCGACGAGAAGTATTCGGTGTTTGCCGGACAGGACGCCGACGCCACCGAGCGGGCTAGGAGTTATTTTGGCGAAGAATATCAACCGAGTTCCCCGTCGATAGCTTTGTTCCGCGACGGGGAAGTCGTCACTATGCTGCATCGGCACATGATTGAAGGCCGAAGCCCCGATGAAATCGCAGCAGACCTGACGGCGGCTTTCGACAAGCACTGCGGGACGACGGTCTAGTATGACCGGCCATGTCTTCCACCCTGGCCACGACGAACTGCACGGAATCTCCGTGGTCGTGGAAACACCCGGGCAGAATACCTACGTCGGCCGATTCGATCGACAGGATGACGATCACGTGTTTCTGAAGGACGTTGGGGTCCATGCCGCTGTAGAGGGAGCCGAGTCCTGGGAGGACTACCTCCGCCGCACGGTAACCTACGGGATTAAAGTAGAGCATCGGGAGTTGACGATTCCGCGGGCGCAGGCAACTCGGATCGCCAAACTGAGCGAGATCACCACAGCCCTTCCCTAGAATGGGCCCAGGCTGCAAAACATGGAACGCCCTGCTGGGTTACCAGCGGGGCGTTCGTATGTCGTGGGCGTGGGTCGTGGGGCGCGGAATCCTGCGAGGTACCATCCCGGTTGGAGCTGAAAGCTGTTGGCCCTCAACCATCATCCCTCAGCCCCTCCAGAAACCTCACCGGGTCCTCGCCACGCTCGATTGCTTCGAGCAACGCCGATCCCACGATCACCCCGTCGACATGTTGTGCCAGGCTATCGATCTGACTGGCGGTCCTGATTCCGAATCCGGCGCACACGGGAATAGTCGACTGTTCCCGTACCCGGTCCAGATAGGCGCCAATCCCCACGGTGTCCCGCTCTCCCGCCCCGCCGGTGATGCCCGTGATGGTAACCGCGTAAACGAAGCCACGACTCACACGGCATAGCGTGGCCAACCGTGCCGGAGGGGTAACCGGACTGACCAACTGGACCAACGCCATCCCCTCGTTGTCCGTGAGCGCCTTCAACGACTCGCACTCTTCGAGTGGGAGGTCCGGAACGATGAACCCGGTGACACCCGATCGCGCGGCTTGCGAGACCAACCGGTCGAGGCCGTAGGCCAGCAATGGATTGAGATACGACATCAGGAGTACCGGGGCCTCGAGTCTACCGGAGGACTCGAGTTGTTGGAGGATTCCCGTCAACGTCACCCCCTGCCGTAGCGCCTCCCGGCTGGTCCGCTGTATGGTCACCCCATCCGCCATCGGATCGGTGAAAGGCACACCGATTTCTACGGCGTCTGCCACACGGGCTACCCGCCTCAGGAGATCGGGGAAAGCTTCCGGGCTGGGAAACCCGGCGGTCAGGTAGGCAACCAGTGCTGGCCGCTCTCGCCGTTTGGGTTGGGCCAGCCGTCGCTCCAGGTCGGAGGCGGGGGCGGTAGCCGGTGTGGTCACCCCCGGACCTCCTCCAGGATCCCGAGGTCCTTGTCGCCACGGCCGGAACATCCGACGATGACCCTGGCTCCGGGGTGCGTGCGTGCGTAGTCCCGGGCGCCGGCAAGCGCATGTGCCGTCTCCAGGGCCGGGAGGATTCCCTCCAGGGCACAGCATTCCTCGAGCGCTGAGACGGCCTCTGCGTCTGGGACATGATAGTAGTTGCTTCTACCACTACTAGCTAAAAACGCGTGCTCCGGACCAACCCCTGGATAGTCCAGGCCAGCGGAAACTGAATGTGTTTCAAGGACTTGCCCGTCGTGATCCTGAAGCAGAAGGCTATAGCTGCCATGAAGCACCCCGGGGGTCCCTTCGCTTATCGTGGCCGCATGGCGGTGCTCGTTGCCTTCACCCGACCCTCCGGCTTCGATCCCGATCAATTCGACGGGATCGGCCAGGAACGGGTAGAACAATCCGATGGCGTTCGATCCCCCTCCGACGCAGGCGATGCACGCCTGGGGGAGGCCCTCCACCGCAGCGAGGATCTGGGCCCGTGCCTCTCGGCCGATGACCGTTTGAAGCTCGCGGACCAGCCACGGATAGGGGTGGGGCCCAACCACCGATCCGATGAGATAGAAAGTGCCTCCAGGATCCGAGACCCAGTCCCGCATCGCCTCGTCGATGGCTGCTCGCAGCGTGGCGTCACCGGAAGTCACCGGTACCACCTCCGCGCCGAGGAGCTTCATTCGTTGGACGTTGGGCGATTGCCGGGCGACATCGATCGATCCCATGTACACGGTGCAGGGCAGGCCCAAGCGAGCACATGCCGCCGCAGTGGCCACACCATGCTGCCCGGCACCGGTTTCCGCCACCACGCGCTCCGCTCCCATACGCAGAGCGATGAGTGCCTGCCCGATGGCGTTGTTGATCTTGTGGGCGCCGGTGTGAGCGAGGTCCTCACGTTTGAGCCATATCTCGAGGTTCCACTCTCGGCCCAGACGGTGCGCCCGGGTCAGTGGCGTCGGTCGGCCGACCCAGTCACCCAGTTCGGCATCGAGGGACTCATGAAAGGCGGGGTCCGCCAGCGCCGCCCGAGTGGATTCTTCGAGGCGCTGGAGCGCAGCGATGAGCGTCTCGGGGACGTAGCGCCCCCCGAACGCCCCGAAACGTCCTCTCTCGTCGGGAAGTTCACCCATGATCAGGTGGTTTCCTCTTTGAGGAGTGCGCGGCGCGCTTGGACGATGAACGCCTTGACCAAGTCGCGCTGCTTGCACCCAGGAGAACGTTCGACGCCGCTGCTGACATCTACAGCCACCGGCCTGATGACCTCGATCGCCCGTGCCACGTTGCGAGGATTGAGCCCACCGGCGAGCACAATCCGGTGGCTCGCCGCCAGCTTGCGCGCACGGTGCCGGTCGGGACGCATACCACGGCCACCGCCTATTGGTCCGTCGAGCAGCAACTCGGCGTGGCCCAGCTGAGCGAGTCCACCATTCACCACTCTGGGCAGGGCCTTGACGCGGGCCATGAGGTAGGGGCCGTCGGTGATGACTGGCAGGACGGCAAGCCCTGGAGGCACCGCTTCGGGGAGATGCTCCGCCTGGACGGCGTCGAAGCCCATGCTCACCAATTCCAAGAGCTGCGGTGTGTCGACCTCCCGAAAGACGGCCACCTTCATTACGCCCGAGCCAGCAGCTCGCAGCAAGGTCTCCGCCGTCCGACGATCGACTTGCCTGAGGGAGGGTGCCTGGACGATGCCGATCGCATCGGCACCACAGGCCACGGTCCACTCCACATCTGCCGGCGTGGTGAGCCCGCAGATCTTTACACGGATCGGCACGTCGCCCTTCCTGCAGCCACCATCGTGGCAACCGTGTGGGCAGGGTCGGCGCTCCGCATGAGAGCGGTGCCCATCAAGACGCCGCGGAATCCCTTCATTGCCACTTGCTCGACATGTTCGCTGGTTTCGATGCCACTCTCCGCCAGGACAGGGTATCGGGGAAGCTCGATCGCGTCGAAACGAGATCGGTCGACCTCGAGTGTTGTGAGGTCACGGCAGTTCACCCCCAAGATGACCTCCGGCGAGCTTCGATCGGCAACCAGGGCGGCCCGATCGAGTTCGGCCTGGTCGAACGCTTCGAGCAGCACGAACAGCCCTGTGTCCGACGCGCTCTCCATCATCCGCCCCAGTTGTTCGTCCGACAGCATTCTAATCACGAGCAGGACGCCGCCGGCACCTGCTGCTCGAGCCTCCCACACCTGGTATGGGTCCACCAGGAAATCCTTCCGCATGATCGGGCAGGTGGTGCTCTCACTGATCTGTGCAAGCGAGCGGAGTGATCCCCCGAACGCCGTGGGTTCGGTGAGTACGGAAAGGACCGACGCTCCCCCGGCTTGGTAGGCGCAGGCCCGCTCAGACAAATCCACTCCCTGATCCAGCTTCCCCTCGGAGGGCGAGCTGGGCTTGAGTTCGGCCCAGACCTCAAACTGCTGCGGGTCATACGCCGGGGGGTTATCCGTGTCGACCGCCCGGGCCCGTAGTTCCGAGAGCGGCTCCCCGGCCATCGCCGCGGCGACCCGTCGGGTGCTATGCCGCGCCATCGAGTCCAGGAAGTTCATGCCGTCACCCGGGCCCGCAACCGATCCAGCAACTCGATCGCCCGGCCCTGCTTCAATGCATCATTGGCCTGGGACGCGGCCTCGCGCGGCTCCAGGGACTCTACCAACTGGAGGACCAGCGCGGCGTTCAGGGCCACCGCGTCCCGTTTCGGCCCCGGCACGCCCATCAGCGTCTGCTGTAGGAGGCGAGCGTTCTCGTCGGGGTCTCCACCTTTGAGGTCCTGCGGATTGCATCTTGGGTAGCCGTAGTCTGCGGGGTCGACGATCCGCTCGGTGACGGTACCGTGGTGCACGTCGAGAAGCAGGAATGGACCCACCGGAGTGGCCTCGTCCCAGGCCAGAGCCCCGTGGACTACGAAAGCGCGCTCGACCGGACCCGCCGACAAGGACCTGGCGATAAGGCGTGCGGCCTCGGGACTGTAGGCCCCGAGCAGTTGATGAGTCGGAGCCGCCGGGTTCACCAGCGGTCCCAACAGATTGAAGACGGTGCGGACGCCTAGCGCTTTCCGTACGGGCGCCACGGCTTTCATGGCGGGGTGGAACACCGGGGCGAACAGGAACGCAAACCCAGTGGTCGTGAGCGACTTCACTGCCTGGCCGGCGCTCGCTGGAAGATGGATATCCAGTGCCTCCAATACGTCCGCACTGCCCGACCGACTCGACACGGACCGGTTGCCGTGTTTTACGACTGGGATTCCCATAGCCGCGACGAGCAGGGCCGTGGCGGTCGAGAGGTTGATACTCCCCGCGCCGTCGCCGCCGGTTCCGCAAGTGTCGACCCGGCAAGAGACGGACGAGACGTCGACGGGGACGGCTTCCGCTCTGAGGGCCAACGTCATGCCGCTCAGCTCGGCGGGCGTGACCCCCTTGGTACGGAACGCGGCCAGGACCGCCCCTTTGACGATATCGGAAATGTCGGGGTCGATCAAATCGCGCAGGAGTTCACCGGCCTCGGCCTGGGTGAGGTCCTGCCGAGAAATCAGTCGATCGAGCATGGCTGGTATTGTCATACCGCCTCTTTCTCTCTCTCTTTCACAACGGCACCGGGTCGGAATGTCAAGAAATTTTCGAGGAGTCGATCGCCGTCCGGGGTCAGGATGCTCTCTGGATGAAACTGTACACCGGCCACAGGCAGCGAAACATGTCGCACGGCCATGACTTCCCACTCGCGGGTATAGGCGGAAGCTGTCAAGTCGTCCGGAAGCCGGTCGACCAGGAGCGAGTGATACCGGCCGGCCTTGAACGGTTGCGGGAGGCCGGCAAACAAACCGATCCCGTCGTGGTGAATCGCGGACACTTTCCCGTGCATCAATCGCTTGGCATGGACCACCAAGCCTCCCAGAGCAACGACCAGTGCTTGGTGGCCGAGGCAAACCCCCAGGATAGGAATCTGGTCGATCATGGCGCGGATGATCGAAATGCTGTTGCCCGCCACCTCGGGCCGGCCGGGCCCGGGTGAGACGACAAGGTGGCTTGGATCGAACGCCCGCGCCTCGGCGGCCGTGATCTGGTCGTTCCGGCGCACAACCACTTCGGCCCCGAGAATCTGAAAGGCCTGGGCCAGGTTGTAGACGAAGGAATCGTAGTTGTCGATCAGCAATACCCGTTTCATTACAGCCCCCCGGCAGCCAGCGCTAGCGCGGCCTTGAGTGCGGCACTCTTGGCCAGCACTTCGGCGTATTCGTTTTCCGGAACACTGTCCGCCACGACGCCCGCGCCGGCCTGGTAGAAATAGCGCCCCTCCTCGAAGGCCATCGTTCGAATGGCGATAGCTTGATCCATGGAATCGCCGTGGCCGAAGTACCCCGCGGTTCCAGCATAGAACCCTCGATCGACCGGCTCGAGCCCGGCGATGAGTTCCATGGCGCGGACTTTGGGCGCTCCGACAACCGTCCCGGCGGGGAAAGCTGCCGCGAACAGGTCGAATTGATCGTGGGGGTCGGCCAGGCGGCCTTCGACACCCGTCACCAGGTGCATCACATGGGAGTAGCGCTCGACCGACCTGAAAGGACGCACCGCGATGGATCCGGGTTCCGCCACGCGCCCCAGATCATTTCTGGCGAGATCGACCAGCATGACATGCTCGGCGGCTTCCTTGGGGTCGTCGAGCAATTCCTGCTCGAAGGCATCGTCGTCGGCCTCGGTCCCGCCACGGGGTCTGGTTCCCGCTATCGGCCGGAGCGTGGCGTTCCCACCCCGCAGCCGCACCAAGGCCTCGGGCGAAGAACCAACCACGGTCAGGTCCGGGAGGGCCAGATGAAAGAGATAGGGCGAAGGATTGAGGACGCGAAGGGCCCGGTACACGTCGAATGGATCGACGGTTGTCTCGCCCTCGAATCGGATCGACAAGACCATCTGGAATACGTCGCCATCGGTGATGTGGTTCTTTACCCGGTCGACGGCCCGGCAAAATTCATCCTTATCGAAGCTGGCGACTTCGGGGCCGACCGTTCCCGTCGGGCGCTCGGCAACGGGTGCCCGGAGCGCCTGTTTCACCTCGCGGGCCAGCCGTGCGCGGTCGGCGTCGTCACCCGCGTGAAGAAGCGCGATTTTGCGGGTGACGTGATCGAACACCAACATCGATTCCGGTGCTACCCACGTCCCTTGCAGTACGGCACTGTTGTGGGCGCCTTCCAAGCGGGGTTCGATCCGGGCCATGGCTTCATAGGTCGTGACCCCCACGAGCCCCCCACCGAACGGTATCGATGGGACCTCTGGCTGGAGTGGGGGAGTCAGGGCCAGGGCGCGGCGCAGCACCTCGGGCAATGAGGCCGGCCCGGGGGCGAGCCTGCCATCGCACACCAACCCCTGGCCGTCCAAACGGAGCTGCCTCGTTTTGCCGAAGCCCAGGAAGGAGTAGCGGCCCAGCCGGTCTCCCCGGTCCACGCTCTCCAGCAGGAAACAGGGATTCAGCGAGGCGAGCTTCAGATAGGCGGAGACGGGAGTGTCGAGGTCCGCTGTAATGTCGAATGCCGTTCGCATCGTGTCCTCATGGCCAGGGAAACAGCGGGGAGCAGAACGGCACAAAAAAACCCACCCCCCGAATCGATTGGGAAAGTGGGATCGCGCGCTATGTCGTTGAGACCTAGGCGGACGCCACCTCCCGGTGGGTCCACCACCAATACCCCAGCGTCAGCTGGCTGGTTGGAGCAATGATGATTGTGTCGTTGGTGCGCATGTGCCAAAGCTGTGGAGGAGAGCGGGTCAAGTCAAGGCCGGTGGCCCACTCGAGAGACTTGGCAATTGTGGCCCAAGGTGAAACGTTGTTCGATGGAACCAAACACGATAGTGTGCCGTACGTGCGGCCGAGCGAGCCAATCGGTCCTTTACATTGTTACGGAGAGTGTATGAGCCAGCCCGTCATCTTGGTGGATGGGGTCACGAAGCGGTACTCCGGTCACACCGCCGTCAAGGATTTTTCGATGGAGGTGTCGGCGGGATCGGTATTCGGACTGCTGGGTCCCAATGGAGCCGGCAAGACTACGACCATTCGCATGATCATGGACATCATCCGGCCGGATGAAGGTCGGGTCAGCCTCTTCGGCGGCCGCGGAACCGGCCGCGAACTCTCCGAGTTCATCGGATTTCTTCCCGAGGAACGGGGTCTCTATCCCAAGATGCAGGTCGCCGCGCAACTGGCATTCCTGGGAGAAACGAAGGGCCTGAATCGCAAGGACGCCATGGCACGGGGGCGGGAGTGGCTGGACCGGCTGGGACTGGGTGACTGGGCGGACAAGAAGGTGGAGGATCTGTCCAAGGGAATGCAACAGAAGGTGCAGTTCATCGGGACGCTACTGCATGACCCGGATCTCCTAATCCTCGACGAGCCGTTCAGCGGGCTGGACCCGGTCAATGCCCAGGCGATGAAGGACATCGTGGTTGACTACGCCCGCCGAGGCAAGACGGTGCTGTTCTCCACACATATCATGGAGCAGGCCGAGCGCATGTGCGATCATATCGTGATCATAGCCCAGGGGGAAAAGGTGGTCGACGGGAAATTGGTCGACATCAAGGCCGAGTTCGGCAAGAACCATCTGGCGCTGGCGTTTTCCAGCAACCGTGATCGTGCAGCGGCTGTGCTGCAGAATCGGACGCTCCTCCGGAGCGTGGATGACTACGGCGGCAGTGCGGAGGGTGAACTTGCCCCTGGCGTAAGCGGCGAGACGGTGCTCCGCGCATTGGTGGAGCGAGGAGTGGGGTTGTCGCGGTTCGAGGTCGTCGAACCCTCTTTGCAGAAAATATTCATTGCCAAGGTTGGCGAATCCGCCGGCACTGCCCGGGCACTGGTGGAAGACGATGCATAAACTCCTTGCGGTCATTCGACGTGAGTTCAATGCCCGTGTCCGTACACGTACGTTCGTTATCACCACTGTCATCGGACCTGTTCTCATGGCGACGCTCATGATAGCACCAGCGGTGCTATCGATGCGTCAAACCTCCCCCCGTCATCTGGTGATCCTGGACGGCGGAGACCGTAACCTGGGCCTCACGGTGCAGACTACGCTCGGCGCGTCCTTCCCCGACAACTACTTCATTGAAGTAGTGGTAGAGGCCGGCAATCTCGCGGCTGCGCAGGACTCTCTGATCGCTCTCATCGATGCGCCGGAAGCGCTTGTCGCTGTACCGCTCGACGGGGTTCTTGTGCTTGACCCAGAGCAAATAGCCAAAGACAGCATCGCCTACTACGGCAGCAACGTCAGCAGCATGAGCGACATGCGTAGGTTGAGCCGGGGGGTGCGTCAGGCGCTGGTCACGGAACGACTTACGGCGCTTGGCGTCAACTTGACTCTGGTACAGGAGGCACAGCGTCCGTTCAACCTCTCGACGGAGCGAGTCACCGAGGGCCAGCTTACCGGCGAGAGTGGTGAAGCGTCGTTCGCGCTCGCCTATGCCATGGCATTTCTTCTGTACATGGCCCTGTTGCTATATGGCGTGCAAGTGATGGGTGCAGTCGTCGAGGAGAAGACCAACCGGATCAACGAAGTTCTGGTGTCGAGTCTTCGGCCGTTCGATCTGTTGATGGGCAAGGTGATCGGCGTGGGCGCCGCCGGGCTGATGCAATTGGGGCTCTGGGTCGGGACGGCGATGGTGTTGACCACGTTCCGCACGGAGATCGCCGCAGCCTTCGGCGTGCCGGCGCAGACCGTCATGAATATTCCGATTCCCACCGTCAGCCCGGCCCTGATGGTGGTGTTTCTCACCTTCTTCCTGCTGGGGTTCTTCTTGTACTCGGCGGCCTATGCCGCGGTGGGCGCCATGTGCAGCACGATGCAAGAGACGCAGCAGGCGTCGATGCCGGTGACGCTCACCGTGATCGTCGCGTTCTTCATGGTCTTCAACGTGCTGAACGATCCCAACGGTCCGATGGCGCACACAATGAGCCTGATTCCGCTGTTCGCCCCATTGGTGGTGCCCGTTCGCTATTCCTTGAACCCGCTATCGCCGATGGAGTTGTTGGCCTCGGCAGGAATGACCGCGCTCGGTGTCATCATCGTCGTGTGGATTGCCGCGCGAATCTATCGCGTCGGCATTCTCATGCACGGCAAGAGGCCAAAGTTGAAGCAACTGCTTGGCTGGATCAGGACCGGGTGATGCGTCGAGAGGTGAGACGTGAAGTGGAGGAAGATTCCCTCTCGCGGCTCACCTCCCATCGGCCTGCCGCAGGCCAGCTCCACGGCTCCCGGCTCCCTAGTCCCTAGTTTCCTAATTCCCCAGTTCCCTAGTTCCCTAGTTCCCCTACTCCCTACTTCCCACTCCCTGCCCTAGATTCCGGGTCTTATGGGAGCCAGCTATCACGTCATCGTTATTGGCGGCGGACACGCCGGCGCCGAGGCAGCCACCATGGCGGCCAGATCCGGCGTGCGTACGCTGCTGGTTACACAGAACCTCGAGACCATCGGGCAGATGTCATGCAACCCGGCGATCGGCGGGATCGCCAAAGGCACCGTAGCTCGCGAGGTAGACGCAATGGGTGGCGTGATGGGGCGTGCCACCGATATGGCACGGATCCAATTCCGAATGTTGAATCGGTCGAAGGGGCCAGCTGTATGGTCGCCGCGGGCGCAATGCGACCGGGGACTGTACCGCCGCGCGGTGAGGAGTCTGCTCGAGCAGCAGCCGGGACTGGAGTTTTGCCAGGGGACCGTAGATGGTCTCGAGTTCGCCTGCGGCCGGGTCGTGGGAGTGGTGTTGTCCGACGGGCGACGCTACTCGGCCCAGGCGGTGGTCCTCACGGCCGGGACATTTCTCCGTGGGCGAATCCACCTCGGTTTGAAGACCCAGATTCCGGCGGGTCGCGCCGGGGAACCGCCGGCCATAAAACTCGCGGAACTTCTTCAAGGACATGGACTTAGGATAGAACGATTCAAGACGGGCACCCCGCCGAGGATCGATGGTAGGAGCGTCGATCTGACGCAGGTTGAATTGCAGCCCGGGGATGAGACCCCTGGCTGGTTCTCGTTCTACCAGCAATCCGAGCCCCCTGAACAATTGCCCTGTTACATCACCTGGGCGGGTGCCGATCTCAAGCGCATCATCCAGGAGCATCTCGACCAATCGGCCCTCTACGGTGGGGCGATTTCCGGTAGGGGGCCTCGGTATTGCCCGTCGATCGAGGATAAGATCGTGAAATTCCCGCGGGCAGAGCGGCACCAGGTCTTCCTGGAGCCTGAAGGGTTGGACACGAGCGAGATGTACGTCAACGGGTTGTCGACTTCCCTGCCTCCTGACGTGCAAGTCGAGTTTTTGCAAGCAATTCCTGGGTTAGAGCGCGTCAAGATGACGCGGCCAGGATACGCGATTGAATACGATTTCTTTCCACCAACCCAGTTGCGTCCGACGCTCGAGGTCAAGGAATGCCCCGGACTGTTCTTCGCCGGGCAGATCAACGGTACCACCGGGTATGAGGAAGCTGCCGGGCAGGGTTTGGTAGCTGGACTCAATGCGGCGGCCCAGGTGCAGGGGAGGGAGTCCGTCATTTTCCGCCGGGACCAAGCCATGATAGGGGTCTTGGTAGACGATTTGGTCCATCGAGGAGTCGACGAGCCGTATCGACTGTTCACGAGCCGGGCGGAGTTTCGGCTTCTCCTTCGCCAGGATAACGCCCTCAGGCGCCTTTACCCGGCAGCGGAATCAATGGATTTGCTCACTTCTGAGGAACGGCGCATCGCCGAAGGGCGTCTGGCTCGTGAAGATGAGGCACTTCGCTTGGCCAAGGAAACGACTATCTCCCGCGACGACGGAAACGCGGTTTTGGCCGAAGTCGGCTCATCTCCAATAGACCAGGCGGTACGGGTGGCCGATTTGGCCCGGCGCCCCGGGGTGGATTTGGCCGAATTGTTCGTCAGGACGGGTATTTTGCAGGATCCTGAAGCGACCAAGTGGGCTCACATCGAATTACGCTACGAGGGGTATCTCGCCAATGAGCGAGAGGCTGCCGACCGACTAGCCGCCATGGACGACCTCCTCCTGCCCGATGGACTGGCATACCACGAGTTGAACACCATTTCCTACGAGGCCCGTGAGAAGCTGGAGGCCATCCGCCCAGCGACTCTGGGGCACGCCAGTCGTATTCCTGGGGTGTCGCCCAGCGATCTCCAGAGCCTCGTTTTCGAAGTGGCCAAGGCCCGTTCAAGCCGAGGGAATTAAACGAACCTTCGGTTGTTCCGTTTCACGTGAAACACAATGATGGGCCCGCTCCATCAAGCTTCCGGCCATTGTTTCACGTGAAACAGGGTGAGCAACGGCCTCGTTCCGAGGCTACGGGAAAAACTGCAACCTGTTGTCTTTTAGGCGATACGGTGTTGCCCGCCGAGGCCCGTTTACCAGAGCATGTCTAGGCGGTATATTGCTTTTCCTGTGCCCCCACTCGAAATCAGCGGGCGCAGTGTTGTTTAGATTGTAAGTCGTTGATTGGCACCATACTACATCACATTTTCTGGAATCTCATGACGCGAATTATCGCCATCGTCAACCAGAAGGGCGGGGTCGGCAAGACGACCACCGCGGTCAATCTGGCGGCCTCGTTGGCTACCGCCGAGCATCGTACCCTCCTGGTCGATTCGGATCCTCAGGGGAATGCCACCAGCGGGGTCGGCGTTCCAACCGAGCGGCTGTCGAGATCCATCTACGACTGTATGATCGGTGAGTGCCGACTCCCAGACGCTATTCTCCAACACACGTCGTTGCCCTTCCTCGATGTCGTTCCTGCCACGCAGGATCTGGTGGGCGCGGAGATAGAGCTGGTAGACCGACCGAATCGTGAGACGATACTGCGGAACGTGTTGCACGAACAGGTTGACGATTACGAATTCGTGTTGATCGACTGTCCGCCCTCGTTGGGGTTGATCACGCTCAACGTGCTCACCGCTTCGCATTCGGTCCTGATTCCGATCCAATGCGAGTACTACGCGCTGGAAGGAATCTCTCAGCTGCTAAACACCATCCGCATCGTGCAACAGAACTTCAACAGCTCGTTGACGATCGACGGCGTGTTGCTTACGATGCTCGACTCGCGACTCAACCTAAGCCGCCAAGTGGCCGATGACGCCAAGGAGTACTTCGGGACGAAAGTGTTTCGCTCGACCATTCCCCGGAACGTCAGGCTGGCTGAGGCGCCAAGCTTCGGGAAACCCATTCTGTTGTACGACGTACACTCGGTGGGGGCCAAGAGCTACATGGCGCTGGCTCAGGAAATGATCAAGCGCCAGGGCCGAACGGATGACGCCTCGCGCGTGCCGGCGTCCGGTGCGCCGTCATGAGTGAACGCCGACTGGGGCGCGGACTAGAGGCGTTGCTCGGCCCCATCTCGAAGGAAGAGGCCGAACACGAAGGTGTCCTCCGAGAAGTACCGGTGGATGCGCTCCGTCCCAACCCGTACCAACCACGACATGAACTCGACGAAACTGCCCTTGGGGAACTAGCCGCGTCGATCCAGTCCGTCGGGCTGTTGCAGCCGGTAGTCGTGCGTGAGGACGGCGGAGATTATCAACTTATTGCGGGCGAACGCCGGTGGCGCGCCATCCAGCGATTGG
>JAZFYL010000185.1:0-2634 GCA_036443495.1 Gemmatimonadales bacterium | reverse complement strand
CATGCGGGCGGCCCAGCAGGGCGACGTCGCCACCATGCAACAGTTCTCCCCCATGGCTCTGTCCGCCTACGGCATGCTGACCGAGGTGGACGCGGACGCCCGGTATCACGCGGCGCTCCTCAAACTTCACTCGGGCGACGTGGCCGGTAGTGCCACCCTGGCAGACTCTATTGAGGCTGAAACTCCCAATCATCTATTCGGGTTCATCATTAGGGGGACGCTGGCCAAGTGGCAGAACGACCCCGCCACGTTGGCGCAGATCTACGGTGCGTTCCTGGGGGCATACGACGAGGAAATGGCGGCGGGGCGGCCGGAATACGAGCACCACGAGCCGTCCGTCCAGGGATTCCTGGACGACGCGAAGGGTGGAGGCAACTAGCCGGACCGGCGGCTATATTACCTGATAACAGGCAACGTGACTTCCAATGCGGAGTGAAGGCTTATGAAAGCGGGAACAAGATTCGTCATCGGCGCCAGCGTGATCGTGGTCGCGGTGAGCGCCCTGATATATCAAGGGATACAGGAGACCGGAACGTACTTCCTGACCACCTCCGAGTTGGCCGAGCGGACCAGCGCCGATCCGTCATTCCACGAAGTCGGCATCAAACTCGGCGCCAAGGTGGTGCCGGGCACCATCCGGCGCGACGTCGCCACCCAGACGATCGATTTCGAAGTCACCGACGGCACCACGCAAATCCCCGTTTCCTATCGCGGGTTGGCGCCCGATACCTTCACCGACGACGTCGACATCGAGGTCGTGGTGGAGGGTCGCTTGGGCACCGACGGGGTGTTCCAGGCCACTACCCTGCTGGCCAAGTGCGGCTCCCGCTATGAGGCTCAGTACGACAGCGAAGCCCAGGTCTAGCCGATGACGCTGCTGGGGCACTTCGCGCTGTGGGCCGCGTGGCTCATCGCGCTGTGGGCCGGTGTGTTGGCCTTCTCGGGGTGGTGGCAACGCCGTCCCGAACTGCGGGCCAGCCTGACGGGTGCCGTCTACGCCGTGTTCGGGTGCCTGGTGGTAGCATCAGTGGCCCTGTGGTACGGCTTGGTCACCCACGACTTCAATATCGAATACGTGGCGTCGTACACTTCGCGGACGCTGCCGGGCTACTTCGTCTTTTCCGCCTTCTGGGCGGGGCAGAAGGGGTCGCTGCTGTTGTGGGCCGTGGTCCTGTCACTGTTCTCGGCCCTGGCGCAGTTCATGACCTCGCGGCGCCACGCCGACCTCCTCCCCTGGGTGGCCGGCATAACGTCGATCGTGGTGTTCTTCTTCATCACGGTAATGTTGTTTTCGGCCAACCCGTTCGAGCGGCTGGCATTCACCCCGCCCGACGGACGGGGCCTCAACCCCCAGTTGCAGAACCTCGGCATGATGATCCATCCGCCGATGCTCTACCTGGGCTACATCAGCATCACCATTCCTTTTGCCTTCGCCATCGCCGCCCTCATGTCTGGCAAGCTCGACGCGGGCTGGATCCAGGCCATCCGCAAGTGGACGCTGCTGAGCTGGCTGTTTCTCTCTGCCGGGGTGGTGCTGGGGATGTGGTGGGCCTACGTGGAACTGGGCTGGGGCGGCTACTGGGCCTGGGATCCGGTCGAGAACGCCAGCATTCTGCCGTGGCTCACCATGACGGCGTTTCTCCATTCGGTGATGATCCAGGAGAAGCGCGGCATGCTCAAGCGCTGGAACCTGATGCTCATCATCGGCACGTTCCTGCTGAGTATTTTCGGGACCTTCATTACCCGGTCAGGCGTCATCGCCAGCGTGCACAGCTTCACCCAGTCCCCGGTGGGGTACTACTTCCTCGCCTTCCTGGTGCTTGCCGGCGTGCTGTCGTTTACCCTCCTCTACACCCGGTGGGACCGGCTCGAGGCCGAGGTCGAACTCGAATCGATGGTGAGCCGGGAAGCCGCGTTCCTGTTCAACAACCTCATCCTCGTCGGCATCGCCTTCTCGGTGCTGTGGGGCACCCTGTTCCCGATTCTGTCTGAATTGGTGCAGGGCACCAAGGTGACCGTGGGCCCGCCGTTCTTCAACAAGGTGAACGTGCCGCTGGGCCTCGCCCTGCTGGCCCTCACCGGCATCGGGCCGCTGATAGCCTGGCGCAAGGCATCGATCGGTAATCTCAAGCGACAATTCGTCATGCCGGTTTCCACGGGCCTAGTCGTGGGAGTGGTGCTCGCCGTGCTGGGGGTGCGTGGATTCTATCCGCTGATGGCCATGGGCTTGGCCGGCTTCGTGGCGGGGACCGTGATGCAGGAGTTCTACCGTGGCAGCCGGGCGCGGAACCGAATCCACGGCGAATCGTACCCGGTGGCCGTCCTACGGCTTATCGGCCGCAACCGACGCCGCTACGGCGGATACATCGTGCACGTGGGCATCCTGCTCCTGTTCGTGGCCTTTGCCGGGAACGCCTTCAGGGTGGACCAGGAGGCAACGCTGCTGCCCGGGGAATCGGTCGACGTGACAAGTCCGTTCGGCCACACCTACACGCTGACGCATCTGGGCGTGTCGCAGTACGAGTACCTCAACCGGTTCGTGTCCCAGGCCACTGTTGAGATCGAGAAAGACGGTGTCCGCGTGGGCCGATTGTCGTCCGAGAAACGCCAGCACCTGAACAGCCTCCGGGAATT
>JAZFYL010000184.1:0-3498 GCA_036443495.1 Gemmatimonadales bacterium | reverse complement strand
CGCTGGAACCGCCCGGCTTCGAGCAACCCATCCTCCTTGCCATGCAGAGTGACCATGCGTAACCGGAGGGCCTCGTGGTCCACCGGCTGATCCAGCTGCTGCAACGCTTCGGACATGAGGGAGAAGGCCTTCGCGAGGGTCAACGGGCCTTGACCACGCTGGGTGGGCCTGGCTGACTCGGCCCGGTCGCCGCGGCGGGGGCGGGAGCGGGGGCTGGGGCGGGGGCGGGGGCGGCTGCCGCGCTCCGTCCGCTCGGGGGTGGTTGCGGCGCCCTTGGCCCGGGTCTTCCGAGGCCTCCGCGGCCTGGCGGTCGACTGCCCCCCCCCCCTGGCCCGGGTAGACGCGACCGGTGCGACTTCGTACTGGCCGTTCTCGAGTTTGGTGCAGGTCAGGAGGCCCTTATCGGCTGCCTCGCTGACGAACCTGCTGAAGCGGTTGAAACCGGCGTTCCGCTCTTCGAAGTTCGGGTCAATCCGTTGCATCACCTGTTTGAGGCGGTCGGACCGCATGACGTCGCCCTGCTCCGACATCAGCTCGACCGCCTCTCGCACCAGTTCCCACGGGTCCCGTTGGATCGACGGCCGTTCGTCTTCCTTCGACAGGCCGGCCAATTCGCTGTACGAGTAGTATTCGTCGCAATTCTGAATCAGCAGGTCGCTGGCCGAGTCGCGCAGTCCCACACCGATGACGTACTTCCCGTACTCCTTGAGTTTGATCACCATCGTCGAAAAATCGCTGTCCCCGGACAGGAGAATGAAAGTTCCGATCTCCGGACGGGTAAAGACCAGTTCGATGGCGTCGATGGCGAGGCGAATATCCGTCGCGTTCTTCTTGTTCGTCCCGAAGGCGGGAGCGAAGATCAGGTCGATCGACGATTCCGAGAGCGGCACTATGTACTGGGGGTAACGGCGCCAATCGGCATAGGCCCGTTGCACCGCGACCTTGCCCTTGATGATGTCACTGTTGAGCAGGGTGCGCAGTTCCTTGGTGAGATCCGAACGGACCCCCAAGGTCACGTTGTCGAAGTCGATCAACAGCGCCGCGTTGGGTGCTTGGCCGGTCGCGGCTGTTCTACCGCCGGCCTGTGTGTTTGTCTGAGTCACGTTGTGTTTGGCTCCAGTCCCACGACCCGCGCCAGCTCCCTTCGTCGGACCTTCCCGGACCCGGTCATCGGGAAGGCGTCGAAGAAGCGGACCACGTCGGGGACTTTGTAATCCACGAGATAGTCGCGACAGAACTCCTTGAGTTCGTCGCCCGTTACGATAGCGCCCTCCACCGGTGCCACGCAGGCACAGATCATCTCGCCCAGCAGTTCATGCGGGACGCCGAGGACGCACACGTCCTCCACTGCCGGATGCGTGCGGAGGACGTCTTCTACTTCTCTGGGCGTCACATTGTTGCCCGCCCGAATGATCAGGTCTTTCCGTCGGCCGAGGATCTCGATGAACCCCTGGTCGTCGATCATCGCCAGGTCACCGGTCAGGAAGAACCCATCCGAGGTAAACGATTTTTTCGTCTCCCCGGGCATGCGGTGATACCCCATCATGACGCCGGCGCCCTTCACCGCGAGTTCGCCGACCGCTTCCGTGTCATGCAGGGTTCCGGTCCCCACATCCATCACCTTGACCTCGACGCCCGCCAGCGGCCGGCCGACGGTCGTGGCACGCACACCGTCCGGGTCGTCCGGGCGCGTGATACTGACCGTGGGACCGGTCTCGGTCAGACCATAGGCCAACTGCACGTCGCACCAGTCGCGGATGCGACGGGCCAGAGCCTCCGTGACGGTGCTCCCAGCCACGATGCCGGTCCGCAACGACGAAAGATCGCGATCGGCGAAGGTCGGCTCCCGCATCAGCAGCTGGAACATGGTCGGCACGCCGTGGCAGACCGTGATGCGTTCCTGCTCGATGAGGTCGAGCGCAGCGGGCGCCTCGAACCCCTCCTGCAGGACCAGGGTCCCACCGAAGGCGATGGCGCCGACGACCAACGACACACCGAAGACATGGAACAGTGGAACCGCACCCAGGATACGCTCACCGTCATCGGTTCCCAACGCCTCCCCGGTGAGGATGGCGTTCCCGACGACGTTGGCGTGGGACAGGACGACGCCCTTGGGCTTGCCCATGGTGCCGGAGGTGTAGAGGATCGCCAACGGGTTGTCGGCAGGCTCGCCGGAAACCTCCGGCGGCTCGTCGTGACGGCCTTTCGTCAACAGGTCGTCGTAGGTGAAAACCCGGTTGTCGATCCATAGATCGCCCCCGCCCACAGGAACCACGAAACTCAGGTCCGGCAGGTCCGGCAGAAGGTCGTCGTAGACCTCCAGGAAGTCGCACCCGGCATATCGCTCGGGGATGACGACCGCCCGCACACCGGCATGGCGGAGCTGGTACTTGAGTTCGTGGTAACTCGCGGCAGGGTCTAGGGGCACCACCGGTGCTCCCAAACGAGCCGCGGCCAAGAAACTGACCACCCACTCCGGCCGATTGGGAAGGTGGATGGCGAGGGTGTCTCCCTGGCGGAGCCCCAAGCTGCTCAGGGCCGCAGCCAGCGCGTCGACCTGCTCGGCCACCGCACCGTAGCTCCAGCGCCGCCCGCCATAGACCAGGAATTCCCTGTCCGGGTGCTGCTGTACCCGCTTCCGGAACAGATCGGCCAACGGCACGCTCGTCAACTAACTTCCTCCACCACGATAGAACCTTGGAATATAAGAGGATAGAGCCCCTGGCGGCAGAGGTGGTCTGGTGCCCGTCCGGCAGGATGATGGGAGGCGGCTGTCAGCCGCCCTGGCCTGCCAGCGGCAGTTCGAGGACGAAGTGGAAGCGAGTGCCCTGGCCCGGAGCCGTCTCGACTTCCATGCTGGACCCCATCGCTTCCACCAACTTGCGACAGATGGACAGGCCCAGGCCGGATCCTGAGAACGTGTATTCGCCCTGGTTCTGACGCCGGCGGAACGGCTCGAACAGGGTGCGCATGGCAGCCGGAGAGATGCCGCGCCCGGAGTCTTTCACCGAGAACTCGACTCCGATCGGTCCGGTTTGGTGCGCCAGGATCTCGACCGCGCCCTCATCGGTGAACTTCAGAGCGTTAGTCGTCAGGTTGAGCAACACGCGGCTCAAAGCAACGGGGTGGCCGATGCGAAAGTCGGTGGGCGGCTCGGACAGTCGCACGGTGAGCCCCTTTTCCTCCGCGATGGGTTCTACGATGTCGCGCACGGACTCCAGGATGTCGGCGATCGAAAACGGGATGGGGTCGAGATCGACCAACCGGTCGCCCCCGCGCGCGAGTTCGAGGACATCACTGGCCATGGCGCTCAACCCGAAGGCCGCGGAGTAGATCAGGCCGAGCTGGCGTTCCTGGATATCGGTGATGGGTCCGCTGCGACCCTGTTGCAGTGTCTCGGCAAGAAACAGGATGGAGGTGATCGGGGAGCGGAGGTCGTGGGCGACTTCGACCACCATCTCCAGCCCGTCAGGGCCCGAGAGCCGATTGGCCAAATGC
>JAZFYL010000183.1:0-4307 GCA_036443495.1 Gemmatimonadales bacterium | reverse complement strand
CTCCACCACTAGACCGTCGACGCACGGCCGCAGGGAACAGGCCGAGCCCGTCAAGGGCTCGCAGGACTGGACGACCGCGAGGATCGTCGCCCCTACCCATGCTGCCAGTGCCCGTTCCAGCTTGTACCTGCCCATGTCTCACTTGCCTTGCTGTGTGGTCCGATCCTTCCCCAAGGCTAGGGATGCCCCGTCAAGGCTTCGTCAAGTGCCGATTCGGAACCGGGTTCGTGGCTGGGCAGCTCTTCGAACCGAGCCGTAAAGTGGCGCAGGTAAGGCGGGCTGTTGGTCATCCGCAGGCCGACCAGGCTCTTACGGGTCTCAAAGACCGCCTCGGCCACTTCGACCACGTAATCCAGGTGGCTCTGGGTGTAGACCCGCCGGGGAATAGCCAGCCGGACCAGCTCCATCGGCGGCGGTTCCCCTGACTCCCCGAACATCACGCTGCCCAACTCGGTGACCCGAACGCCTCCCTCACGATAGAGCGCGCAGACCAGCGCCTGACCGGGGAATTCGGCCGGCGGAATGTGTGGCAGTAGTGCCCCGGCATCGATATAGATGGCGTGGCCGCCGGGAGGCCTTCGAGGTGAGCTAGGAGCTGGGAGCCGGGTGGGCAGACATCAAGTCGCTCCATGCTCCCAGCTCGCGGATTCCAACTCCTGTAGCTTGGCAGATCGCCTGTGAAATGGCGGTGAAGACGCTCTGAAGGTTGTCTTGCAGCCTAGGCGCGCGGGGCGGGGGCAGGGGCAGGGGCAGGGGCAGGGGCAGGGCCGTACCGCTTGGCCGCTCGGGCTTGAGCCTTGGCGACTACCTCTTCCCGGTTCCGGGGTTTGGCCTGGGTGACCAGCGAATCGAGCAGCCGCGTGGCCGCGGTGGACACCTCCTCCACGGCACGATCGAACGCGGCCTCGTTGGCTTTGGAGGGTTTCGTGAAGCCGCTCAGCTTGCGCACGAACTGGAGTGAAGAGGCGTGGATCTCATCGCCCGTGGCCGGCGGTTCGAAGTTGAATAGTGTCTTGATGTTTCGGCACATGGGGGACTCGGGATACAGGGAGTAGGGAGCAGGGAGCAGGGAGCAGGGGGCAGGGGGCAGGGGGTCAGTCTTTCCTTCTGGAGAACAACTTGTACGCGATGAACCCGACCAGCCCCACGGCAGCCAGGGCGGGGATCCAACCGACCAGTTTCAAGACCATCCCGCCAAGAACCACCACTGCGACGCCTTGAATCCAGCCGATGACCTGGCCCTTGGTGCGGGCCACTTCGAGCTCGTCTTTGGTGTAGATTCTCTCCGGGAGTCCCATGTTCGCTTCTCCTGTATGTCGCAATCTAGGCCCCGGGGTGCGAAAACGGAAAGCAGGAGGCCCTCGGTTGGCACCCCTCCACCCTCATTCTCGACCGCTCGACCGGCCAACCGCCTGACCGGCAGACCGCCGGACTACCATGTCGCTCTGGAGCTTACTCTAACGCATTAACAGGCATACGAGGCCCTCCATTACGGGAGACCGGTCCCACGCTAGCCCTAACCTAATCAGGAGTTTCTCATGTCCGGCGCTCACTCGCGGCATCCCTTGCCGTCCCTTTTTGGTATTGCCTTGGCGACGCTCCTCCTGGCGTCATGCGGTGGAGATGGGGGCGGGGGCGGGGACGGCCGCGAACAAGGTGGCATGGCGGCCGCCGGCACCGTGCCGCTGTACGACGACCTGGGAGACCACCACCGCGCCATCATCTCCAGTTCGGACGACATCCAGGCTTTCTTCGACCAGGGGTTGCGGCTCCAGTACGCCTTCAATCACGCGGAGGCGATTCGGTCGTACGAGCATGCCCTCGAACTCGATCCCGGCTGTGCCATGTGCTGGTGGGGCTTGGCGCTGGCGGCGGGCCCCAACATCAACGGGCCGATGTCCGACGAGGATGGACGAATCGCGTACGAGGCAATCGGCCGAGCGCAGGAACTGGCGGCCCGCGCCCCGCCGGCTGACCAGGCGCTGATCGAGGCGCTGGCCGCGCGCTACGGCGCGGATCCGGCGCTCGACCGGGTGGCGCTCGATTCGGCCTACGCCACGGGCATGGCGGCCCTCGTCGAGTCGTACCCCGACGATCCCGACGTGCTGACGCTCTATGCGGCGTCCCTGATGAACCTGAGTGCGTGGAACTACTGGGCCGGCGATTACGGCAGCCGAACGCCGAACCCGGGCACCGAAGAGATTCTGGCGGCGTTGGAGACGGCGCTTGCCTTGAATCCGGACCACCCCGGCGCGTGCCACTACTTCATCCACGCCGTGGAGGCTGCCTATCCCGAGCGGGCCGTGGCCTGCGCGGATCGTCTCGCCTCGCTCATGCCGGGGGCGGGACACATCGTGCACATGCCCGGGCACATCTACATCCGGGTCGGCCGGTACGCCGATGCCGTGGTGGCCAACGAGCACGCCGTGCACGAAGACGAAACCTACATCCAGGACCAGGGCATCTCGTCGATCTACACGGGAGCGTATTACCCTCACAACTATCACTTCATGGCCTTCGCCGCCACCATGGCCGGCATGAGCGGCAAGGCGTTGGAAGCGGGGCGTGTGGTGTCGCCCAAGGTGCCGCTCGAAGTGGCCCGCGAGGTCTACTGGATTCAGAATGCCGTCGTGTTGCCCCACCTGACGTTGCTGACGTTCGGTCGCTGGCAGGAGGTGTTGGAGGAGCCGCTGCCTCCAGAAGAACTGGAGCACGCGATGCTCATGGCCCGCTACGCCAGGGGGACCGCCTTCGCCGCGCTCGGGCGGGCCGACGAGGCCAACGCGGTTCTGGAGGCGGTCGGGGGGCTCACCGCCGATGCCGGGAACGACCCCAACGCCAACCCGGTGCCGCACATCACCAATCACATATTGGCCGGCGAGATAGCCCTTCGGACGGGTAACGCCGAAGAGGCTGTGGCGCACTTTGCCGCCGCGGTGGAGATCGAAGACGGCATGCTGTACGAGGAGCCGCCCCTGTGGTACTACCCCGTCCGGCATTCGCTGGGCCGGGCGCTACTCGAGGCCGGCCGGTCGGCCGAGGCGGAGCAGGTCTATCGGAGGGACCTGGAGCGGTTTCCCGAGAACGGGTGGTCGCTGTTCGGTTTGGCCACGGCGCTCGACGCCCAGGGAGAGACCACTCAGGCCCGGGCCATGTGGCTCCGGTTCGAGGCCGCCTGGGCGGGGGCGGATGTCATGCTGAGCGCTTCGAGGTTCTAGACTAGCAGGTGGCAGGTGGCTGGTGGCTAGTGGGAGAAAACAGAAGACAGAAAACGGAAAACGGTGACTGCTGACCGCTGATTTCCGTTTTCTGGTCCCCTATCCCTCCCCCTCGCGCTAGAGGCCAAGAGAGGCCACATTTGTGCCGATCCTAGCCCGGAGGCACCTCATGCGCAGGACCGCCGGATCCATACTATTGCTGGTCATCCTGGCTGCAGCCGGGACCGCCTGCCGTCAACACGAGACGGCTGATTTCGTCCTGCTCGGCGGCAACATACGCACGCTCGACCAGGAGCGGCCGTGGGCCCAGGCGGTTGCAGTCCGGGGGGAATGGATCGTCGCCGTCGGCACGAACCAGGAGATGTGGGACTACGTCGGTGATGAGACGGACGTTCTCGATCTCAACGGGGCCTTCGTGACCCCGGGATTCAACGACGCCCACGTGCACGTCCAGAGGACCGGCGCGCTGCTCACCGGAGTCAACCTGCTCGAGGTCCATGAACCGGTCGCTTTCGTCGAACAAATTCAGGAAGCGGCGACCCGGCTGCCCCAGGGAAGTTGGATCACGCGGGGCGATTGGGGGGCCTACGAACAGTGGCAGACGGGTTCCACCGGAGCGTCGCCCGACAGCCTGACTGACGACCAGCCCTTCACGCCGCACCGGTCGCTCATCGATAGCGTGACTCCCGACAACCCCGTGCTGGTTCGTCGCTTCGACGGCAGCATGTATCTGGCCAATACGGTCGCGCTGGAACTCGCGGGGATCACCGCAGAGTCCCGGTCACCGGCCGGCGGAACCATCGATCTGGACGCTGCCGGTGAGCCGACCGGCATCCTTCGCGGCACGGCGGTGGAGTTGGTGACCGGCGTCATCCCCCCGATCTCCTTCGAGCAACGGCTGGCACAGGTGCGAGCCGTGCTGGCGGAGGCCGGTGCCGCCGGTGTCACCACCATGCAGGACATCACTTCGGCGCCTCAACTTGCTGCCTACCGGGAACTCCAGAGGCGAGGCGAACTAACCGCGCGTATCATGGTGCGGCCCACGCTCGATGCCGTGGAGCACGCCGCAGCACTGGGTATTTCGGAGGG
>JAZFYL010000182.1:0-6906 GCA_036443495.1 Gemmatimonadales bacterium | reverse complement strand
GAATGTCACCGCGGTCGGCGTAGCCCTCGATGACCTCCGGTGTAAGACGTCGCCCCCGGTCCTCCGCTCCCACGGCGAAGTAGGCGTAGACCAGCTGCTCGAGTAGTTCGGGTGGGTCCCGAACCGCGATGCCTTCCCGCTGCATGCTCAGTGTGAACTCCCGCATACGACTCAACTGGAACGCTGCGCCGTAATAATCGAATAGGCCGTCGCCCCAGATCTTTCGCAGGGCGAACATCAACCCCAGGCTTCGATGAAGCCGGCGGATGAAGGGGATGGCCTCGGGGCGCCCGTTTCGCAACTCCCCGTACAACATGTTCTTCTGGTCGAACAGCCAATCGCGTAACTCGGAGAAGTCCTCACGATCGACATAAATCCGCGCCAGCGGCAACAAGGCGTCCAGGTCGGCCCACGGCTGTGTGATGACGCGGTCGGGGTAAGTCAACGCCGCCAGATAGTAGCGGCGCGCTGTTTCCGGCAGGTCAGCATCGACGTACCAGTCGCCCAGACGCCTCAGGGTGGTGCTCCAGGTGGCCGCCCGTGCCAACCCTACCCTCCACCACGACGGCAGGGCGGTCTCCTCAGGAGGATCGGCGTAGGCCAGTACCAACTGGCGGACGCCTGGATGCTCCCGCCGCCGGGTGACAGCCACCAGCCGGCCGCGATAACGGGACGCGAAGTGTTCGGGCCCAATCGCGAGCCGGGCCACCGTCCCCGCGAACAGGACCAGCGCCAAGTCGACCTGACCCGGGGAGGCGTCCGGATCGGCCATGACCCCGACCAGCGCGTCTGCCACGATTTCCCGCCCGGCGCTGCCGGCATCACCGGCAGCCCCTGCGATGGCGAGCAGCGCCTCGTAGTCCCCAGTCTTCTCGACGAGTCCGGTGAAGGAACTGAGCGCCGCCAGGTTAGTCGCGTCCGCTGTCACCGCCCGCCGATAGGCTCGGAGCGCGCTATCGGGCTCGCCGGCACGCTCGAACTCTTGGCCGGCGTCCAACAGAATAAAGGATTGGGCCGGGTGGTCCACCTCGCCGGCGCGCGAGTAAAGTTGTGCAGCCTCTGCGTGTTCCCCGCCCTTGCTGGCGACCTGGGCGGCATTGTTGTTGGCCGGCACGAAGTAGCGGGCCGAGTCCAGCGACACGGCAAGCAGATAGTGATCGACACGTTCGTCCACAGCCAGACTGTCTTCCAGGCGGCCGGTGACGGAGGCCCAGCCGAACAGCGCCTCGGCGCGAACCGACGAATCGGCCCCGGCTTCAGTGATCACCTGAAGGTAGAGCTCGGCGGCGCCGTCGGGATCGAGCCGGGATAGTCGGGCGGCCATTAGAAGATTCTCCACCCCGGGCCTGACATCGATCTCCTGCGCCACCGCCTGGGGCACCGTCGCGGCCAGGGTGGCGAACGTCATCAGGATCATGCCGCGGGCCATCATGGCGCACCCACAGGTTGAATGGTGCCTCCCGCTCTCGGGTCGACTACCACCGGATAGAAACGCCACAGATGCACCGTGGCCAACTCGACGGTCCGTCCAGGTTGGTCCAACTCCGCCGCGACTTCCTCCGCGGTCCAGAGAGAGTCCTCGTCCATCACCAGCCCGCGAACTTCGCACACGTACAATGCCTCACCTTTGCTGCATCCCTTGAGATACAGCAGTGCCGGCTCCTCCACGGGCACCGGATCGGTGTCGAACACGGTCGCGCGAACCACGAACTGCGGATCGGGGCTGATGGCGGCGTGGATGGAATCGAGGTGCACGGGCACCACCGCCTTGAATCGGGGGCTGAGGACCGGCGCCACGCCCAGTGGCAGTCCGGCGAGAACGTCTTCCTCCAGCCTCACGTCCACTTCTGTCTGCAGCAAGCGCAACAGCTCGGCCCATCTGGCCAGCACCGAGTCCGGTTCCCAGGACGACCGGAACCATACCGAGTCGAGCGGCTCCCAGTCGAACCGGACAGCGGCCGGGGCGGTGGCGCCGTCGGGCCCCTCGAGCCGGAACTGGATCTTGGGATCTTCGCTCGCGTCGGGGTTCACCAGGCGCACATCCAGATGGTATTCGGCCGACGTCGATGTGCCCCAGCGCGCAAAGCCGTACTCCGACCGCAGCAGCGCCACGAGCGTATCCGCGAGAGCCGCGCCGACCACACCGGTATCGACCCCCAGCTTGCCCTGGTAGATCGGGGCGTCGATAGTGACCGTCACGGTGGCGTCGGGGCGGATGGCCACGGCCCGGTCCGGCGAGGGGAGGGGGAGGTCGCTGGCCGCCGCACCGACGAGCAGGACGGCCAGACTACTCCGCGAGATAGAGTTGGGTAACCACATTGTTCACCTGTAGTGTGCCGTTGCGCATGTCATCCCCGGGAACCATCAACCGCCATTCCAGCCTGTCGCCCTTGCGAATGGGCCGCCGAGTACCGGTCCACGCCGTCCGAGCCCATATCTTCAACATGCTCGAACGGCTGGAATCGCGGGTCGTGTGCAATAGGTCAGCCAAATCCTCCTGGGCCAGCGGTGGGCGGCCTGACGGATCGAGAAAGGTGGCCAGGTAGGACCCCACGCTATCGATCACCACCACGGCGACCGTATCACCCGGATTCCCGCGTTCGTGGAACACCAATCGAACCGTGCTGTTCACGTGACCGAACAGCCAGGCGCCGGGGAGCACCGCCACGGCGGCCAACGAATCGAAATCCTGGGGATACTGCAGTTGCCGCGGCCGCCAGGGTCGCAAATTGACAGCGGCCTTGGCGATGGCAGCCGGAGTGTAGATCCAGAAATCGGTCGGGTTCCCTAGCCAACTCTTGCGGACGAAGGATACTGGCGAAGTCAGCCGATTGAGATTGACGCCGTCCGACGGCGGGACTCCGTCATCGAGCTGCCTCAGTTCGGCGTCGGTGACCAGGTAGACCTTGGTGGCGACGTTGCCGTCGATGGCGGCGACCGTGACCGAGGCCCGGAAAAAGGTGAACGCCACGACCACGAGCGCCAGAACCGTCAGGAGCGAACGCGTGGCGCCGTGTCCCAAGAACCCTGCCAGGGCAGTCCCGAAGTCGTCCTTGATCGTCTTTGGCAGGAAGGTCCACATGATGCCGGCGGCCCCGATGACGGGGACCTGGCCGAGGAAGATCTCGAGCGCTCTCTCGGAATGCATCGCCACCCAGATCCCGCCGATGAAGTCGATCCCCACCAGCAGAACGAGCGAATACAACACCGGGCCCAGCCTCGGCCGATCAACACCCATGCGGTCTCCTCGTCGACCTCACCCCCAAGTTAACGGATGCGGGGTGCGCTGCCAGACCGATTCAGGCGCGCGGATGATAAACGGCAACAACGTTGCAGCGATGAGACGAGGATGCCAGGAACCAGCGGTCAGAAGCCAGATGCCAGATGCAGCGCTTTTCTGGCTTCTGGTATCTGGCTTCCGGCACTAATTCCTACCGTCCGTCCGCCTGACCGCCCGTCCGCCCATTTGCTCATGCCAGCCAGTTCAGCCAACTTTATACCATGACCGATCGACGCTACAGCGAGGAAGAGGTCGCCGCCATCTTCGAGCGGGCCACCGAGGCGCAGCAGAGCGCCCGGCGTCACCTGGCTCCCGGCGAAGGGATGACCCTGGCCGACCTCCAGGAGATTGGCCGGGACGTGGGCATCCCCTCCGATCTGGTGGTGGAGGCGGCGCGATCGCTGGATCGGGGCGGCCGCGAGGCGGGACGCTCCTTTCTCGGTCTGCCGATCGGTGTGGGGCGAACGATCGAGCTCGACCGGCAGCTCACAGATGAGGAATGGGAGCACCTGGTGGTCGATCTGCGCGAGACGTTCGATGCGAGGGGGCGGGTGCGCACCGATGGCTCGCTCAAGCAGTGGACCAACGGCAACCTGCAGGCCCTGCTGGAACCGACGCCGTCGGGCCATCGGTTGCGCCTCCGCACCGTGCACGCCAATGCCCGGGCCCTGTTGGTGGTGGGAGCCGCGCTCACCGGATTCACCTCGGTGGTGATGATCGGTGCGGCGGTGGCCGGTGACTTGACCGGCGCCATCGCGGCGGTCGGCACGATCTGGGCCGTGGGACTGGGCATGTTCGGCCTGGGCGCCATTCGGCTGCCGACTTGGGCGCGGACGCGGCGGGAGCAGATGGAGGGGGTGGCGGGGCGTCTGGCGTTGGCTTCCGGCGTTAAGGAGCCAGAAGCCGGAAGCCAGTCGCCGGAAAACAGAAATCAGTGATCGGATATCGGCTATGAGCTATGAGCGGTGCGCTCGAGTATCGAGGGCCCGCAGCCCATAGGTCATAGCCCACGGCCCACAGCCCAGCCCACAGCCCCACCGCCCCTGGCGCGAGGGTGTACCGGCCTGCAGGTTAGCGATTGCGAGGAGCCAGAGTCCACCAGCACCTGTGCCTGCGCTTCGCCGCTCCGCATCGGTAGCAATCCATCTGGACAGGAGGTTTTCCATGCCCACCGTCGCCACTCCGACGATTACGGAAAAGGATATCGCCGCCATCCGCGCAACCATGGATCCCTGGACCGAGGCATGCATCGCGGCCGACTGGGATCGGGTGCTGTCAATGTGCACCGACGACATCGTGTTCCTGCCTCCGGATGCACCCATCGCCGAGGGGCGTGCCGCCGCGAAGGCGTACCTCGAGACGTACCCGGACATCAAGAAGTTCACCGCTGACTTTACCCACATCGAGGGGAGCCGGGATCTCGCTTCGGCTCGGGGGGCGTTCGCGATTACCGCCGAGGCCGAAGGGAACGAGGTGTCGATCACCGGGAAGTTCACGGATACGTTTCGGAGGCAACCGGACGGCACCTGGCTATATACCAGCGTGATCTGGAACCACGACCATCCGGCAGGATGATCGGCGAACAGCTCTCGGCTATCGGCTCTCAGCTACCGGCATCTACACCGACTGTGTGGTGTTCAGTGCTGGTAGCCGACAGCTGAAAGCCGATAGCGCCAAGACGCACCGCTTACGGCGCACGGCGCACCACCTACTCAGATTTCATTGTGACAATGCGATCCATCGGGTGGCACCGGCGTGGCCAACGCTGTGAACTCGCCTAATATTTACTGATGGCCATGATCAGGCTGCCAGGGAAATGGGCCCATCCAGTCATCCAGTAGCACTCGCCAGGCGTTCATCTCCAGCCACTGATCATACATGGCCCAGTCCTGGTATTTCGGTAGCCGCACGATACCGGGTACCACGAAAGGATTGGTGCCTTTTTCGAATTCTGCATAAATGGCAGCGCGCAAATCCCCGATGAATTGCAGCGTCTCTGTCACATCCTGCTTGGTTCCCCCTTGCAACGGCTCCGTGTTTTGATTGTGCGAATAGACTGCTATATCAAAATCCAATTTGAGAATCTCTTCCAGAGTCCGCTCCCATTCCCTGATGTTGAAGTCTGGCACGATAGTAAACAGCAACCTCTTGGGAGTGACCAAGTCAGCGATGTACACGACCTTCTGCTCCGGCAGACGGAATACGGTCATACCCAGGCCGTGATTCATGCCTAGATAATGCAGCTCAATCGTGGTACCGCCCAGGGTGATGTCCCTCCGGTTTCCGCCCCAGCTTTCGTCCGGCACGACCATGTCCCGTCCTGGATTGGCCTTCATCCACTCATAGGCCTCGTCGTGAGCCAGGATGGTGGCGCCCGCATCGCGGAACACCTGACCGCCGCTGGCATGATCCCAGTGATTGTGACTGTGCACCATCAATGTCACGGGTTGGTCCGTCACCGCCCGGATAGCTTGCAACAATCCCGTCGAGTGCTGGGTGTTAACGGACTCGATGGCGATTACGCCCTCACTGGTGACCACAAACATCGAAAAATAGGCTCCGGGGCCGTAACTGTAGACACCCTCGGCGATCTTGGCAGTATGATCCGGCAGAGTTTGGGCACTGGCGGTCGACTGGCAGAAAGCCGCACCGACCAGCACCGATGACATTCCTGCAAGCACGCGTTTCGCAATCGACATCTGTTACCTCTTTTCTCAGGTACCAACGGGTGGTGCATCGCTCCCCAAATACCGGAAGCGGCTACTCATGGGAAGGTCCAGAGCAGGTAGCCCGCGAGAATCGTGAGGGCGGTCGCTCCCCCATAGCAAATGGTGGCGATCAATCCGTAGAGATGGCTCAGTTGCAGTCCGTCATAGAGCGTGTAGCGGAAACGGTGGCCCCAGTGAAACAGCGACAGCATGATGAGTCCGAACAACGCCAGCTTGACCAGTGGGTGATCGACCTTGTCCACCAATTCCTGGTAGGACGGTGGTGCAAACCACAGCACGAGCACCAGGGCGGGCAGGAACAGCGCCGCCAGCATGCCGCCACCGCTGAACATGGCCCAGAAAAACGGTTCCCGGGAACGCCGTGCCATCATCATGCCACCAACCAGATCACCAGGACCGTCGCGACCAACCACGCCGCGTAATGTCCGGCGAGCACCAGCGCGTCGGGGATGCGCTTGCGGCCCAGGCGGACCACGAGAGCCTTGGGAGCCAGGTTGAACCAGGTGACCGAATGAAACAGCAGAAACACCAGCACGACGCCGTGAAAGATCAGTACTGGCGTTGACTCGAGAAAACCTAGAAAGCGCTGGTAGGCCTCCTGACCCTGGGATAGAACCCAAAGCTGGAGCATGAAGAACACCGCTGCGTAGCCGACGGCCAGGCTGGTCATCTCTCGAACTATGAACTTGCCGTAGGCGAACTTCTCCAGCCACCAGAAGATGGGATAGTCCTTGCGGTACCACTTGGGGTGGTAGAGTTGGTACTTCGGGTTGATGCGATTCACCGTTTGCCCCACGGCAGCAACACCGACTTGAACCATTCGGCCGTCGCCGTCACCTTGTAACGCTGGATGGCGCCCGCCGGATCCACGTTCTTGGGACAGACCGCCGAGCACTC
>JAZFYL010000181.1:0-2032 GCA_036443495.1 Gemmatimonadales bacterium | reverse complement strand
CTCAAGGAGTCATCCATTTTGTTCTTTTCCCTCTTTTCCCTCTTAGCCCTCTTTTCCCCTCTTGGCCCTCCTGCCATCTCTGCCCCCGAGCCCATCCCTGATTATGATTCAGTAGTCACCATCGTTTCTCCGAGGTTCGTCCATGCCGTTTGGCCGATTCGTTCTGCTGTCGCTCACGCTCCTGGTGTTGCCCGCGGTCGGGCGTGCGCAATCCGAGGGTAAAAACACCTTGTTGGGAACATGGGAGGCCAAGGCGGACGCTGAGGTGCACGAGATTATCATTCGCGCCGATTCGAGCGCCAGCTACGGGACCGAAACGGTGCGCTGGCGGATCAAGGCCGACACCATGATGATCGCGCTCGGTGCGGAATGGGTTTGCTACACGATGCGCGTGCGCGGCGACAAGATGACGCTCTCGGACGGCGATCTGGTGGAACCGATCAGCCTCAAACGAGTGGGGCTGCCGTCACCCCGCCCAGACAGCATTCCGGTCCCGGCCGACCCGATGCCGGGTGAGGTCGACGTCTGTTTCTGACGGCCGGCCTATAGGTCGAGTACCAACGGGGGCGGCGTGCGAGCGTCGCCCCTTCGCGTTTTTCGCGCGGGGGGTGGAGTGGCCAGAGGGATGGGATCGAGGGGAACGTTCTGCAGCGCCACGTGCAGGGTCCCGCCGAATCCGGCTGCCCGGATGACCGGTTCGACGGTGTCGCGGGCGTGGCCCGGCGTGTTGCAGCTCTCGCTCAAGTGTGCCAGCACCACCGTTGCCAGCCCGGGGTGCCACAACTCCGCCACCAGCTCGGCGGTGGCACGGTTGGAGAGGTGTCCCGCGGAGCCGGCGATGCGCTGGCGGACCGTGGCCGGATAGTCGCTCAATCGCAACAGCACCTCGTCGTGATTGGCCTCGATCACCAGGGCCGTGGCGTCCCGCAGCAAGTAGCGCATGGCCGCCGTGGGGCGGCCCACGTCGTAGGCCACGCCTAGCGTGATCCCATCCGGCAGGCGGACGGCGAACGCCAGGGGCTCGAGCGCGTCGTGGCTGGTGAGGCATGACTCGATCACGAACGGTCCCACCTCGACCATCGAGGCAAGGCCGGCCGATCGATGGTGGCAATGCGGCAACCGGCCCTTCAATTTGTGCCACGTTCCCGGGGAAGTGATGATCGGGGCCTCGATATCCTTGGTGAGCACCCGGACACCGGCGGTGTGGTCGCCGTGCTCGTGGGTCAGCGCGATGCCGACCACGGCATCGAGCGGGAGCCCGGCCACTTCGGCCCGGCGCCGGATTTCCTTGGCGCTGAACCCAACGTCGATCAACAGGACCTCACCCTCGTGTTCGAGGGCGAAGGCGTTCCCCCTTGACCCTGACCCCAAAACGTGGAGTCGGGTCACACCCCCTCTCCCACCCCGGTCAGCCGGGCGTAGACCGCGGCCAGCGAAGCTTCTCGCTCCGGCGTCCACTCGACACCGCGGCGCGGCATCACCCGGGAGGCCACCGTGAGGAAGCCAGAGGCGCTCATCCGCTCGTTCCCGTCGCTGCCCCAGGCGAACGGAGGCAGGTACTTCGGCACCGGACCGGCACCGAAGACGTTGGCTCCAGCGCCGATGATGGTGCCCGTGCCCAGCATCGTTCCGATGGCGATCTTGGCGTGGTCACCGATCAGACTGCCGAGGAACTGGCGCTGGGTGTCCCATCGGTGCGCGTCTGTTTGCAGCCGCACGGTGCCGTAGGTGTTCTTGAGGTTCGAGGTGGTGGTCAGCGCACCCAGGTTGGCCCACTGCCCCACGACGCTGTGCCCCAGGAATCCGTCGTGGGCCTTGTTGGCGTATCCCATGAACACGCTGCTGGCGACTTCTCCCCGCACGCGGCACTCGGGGCCGATAGCACTGTTGCGTAGGGAGCCGCCGAGGATCACCGTGCCCGGGCCCAGGTAGATCGGTCCCTCGAGCCGGGTGCCGCTCCGCACCGTGCCGCCGTCGATGACCACGGGTCCGCCGCGGACGTCGAACACCACGCCGGGCTCCACCTCGGCGT
>JAZFYL010000180.1:0-2449 GCA_036443495.1 Gemmatimonadales bacterium | reverse complement strand
GCGGCAGCGGCGCGCTCACCGAGGAGCTCTCAGCGATCGAAGCGGTCGAGGCCAAACGACTGGATCAACTCCGGTACCTTGCCGGTGGCAACGAGCTGAGCGACCATCTCGCCGGCCACAGGCCCCGCCTTGAAGCCGTACGTTCCCCACCCGACGTCGAGCACGAAGCCCTCAACCGGAGTGACGCCGATGATGGGGGCGAAGTCAGGAGTCAGGTCGCAGAGTCCTGCCCATTGCCGCAACACACGCATCTCCTTGAGCGACGGCATCAGCGCCAGGACATGTTGAGCAAGCCCGGTGGCTAACTCGAGCGAGCCCCGTGTCGAATATGATGAAAACGGGTCGACGCTGGCGCCAAACACCAGCTCACCGCGAGCGGTCTGGGACACGTAGACGTGCAGCGATCCAGATACGACAACGGGGTGGAGAAAAGGACGCACCGGCTCGGTCACGGCAGCCTGCAACGGCCGGGTGACGATGGGGAGCCGTACCCCCGCCATTCCCGCGACCAGCGAGGCCCAGCCAGCCGTGCAGTTGATGACGATCGGGGTCGCGATCGGCCCGGCCGTGGTCTCAACCCCGGTCACCCTGTCGGCAGCAATGTCGATGCCGACCACCTCAGTTTCCTGATGAATGTGGACACCGAGGGCACTGGCTCCCCTGGCATAACCCCACACGACGGCATCGTGGCGGACGATGCCGCCGGGCGGGTGCCACAACGCTCCAAGGATCGGGTAGCGGGGGCGTGTGGTCACGTCGATGAAGGGGGCCAGCTTCTTGACCTGGTGCGGGTCGATTACCTCGGAGTCAATGCCTTCGAACTTGTTGACCTCGGTTCGCCATCTCATCGATCGCAGCGAAGCGTCGTCATGTGCCAGGGTCATATGGCCACGCTGCTCGAAGAGCACATTGAAGTTGAGGTCCTCGGACAGGCGCTCGTAGAGCTCCAGGGAACGCTGATAGAAACGAGACCCCTCAGGGGTGAGGTAGTTGGAACGCACGATGGCGGTGTTGCGGCCGGAGCCGCCGCCGCCGATATATGACTTCTCGATCACCGCAACGTTCGTGATCCCGTGGTTCTTGGCGAGGTAATACGCGGTAGCAAGGCCGTGGACCCCGCCGCCAATGATGACCACGTCGTACGACGGCTGGACATCGTGGTGGGCAAACTGCCGTGGCCAGGCCTTTCCCGTGACCCCGCGCCGCAGCAGCCCGAAGGCTGAGAATCGTCCCTTCACGTCTCCCGTCCAGGGATCCAGCTCGTGCCGGCCAGAGGCACCCGCGCCATCGCCGCGGCCTCCACGGTCAATGCCACCAGATCCTCGGGCTCGAGGTTGTGAACGTCGGACTTGCCACAGGCTCTGGCCAACGCGGTGACCTCCATCGTCATTGCCAACATGTAGTTGGCCACCTTGCGAGCTGCAACTTCGGGGTGGAGGCGCCGTTCCAGGTCGGGGTCCTGGGTGGTGATGCCCATCGGGCAGGATCCGGTGTGCATGTGGTGGCAGTAGCCGGGTGCGGTGCCGAGTCTGGCGTAGTCCTCGGTTGCGTCGTGGACCTCGCCGTCCAGCGTGTAGGTGCGGCTGTTGCAGCCCATGGCGATCAGCGCTGCGGTCCCGATGCTGACCGCGTCTGCGCCCAAGGCGATCGCCTTGGCGACGTCTGCGCCGGTGCGGATGCCGCCGGAGACGATGAGCTGGACCTCATCCTGCATTCCGATGTCGCGTAATGCCCCGGCGGCGAGGCGAACGGCCGGCATTGTGGGAATCCCTGCGTGCTCGATGAACACATCCTGGGTAGCAGCGGTGCCACCCTGGAGCCCATCGAGTACCACAACGTCCGCTCCGGCGGCAACGCACAGCTTCACGTCGTTTTCCACCCTGGTAGCACCGATCTTCACGTAGATCGGCTTCTCCCAGTTGGTTGCCTCCCTCAGTTCCGCGATCTTGATCCGCAGGTCATCGGGACCCGTCCAATCGGGGTGGCGACTCGCCGAGCGTTGGTCGATTCCGGCAGGCAGGGTCCGCATTTCGGCGACCTGCTCACTCACCTTTTGCCCGAGCAGGATTCCACCGCCGCCGGGCTTGGCACCTTGGCCGACAACGATCTCGACGGCATCGGCCTTCAACAGGTCCCCTGGATTGAAACCGTAGCGAGAGGGAAGCAACTGATAGACGAGCGTCTTCGAGGCCTCCCTCTCTTCCGGTATCATGCCGCCGTCACCGGTCGTGGTGGATGTGCCGGCCATCGTCGCCGCCAGCCCGAGCGCCTCCTTGGCGTTCCTCGACAGCGCTCCGAAGCTCATCCCGGCAATAGTGATTGGGATGTCGAGCTCGATTGGCGCCGCCCCATTTCGGGCACCGAGCACCGTTCGCGTGTCACAGCGCTCCCGGTAGCCCTCCAGAGGGTATCGGGACACCGATGCGGTGAGAAAGACGAGGTCGTCGAA
>JAZFYL010000179.1:0-2214 GCA_036443495.1 Gemmatimonadales bacterium | reverse complement strand
GCGAGGTCGCAGGCACCGGCCTCGAGACGTCCATGGACGTGATTCTGAAGATCGATGTCATCAAGGGAAAGACCATCGACTGGCCACGACTCGAGGACGACCAGTACATCATGGTGGCCGGGAGCGCGCGGCCCCTGATCGACGCGTTCCGACTGGCGCACGTAGAACTGATAGAGTGGCTGGTGGACGATTACGGCTTCGGAAAGTGGGACGCCTATGCGCTCCTCGGACAGATCGGCGAAAGCACCGTGGCCAACATCGTCGACCCGATCTACACGGTGGTCGCCAAATTCCCCAAGCGCTATCTGCCGCGCTAGGCGGATTCCCGATCTCAAGAGGAGGTGCGAGAAGATGTGCGCGCGTTTCTTCCTCCCTGCCCTGCTCGGAACGATTGCTCTTGCATGCTCGAGCGACGAATCAACGTCCAGATGGACGGGCACGGTCGATACGCTGGAAAACGGAACCGTACTCATAAGCAATCCCTCCATGGGCCTTCTGGGTGCGGACCCCTGGCCACTGGTGGAAGAATCAAAAATCGGCTCCGTTGAGGGCGACGGGCCGGGAACGTTCGGTGCGGTGGTTGCCATCGAGGTCGACCGCTTGGGCCGGATCTACGTACTGGACCGCCAGGCCCAGGAAGTTCGAGTCTTTGAAGCCGACGGCCGGTACGTGAGAACAATGGGCCGTATGGGTGAGGGACCCGGCGAGTTCCGTGGAGCCAACGGCATGGGCTGGGGTGCGCCAAACAGGCTGTGGGTCGTCGACAAACGCCTCCATCGTTTCAATGTGTTTGACACCTCAGGTGTGTCGGTGGCCACATACCGCGCACCCATGACGGTAAGGGCCTGGTCCTGGCTCGGAAGCTTCTCGGCGGACGGCGACGCCTACGACGTTGGCGTGGACATCAACGATCCCGAATACCTCGAGAGGGCCGGCGACCGCCGACCTCCCCGTATCTTTCTCAGGTTCGACCGCACCCTCACCCAGTGGGCCGATACGTTTCCTGCGCCCCCGTCCGACTTCCAACCAGAGATCTTCGATTGGACCGACAGTAGGGGCATCGGAACAATGATCCAAATCCCGTATGCACCACGGGCCATTCGGCAATTCAGCCCCGAGCCCCATGTGTGGACTGGAATCTCGAACCAATACCGCATCTACCAGCTCACGCTGCTGGGGGACACGCTCCGCGCCATCGAGCGGGAGTACTCACCAATCTCCGTCTCTCCTGAAGAACGGGAAGCCGCCCTGGAGCAAGTGCGCGACGCGGCGGCAGGAATGCCGTTCGACGCGTCACGCATCCCGGCTACGAAGCCGGCATTTGTGCGGTTTGAAGTCGACGAACACGGCGCTCTTTGGGTTCTATTGCCCTACGACGCCGGGCGGGCCGTTACTGCGTTCGACATCTTCGACGTGCAAGGTCAGTACCTGGGTCAGGTATCAACGCCGTATCGAGTGTACCAATACGCGCGTTTCGTCGTACGACAGGGAAAGCTCTACTTTGTCGCCGTCGACGATTTGGATGTGCCGTACGTCATCACCACGAGCATCGAGGGGCGCCTGGGGGATGCCAGAGGGATACAGCTCTCCAACGGCTTGCCGCGCTAGGGCGGTTAGCCACAGGCGGTCACGCCCCAAACATCAGTTCCCCTTGCCCCTCCTCCGACCACGACCCCTACCCGGCTTATCCGGATCTTCCTCACTCAACAGCTCTCCCGTCGCAGCCTCGAACAGGCGTATCCAAACCACGATCCCGGCACGCGTCTCATCCACGTAGCGTACCCGCACTATGCGGCGATTCTCGCCCGGCCGGTACAGACTCCAGGCGCCGGCGGGGGCCGCCGCCACGATCCCGTCACAACTGCGCGCCCGTGCCTGGCGCCCGGCGGGACGGCCCGGAATCCATATACGGCACTGGCCGATCGGCGGAAGCTGTCCGGGCGGAACGCCGAGGGTGGCCGCGGTGCTGCGCTTGGGCTGAGGAGTGGACGGAGCCTGGGTGATAGTGCATCCCGCCAGCCCAACTGCGGCCAGCACCAACATGAATCGCAAGAAATGCCTCATTCTCTCTACCTCCCCACGGGTCGTATCCGGTCCCCCCTGTGAGGACCAGGACCCAAGATTGGGAAGCGCTTGCAAGAATTCAGTGATCTAATTCACCAACACTCCTGCGTCCGAAAAAGAGTTCCCGCCCGATCACCCGAAGAATGGTGG
>JAZFYL010000178.1:0-4594 GCA_036443495.1 Gemmatimonadales bacterium | reverse complement strand
GCACGATCACGCCGCGTTTGCCGAGCGTCGCGGCGAGCTGGGCCAAAATAATGGCGCCGCGGATCGGCCGCAGACGCCCGTCCAGCGCGACCTCCCCGGCGATCAGGTACTCGTCGACGGCCGCGATGCCGTTATTCGGCGGCGGTCGGATCGTCCGGCCCGACAGCAACACGCCGACCGCGATCGGCAGGTCGTACACCGGCCCTTCCTTGCGGACCGTGGCCGGCGCGAGGTTGATCGTCGCGAACGCGCGCGGGATCCGGAACCCGCTGTTGTAGATCGCCGCCCACACGCGTCGGATCGATTCCTTCACGGCGGCGTCCGGAAGACCCACGATCGCCTGGCCGGGCGTCTGGGCCTTGGAGAGCTGCACCTCGATCTCGCACGCAACGGCGTCGATGCCGCGCAGGACGAAGCTGTGTACTCGGCTTATCACCGGCCGATGGTACCGGTGGCCGTGCGCGGTCCTGCGTTTCCGCCGGATACCAGCCTGTGAGCCCGAAGACCAGCCTGCACGCTGGAAGACCAGCGTGTAAGTCGTCACAATGGAGCCCATGCCGCCTGCTGCATCGATAGCGGATCGCGTGCGGCTTCACGTGACACCGGCTCGCCGGGTCGTTGTCGAGCCCGATGACGTCTACCTGCTGCAGGCGGACCGCAACGACACGATCGTCCGCAAACGCGGCCGCCGCACGATCCGCGACGTCCGGCAGCTCGGCCAGGTCACCGCCGTGTTCAGCCGCCACGGCTTCTACAGGATCCACGACCGGTGGTGCGTGAACCTGCGACGCGTCCGGGAGATCCGCCGGCAGCATGACGGCCGTGACTGGGAGGTCGTGATGCAGCCGCCGGTCAACCGCGTGCTGTCCGTCAGCCGCGCGCGGCTACCCGGCCTGCTGCGCCATTTCGGCGAAAGAGCGTAGATGTCCGCTCAGGGGCACGGACCCCAGTTTGCCAGCAGTGCCAGGAAGTCGTTGATGCCGTACGGGTTGTCCCAGTCGGCCAGGAAGCCCAGGAAGTCCGTGATCCCGACCTCGCCGTCACCGTCGAGGTCCCACGGGCACGGATCGCCCACCATCAACTGGAAGTCGTCGAAGTCCACCTCGTATCCCGGCACGTCGTTGAAGTTATACAGGCGGATTTTCAGCAGCTGGCCGACGAGCGGGTCATCGCTTGCCACCGAATAGGTGATGCTCGTCCGCTCGAACGTGCCTTCCTCAGGCAGAAGCGTCTTGTCATCGGCAGCGATCTCTCGCCACGTCCTGCCCGTTGACGATCCCTCGCCGTTGACATCCTCTGGACAGCCGTCACAGGGGCCGAGGTTGCCGAGCTGTCGGCGGCCTCCTCGACCGTGGTCAGAGCCGCCACTTCGCCCGACAGACAACCCGACCGCCCACCGGTTAGAAATCTTTTGTCGAAGGCTGTGGTTTGTGCAAGGGTGGCGCTCGGCGCGGACATATCTGCAGGGATGGACCACCTTTACGACCTTTGACCACCATTGGAAGGGGAACCGAGATGGGGATCATCGCCAAGGACCTTGTCGCAGTCGCCCTCGTGGGGTGCATCTGCTCGTCCGGCAGCAACCTCGCCCAAGCCCAGATTCCCAAGGGCGACATTACCATTCAGCTTGAGCCCGTCGCCTCGGGACTGACCGCACCGCTTGGTGTCACTCATGCCGGAGACGGATCAGGCCGCCTGTTCATCTGGGAACAGTCCGGCCAGATACGTGTCGTGGAGGACGGGGAGCTGCTGCCCACACCGTTTTTGGACATCTCGGACAGGATTCCGTTGCTGGGCACATTTTTTGATGAACGCGGACTGCTCGGGTTGGCGTTCCACCCCAATTTCAAGGCGAACGGACGCTTTTTTGTTCGTTACAGCGCACCGCGGGAGGGCGAGCCGGACGAACCGTGCAACGACCCTGACGGCTTTATCGTCGGGTGTCACACGGAGGTCTTATCTGAGTTCTGGGTGTCAGACGACCCCAACATCGCTGATCCCGACTCGGAGATCATCCTCTTCACCGTTGACGAGCCCCAGTTCAACCACGATGCGGGTACTGTCGATTTCGGCCCGGACGGGTTGCTTTATTTCTCACTGGGCGACGGAGGTGGAGCGCATGACGGGCTTGCCGACGATCCGCCGTCCCATGGTCCCATCGGAAATGGTCAAAACATCGATACGCCGTTGGGCGCCATCCTGCGCATTGACGTGGATAGCCCTATCACGATCTGTCACAGACCACCCGGGAACCCGGCCAATGGCCGCACCATCACCATTGGGCGGGCGGCCCTACCGGCGCATCTCGCGCACGGTGATACCATCGGCTGCTGTCCTCAGGGCGACTGTCCGCCAACTTTGCCCTACGGCATTCCACCGGATAATCCATTCGTAGGCACTGACAGCTTGGACGAGATCTACGCCTATGGGCTGCGCAATCCGTACAAATTCTCATTCGACGATGGTCCGGGTGGCGACGGGGCTCTGTTCCTGGCCGACGTGGGGCAGAACCTCTTCGAGGAGGTGGACATCATCGTCAACGGCGGCAACTACGGATGGGTGATCAAGGAAGGCTTCAACTGCTTCGATCCGTTCAGCCCGATTGACCCGCCGGACGACTGCCCTGACACCGGTGAGATGGGCGAACCGCTGATCGATCCCATTGTGGAATACGCTCATCCCGGAAGCGGTTTTACCCCCGAGGGCGGAATCACGGTCATCGGTGGTTTTGTCTACCGAGGCTCGGTGTCGCCGAGTCTCGTAGGCACCTACGTTTTTGGAGATTTCGCCCAGCAGTTCGTCGTGCCTTCGGGCAGCCTGTACTTCCTCATTGAACCCGCCCCGGGCAATTTTGAAATCCGGCAATTCAGCATCGATCTCGACAATGTTCCCTACGGGCTTTTTCTCAAGGGATTCGGTGAGGACGAGGACGGGGAGATCTACACCTGCGGAACGGTCGCCCTGGCGCCGTTTGGTAACACTGGCGTGGTCGAGCGAATCGTGGTGGTGCCCGACGCCATCCCGGAGCCGGCGTGCCCGTGCGACTGCGACGGCGCCGAAGACACCGATGGCAACGTGGGCATCCTGGACTTCCTGACTTTGCTCTCCCAATGGGGCGGCCCCGGCTCCTGCGACTTCGACGGCGGCAGTGTCGGCATCACAGACTTCTTAGAACTGTTGGCCAACTGGGGGCCGTGCCCGTAAGCACGGGTGGAGGCACCAAGGATTTGGCGAATCATCGCGGTCGTCGCCGTGGTTGCTGTGTCTGCTGCGTGGACGATCGGCCGCCCAACACCTGCTGCCTCCGAGGACGGCATCTTACCTAACCCGGACATCTCCCATTTGACCTTCGCCCGGCTCCACCGCTGAGCTTTCCGAGCACGAGTTGACGGAGCCGGTCCCTTAGCTGGCGATGAGAACAACACAAGGCACTCACCCCCAGTTGGCCAGCAGCATCAGGAAGTCGGTGATTCCCACATTGCAGTCGCCGTCCAGGTCACCGGGGCAGAAGGGCGGGCAGGGGACGGGGCACGGCCCCCAGGCCGCCAGCAGCATCAGAAAATCGACGATGCCGACGCTGCAATCACCGTCGAGATCGCCTGGGGGCGGAACGAACGCGGGGTTGACCCTGAACGTGTCTATGTAGACGGGCCCCATGCCGGATGCGGTCACTTCGATGCGTCGAACCGGCTCATTGAAGACCTGCGACTGGGCAGCAGCCATGAAAAGCAGGCAGTCCCCGTTGGTTTGGAAGGGGGTGCCGACTTCCTGATCGTCAGCGTTGAAGAATCGCATTTCGCCCGAGCTGCCGGTGACGTTGGCAAAAAAGACCTCGATATCGACCAGGTCCCCGGAGAGGGTGATGGTCAGGGGAAAGCCGGGATCGACGCGGTACGAAAACAGGCCCGTGCTGTAACAAAAAGGCAGGAACTCGAACACGCAGGTGAGACCACCGGTGAACGATGCCCCGCACACCTCCATGGCGTCCGGACAGGCGGAATCAAAGTCGATCGTACACGCGGGAAGCGGGCAGGTTGCACCTGCCGGCGCCGCCATCGATCCGATGGTCAACGCGCCAAAGAGAACGTTTGTTCGGCTCCACATCCCTGAACGTCCTTTCCGGATATCAGGGGGTCTCGGTACCGGACAACGAGACGATGGGCGTATCCGTTGCCAGGCTTGCGTCCCGGCCGCGGACCGGACGTCAAGACCACGCCACGACTATAGCAATGCCGCGGATCGGGAGACAACGGTTGCCCCGTTGCCTTCAACTCGCACGCCGGTCGAAGCGGCGGGCTAAGAAGGCACTGACAGATTGACTTTCCAAGACGGGGTCGGGCGGGCTTCCATTCCCGCCGCCGGCGTGGGACGCCCCTCATGGGCCCTGGATCCGCCCATCCTTGACCACCTGGATCACCACAGCCGTACCTGCCTCTTGGCCCCAGCGTAAGCAAGTTGTGCCCGCCCGCCGCGGCCACCGTAATGGCACGCTTGGCGGCCTCCTGGCCCCGGACGTCGGCGAAGTCGATATCCGGTCTCGCGTCGTCGGTCAGCGTCTCGATGTCCACCTGCGGGTGCGGATCGATGACGCCGT
>JAZFYL010000177.1:0-4736 GCA_036443495.1 Gemmatimonadales bacterium | reverse complement strand
GTGAGGACCCAGGCGGAAGCCGTTGCCTCCAGGTTCTTTCGCCATTCGCCAAACGCCAGATCCGTAGCGGGCGAAGCACGCAAGGTTGTCTGGGGAATGGGTGGGGGAGGCGTGTGGAACAGGCTGGTGAGTCTCCGTCAAGCGATTGAGGAGGCTTGGCCGGAGGAACAAGCAGATTGATGCGGGGTTGACTCTGAGTTGATGGCCCCGGGTACCTTGGGGCCATGTCCTCCCTGTTTACCGGACTCATGGACGCCCCACGGGTGAGCCAGGCCCGGCTCCGGCCGGAATGCGCCAGGTACTATCCGGGCCTCAAGCGGGACGCTTGGTATCCGGTGTTGGGCCGCGGAGGTGACGAGTTCGGGATGTTCTTGGACATCGGGTGGCCCCGGTTTGTGTGGCAAGCTCACTTCACGTTCCGGGACGTGCCGCCCCCATAACAAAAATGGACCGCGTTCGGTCGTCCTACTCAAGAAAAAGGCCCCGAACGCCGCTGGGACGCTCGGGGCCTCACGACGGCTGCCTAGATCCTTATACGCCGTCACAATCCGGCGGGATGCAGGGGGCGGCTCGGTTCAGTCCTGCGTATACGGAATCGACACTCCCTCCGGCTTGTGGACCACCGTCACTTCAGAGAACTGCAGATGAATCCAGCCGGTGTGAGGCGGGAAATTGCCCTGATCGGGCTGCGTCGTGTGGGCTACGTAGTGAAACTCCGTAGCGTCACGATCCGTGAACCCGCCCTTATTTTGGGCCATGGGCGAATACACCTCTCCGGCGGCATTTTCGATCCTGCCGTTCAGACCACGCGCCTGTTCGCTGAACATCGTATGGCTTCCGATCATCGGTACCACTTCCGTTCCGTTGACCCAAATCCTGGACGGGCCCCATGTAGCGAAGTAATTGAAGACGTTGGGCATGACCGGAGCCTCGTTGCCGGTGTCGCCGTGCAAGAACACCTCTTCGGCGATCCGCGCACCCGCCATCTCTTTAGTGTTTAGCTGCTGCACCAGGCGGATTCGACCGCTCCAGCTCTGGTCGCTCGAGAAGCGAATGGGTCCGGACTCCCTCGTCGTCTCCACCTCGATCGTGATCGTTCCGGTTCCGTTCCGTGTATCAAGCTGCACTTCTGCGCGTCCCTCGAGGGGACGCACGTTCTCCCCGTCGTAGGCGAAGTTATTACCATAGCCACCAATGATGCGTACCCCGGTTGCCTCGAGGTGCCAGATACCGTTGGCCGACCCTGTTGGGGTGGGAACGGCATCTGAGTCTCCGAAGCTGAAAGCCGCGGTTGCACCCAGCAGCAGTGCCATACCCAAGCCCGATATGAGCTTCTTGTTCTCCTTCATTTTCATAACACAACGATCCTTTCTACTACGTAAAGTTACCTGGACGCTACCGCGTCAAAAAACAACGTTATTCTGCAATGACCAGAACAATGAGAACAGGATGCAGGTTCCCAAACGGCCAGATGGCGCTCAACCCAACTCGTTGGAGGGACGGCATTACTCCGCAGCTTTGCGGGCGTTCTCCAGTAATCTCTTTGCCACGTCGGCCTGGCCTACTAGCGCTTCGTAGTCCGCAGCAGCGACAACGCTTTCGGTGAAACGACCGACGGCCGCTTCGAGTTCCGTCTGAATCCCCGCTTCACTCAGGAGCTGCTGCAGCGCCGCATCCTCGCGCATCTCCTGCACGACTCGGACGGCCGCCGGACCGGCATCGACCCCGTTGGCGATGAAGTACAACACGCCATTCAGGCGCGCTACCCATTCGAATGTGCGACCGGCCCGATTGGCAATGATCTCCACGGACGGCATCTGGCGCTGAGCGGGTTCGGATAGCTCCGACAGCGGCCGGTGCATGGCCGGGCCCCCATGAGGCCGCCCAACGATGATTCGCCCTACCATGCCGAAGTTGTAGTGAGGCTGGCAGAAGTAATCGTACACTCCTTCCACCTGAAACCGGTGCTCGAATTGCGTGCCGGCGGTGAGGCCCAGTAACCCTGAGTGCCACGACTCGGCCCCTTCCGGAATCCGGAGCGGCACGCCACCGGCGAGCAGCTCATCATTGTCAGGGTGAAAGGCCGTCGTCGTGTGAAAGTCCCCCATGTTGAGCCACATCACCGATGTCCCGGGTTCGATAAGCAGCCCAGAGGGCTCGAACCGGAAATCGCCCCCGAGAGTGCGGAGGGCAACGACACGCGGTGGCAGCTTGGCTGTGCCGGTCTGACGGCGTTGCCGGAAGCGTTCCGACCACAGAACCATCGGCGCACCCCCCGCGGCTAATACACCGATCCCGGGTAGCACCCCGCTTGCTGCAGCGAGAAACTCGCGGCGATTGTAAGAATTCGACATATTTGGCATCATGCCCTCGACTCTAAAGCTCTGGATAGTTCGGCGATCGCAGCAGCACGGACGTTCGCTGCCGCGTTGCGATGTTACGCTTTCCAACACAAACCCGAGGTCCCCGGTTCCTGAGAAACGTGCGTCGATTCAGTGACCGAGAGGTTTTCATCGCGCGACCACCATGATGGGAACCCATCACCCAGCCTCTCGTTATCGTTAGAAAGCCAGTCATTACAGGAGGAACGCCATGGGCTCGATGGCGGGCCGGTTCGACCGGTCGTTCGTCATCCGTACGATCCGGGACTTTCTCCTGGCCCTGACGGCGATCGTGATACTCGAGCTGGGAGGGCGCCTGGGCCTGGAGTGGTACCACTTCCGTCATCAGGACCTGGCAGCGACCGAACTGGCAGCCGAGCGGTTGGCCGTGGACGTCAAGAGCATCATGCTCAACCGCGGCGGCCCGGTAGCGGCCCGCACCATCTATCCCATCATCCGGCGCAATCACCAAAACCTCGGATTCGAAATCGCCATCGAGCCGACCGACAGTACCAAGGCCGCCATCCAGCGCAACTTCGGTTATGAGCCGGAGGGCATACCTCCGGAGTGGTCCGTCGGCCGTCATCAAGAAGCCATCGTCGAGGTCCACGCCGACGAGTTCTGCACCACCTGCCATTCGAACCTGCGCCCCGGTGACGTGGTCGGACGGGTGGTCGTGCGCAAATATCAGGCGACCCGGCTGGATAAGTGGTGGCAGGAAGCCCGGGTGATCTCGGTGGTGGGGATGGCCAACGTGATCCTCCACTCGATCGTCCTGTTCATTCTTCTCCGCATACGAATGGAGCCGCTCCTCCGCCTGCGGTCGATGATGTCGCGCTTGGCCAAGGGCACGTTCGATCTGTCCCAGCGGGTGGAGGCCCGGTCGGACGACGAATTCGGGGAGCTGGCAACTGACTTGAACCACTTCCTGGATAGGGTTTGTCACCTGGTCGAGGATCTCGAAACCATCCTCAGCAAGGTCGGCGCCGCCAACGAGCGTCTGAGCCAGGTCAGTGGCACGATGGCGCAACACATCGACTCGGTGCGGTCGCTTGCACGTGAGGCTATGGGACAGATCGTCGCAACGCATGGCGATGCCGCGAGGCTGACACAGGGCGCCGCCGCCACTGCGGGCAATCAGGTCCTGCAGCGACTCGAGACCCTGGCGGGCCTGTTGAACGACCTGGTGGGACGGATCGACGACGACTCCCATTACCTCAGCGAGATCCGCCTCCTGGAGGAACACATGAAGACCGTAGCGCAGTCGGGGCAGTTGCTACTGGACCGCATCAAGGGATGACGACAGCGTCGAATCGAGGTGAACAATGCGGAAGACGACGACAGCGGACCTCCGGCCCCTCGGCAGAGCGCGCGGCCGGCGGCGTGAGACGGCCGTGCGACGGAGGTGCTCGAGGATACGATCACGCGATCGTAACCACAACACCATCTCGCCTGCCACACGAGAGAAGGCCCGCCCCAGGTGGGACGGGCCTTCGTGTCGCCAGACACCCAAACGAAAAAGCCGCCGGACCTGATGTCAGGCGGCTTGCCATTGGGAGACCGGCTGAGGCCACTCACTAAATGCCCCGTGGCGCCGGGCAATGCCCCCCACCACGACCCCGACCGATGACCAGCCCCATTCCGTCCCGACTGACGGTCGGGAACTCACTTGTACTGGCTTCGGGCCACCGGCTCTCACCCGCCCGCGTGGGTCGGAACAACTCAATCGGATTCCCCGCCGCGGCGACCGTAACCCCAGGCCGGAGCAGCGTCCCCGACCCCGCTCCCAGGATCGGGAGCGAGGCGTCGATCATTCGCGGTTCACTGGCCAGATCGAGGCCGTCGGTGAACGACACCAGCGCCGGCGCCGGTTCCCGAACCTCGGACTCGGATGATCCGGCCGTCCCGCTCATTTCCGGGGCCGGCTCCACGGCCACCGTGACCGGTGTCTCTGGTGGAGCATCGGTCCGGCCCAACTCCAGGTCGGACACCACGCCATCGCCGCCGATGTCGGAATTCACCGTCGTGAGATCCCGGCCGGAATCGGCGGCCTGATCGTCACCTGTGTTGCCATCAGCGCAGCCCATGGCGTACCACGCCAACGGCAGCACCAGCACACTCGCTATTCTGCGCACATCAACCTCCTGCCATTTCTGGCTACTGATACTCTGGTGACGATACTCGTATTACAGGAACACATACCGATGTCGAGCGGGTTCCCAGCGACGGTTCACGCCTGAAACGGTGTTCGGGCTGCGATAGGTGTCGGTCTCAAGCCAGTCGATGCCCGAAGGCTGGGGCCCAGGAGACACCTGGCCTATGCAAGGCAAAGGAAGGGCCTCCCATGACGAGAAT
>JAZFYL010000176.1:0-2507 GCA_036443495.1 Gemmatimonadales bacterium | reverse complement strand
GAGCCAGGGAAGCTGCCATGGCGTTGGCGAGAAGCGATGTCGCGGCCGAAGACATCCGACTCCCGCCCGACGTCTTCGGCCCAATGTGGCCGGACGGTGAGCCGGAAGGCTGGCCGATGGAAGTCTCTGGATAGCCCCAGATTCCTGTCCCAACCGGCGCGGTCCCGGCGCTGGTACCCCGGCCCCGAGCTCCGCTTCTCCGGCTGGCGCGTCAGGAGGGACGGCCTGGGTGGGCTCGGGGCTGTCTTGTTTTGATTCACCGTGGCATCGCTACGATGGCTCCATGGTGTGTCCTGACGGCGAGCCCCGGTCGGCCTTCGATGGGGGTGAGCCATGCTGTATCGGACTTGCGGGTGAGAGTCCCGTCGCGGTAGGCGCCGGTGCGCCGCGTAGCAGGCTCCAGGCGTTGGGCGAGATCCCAGGGTCCGAGCGGAGCGTCGAGAGCCCTCAGGGAGCCGTAGGGCTTCTGCGGGGGGAGCAAAGCCGCGGGCCCAACTTGAAGTGAACCTTGCAGCCCCGTGACATAGACGCCCGAAAGGGAGGGATGGCCGAGCCGATCATGTCGCGGCGAAGGCAACAGACTGCACCTGATAGAACCGGAGCGGTGCAGGACATCCCCGGGGTATGGAGGAGGGCACGCGGTGACAGCCCGATACGGAACAGGAGAGGCCCTACCCGGCGGTCCACGTTGGACGAAGCGACACCTATAAGCCGAAGGCGAAGTGGTGATCGTGCCGGGAGGGAGTCCGAGGGGTCCATAGTACCGGTGATGCTCGGCAAGAAACCGGGTGGAGGGAAGGGGCCCTGCTTCGGTCGTGCGTGTGCGTGGAGGTAAGTGTGAGGGCATGGTCGATCGACCCAACAACCCCGTAGACAAAGTACGAGAACTCCAGCGCACGCTTTTCATCACGGCCAAGCGCAGTCCGAGTCGGCGCTTCCATGCGTTGTTCGACCGGATCTGGCGGGGTGACGTCCTGCTGGAAGCATGGAAGCGAGTGCGTAGCAACAAGGGAGCTGCTGGCGTCGATGGGGTGACCCTGTCGGCGGTTGAGCAGCAGGGCGTGGTGGAGTTCCTCGCGGAACTTCGCGACGACCTCAGGTCAGGTAGGTACCGCCCGCAGCCGGTGCGGCGACGGTACATCGAGAAGGCGAGCGGGGGGCAGCGGCCCCTTGGCATCCCAACGGTACGGGACCGTGTCGCTCAGATGGCGGCGAAGATCGTGCTTGAGCCGGTCTTCGAGGCGGACTTTCGGGGGTGCAGTTACGGCTTCCGTCCCCGCCGCAACGCGACCCAGGCACTGGAAGTGATCCGCCTGGTAGGCGGTCGCGGCCACTACTGGGTTGTCGATGGCGACATCAAGGGCTACTTCGACGCGATCGACCATGATCTGCTGATGGAGAAGCTCGAGCGGCGCATCTCGGACAGGCGGGTGCTGAAGCTCTTGCGGAAGTGGCTGAAAGCCGGGGTCATGGAGGAGGGCAAGGTGAGGACATCCTCGGCGGGAAGTCCGCAGGGTGGTGTGATCTCCCCGCTGCTCGCCAACGTGTACCTGGACGACTTCGACCGAACCTGGGAGGCGACGTGCGGTCATCTCGGGCAGCTGGTGCGGTACGCGGATGATTTCGTGGTACTGTGCCGAAGCCGCGAGCAGGCCGAGCGCGCGCTCGACCGGGTGCGGGAGCTGATGGGCGTCCTGCGGCTCACGCTGCATCCGACTAAGACGAAGGTGGTCGAGCTTGGGCTTGGCAAGGATGGCTTCGAGTTCCTCGGGTGCTACCTGCGGATCGTGCAGTCCCACTTCAAGGGGCGGCGCTACTTGTTCCGCTGGCCTGCCCATCGAGCGATGAACGCCATTCGGAGCCGAATCCGAGAGCTGACCGACCGCCGTCGCTGTGCACGGGTCAAGGACATCCGTGAGGTGGTCCGGCAGTTGAACCCCATCCTTCGTGGCTGGGGCAACTACTTCCGGACGGGCAACGCGTCGGCCAAGTTCCACCAGATCGACAACTACGTCTGCATGCGGCTGTGCCGTGTGATGGCGAAGCGTGGCGGTCAACGGCGGGCCAAGCCCGGCGGGAAACCCTTCATCTGGCGGCACTGGCCCCACAACCGCTTCGTCGACGACCATGGCCTGTACAAGTTGCTGGGCACAATCCGTTACCCGGGAGGCGCGCATGCCGGATGAGAAGACCGTCGGTAAGCCGTGTGCGGGAAATTCGCACGCACGGTTTGAACGGGGGTCTCAGGTGGTGTGGCGCCCTCTTTTTCGAGTACGTTTCATCACCTGAGATCTACCAATGAACCCCTGGTTCGCCAAGGCCGTCATTCTCCTGGCGAGCGTCGTGTTGGTCGCCATCCGGGCGCCGCACGGCCAGCGCAGCAGCCGGATGACAACGGTGAAGAGCCGCATGGGGGCGCTGGAGATCGTCCTGTTGACCTTCGCCTGGCTCGCGTTCTTCGTCCCGCTGATCTGGGTCGCGACGCCGTGGCTCGCTGCCGCGGACTA
>JAZFYL010000175.1:0-2188 GCA_036443495.1 Gemmatimonadales bacterium | reverse complement strand
GCACTCTAATCATGCCTGACTTCCAATTCGTCCTCACCGACGTAACCAACCACATCGGCACCATCACCCTGAACCGGCCGGACCGGCTCAACGCCTTCGAAGGTGTGATGCGGGAAGAGCTGGTGGCGGCGACCCGAGCGATCATCCAGCATCCGGACGTGCGCGTCATAGTGCTTACCGGGACCGGCAGGGCCTTCTGCGCCGGGGCCGACGTCGACTACATGGGCGATGCACTCGGGCGGAAGGACTATGACGCCGCGATGGCTCTGGTGCTCTCGGGCGGCGAGGTCGTCCGGCTACTGCGCGAGGCGCCCCAGCCAGTGTTGGCGAGCCTCAACGGGCCGGCGGCGGGCGGAGGGGCCAACCTGGCCCTTGCCTGCGATCTCCGGCTGGCATCAGAGCACGCTTCCATCGGTCAGGTCTTCCACAAGATCGGGGTCCATCCCGACATGGGCGGCACATTCTTTCTGCCGCGGCTGGTTGGGCCTTCCAAAGCCCTCGAGTTGATCTGGTCGGCCGAGATGATCCCGGCCGCGCGATGTCTGGAGCTGGGCCTGGTGAACGCCGTCGTGGCACACGATTCCCTCCCCCAGGAAACGGCCGCCTGGGCCGCTCGACTCGCGGCGTTGCCTCCGATCGCGGCTCAAGCTGCCAAGGATGCCGTGTACCGCAGCGAGCGGAGCGACCTCGCCACCGCGCTAGAGCTGGAAGCCGAGATTCAGTTGCGATGTTTTCGAAGCGAGGACGCGACGGAAGGAATGGCGGCCTTTCGGGAGAAACGCACCCCCGACTTCAAGGGTCGATGAGCCTGCCGCTGGTGATCGCCCACCGTGGCGCTTCGGGAGAGTACCTGGAGAACTCGCGGGCGGCGTTTCGCGCGGCGGTGGAGCTGGCAGCCGACGGCGTCGAGCTCGACGTCCATGGCACCGCGGATCACGCGTTCGTCGTGCACCATGACCCGGCCTTGCCCGGCCTGGGCCCCATCGCCGGCCTGACAGCCGAGCGAGCAGCACAATACACCCTTACCACGGGCGAGCCGGTGCCGTTCCTCGACGAAGTCCTCGGTATCCTGTCCGGCCTCCGTGTCTACGTCGAGGTCAAGGGAATGCCCGACAGTGCCGGCCCTGCCCTGCTCCAGACACTGGATCATGGGCCCACGCCTGAGCAGTACGCGGTGCACAGCTTCGATCATCGGATCATCCTCGGTTTGGGGCAGTTGCGTCCGACGCTGCCCCGGGGAATCTTGTTGTGTTCCCGGCCCGTCGACCCCGCCCCGCTGGTCGCTCAAACCGGTGCCGACACGGTGTGGCTGGAACGTCAGTGGGTCGATGGAGAAGTTGTGGATCGATTGCACGACATGGATGTCGGGGTAATCGCCTGGACGGTAGACGACGCGGAGGAGATACGGACCTTGCAGGGACTCGATGTCGACGGCATTTGCGGCAACTATCCCGACCGGACCCGCTCGGCCCTGAAGGGACAGGATGACTGAGGGCATCAGCCGGGTTGCCGTGATCGGCGCCGGTACCATGGGCGCCGGCATCGCCCAGGTTTCGGCCACAGCCGGATGGACCACGGTGCTGACCGATACCAGGCCCGAGGCGCTCGGCGCCGCCCGGACGACCATCGGCCGCCACCTGGACGGAGCGGTCGAGCGCGGCAAGTTGACCACCGAGGAGCGTGACGCGACATTGGATCGACTCTCTACCACGGAGAGCCTGGCCCAAGCCTGCGACGGCGCCGACCTCGTCATCGAGGCAGTCGTCGAGGATCTGTCCGTCAAACAGGCCGTGCTGGGGGAGGCGGCTCAGCACGCCTCGGAGTCGGCGCTGCTGGCCAGCAACACCTCTTCGCTATCCCTCGCCGCCATCGCCGAAAGCCTACCCCGGCCGGAGCGCTGCCTGGGACTCCACTTCTTCAATCCGGTCCACATCATGAAGCTGGTCGAGATCGTGGAGCACGACGGGGTGACGGCCGACGTTCGTAGTGAGGCGGTAGCCGTGGTCGAGTCGATGGGCAAAGAGCCCATCGTGGTGAAGGATTCACCGGGCTTCGCCTCCAGCCGCCTTGGCATCGCTCTGGGGATGGAGGCTATCCGGATGGTTGAGCAAGGGGTCGCCAGTCCGGCCGACATCGACAAGGCAATGGAACTGGGCTACAAGCACCCCATGGGGCCGCTCAGGCTCAC
>JAZFYL010000174.1:0-4814 GCA_036443495.1 Gemmatimonadales bacterium | reverse complement strand
TGTGGGCGGCTGTCATCACCCATGACTAGTGCCCTCGCGGATGGATCGTGGAAGCCTAACGACGCATACCGGGGCGCCCCTACGCAGCGCCGTATCCGCAACTCCTAGTTCGCGTCCCCGAAGTACCTACGCACGATCACCTGCGCGTTTGTCTGCGTCACGCCGAGGTCTTCGTCAACATCCGGAAACGGAACCGGTGGCGGAGGCACGATGTCCACGTTGGGGTCGCCGATGGTGGCAAAGTTGCAGACGGATACGCCGGGACACCATGATGGGGACCAGGAGACGCGCCGTATTGGTTCCCGAGAATCCGAACAGGACCTCATAGGGTGAATCGCCGAGGTCGAACCCGACCCCCAGTCCGGCAACCACCGATCGTTTCTGAGCGGTGGCGGGGGCCACCAGCGGCCCCAAGAAGCAGGCCAGTAGGAAGAGCTTACGCATGTGCGACTCCGGGGGGCGGGGGAGGGGGAGGTGATGGGTGCTGCCGCCTTCGAGATGGGTCAGGCGGGCAGCCACACGTTGCCTCGAAGCCGTGACCCGATCGTTACCTGCCGACGCCGGGGGGGGGCCTTTACGCCCTAGGAAGGATTCTGGTCTTCGGCCGCAACCGGTCCCGGGCCGACTCGGTCGGCTCGTACCCAATCGATGACGTAGCCGGAAACGAGGATGATTCCGGAGATCAGGGTGGCAGCGGTTATGAAGGCCGGCCCGATAGCTTGGATGGTATGGACGTCCATGGGACTCAGGGAGGAGTGAATAGTGCGTAGAGCGTAGGTTGAAGATATCGAGTGCCGGCGCGGGTGTCCATCGGCACTCGTCCTTGCGCTCGTCAATGCGGCGCTATTTTCCTTGCCATGACTACCCCCTCCCTTTCAGGGTTCTGGAAGAGTTTCGGCCCCGGGCTGTTGTTCGCCGGGGCTGCGGTGGGCGTGTCGCACCTGGTGCAGTCGACCCGCGCCGGCGCTTTGGCCGGCTTCGGACTGGCCGGCGTCATGCTGCTGGCGTTGCTTCTCAAGTATCCCTTCTTCGAGTTCGGCCCGCGTTACGCTGCCGCCACCGGCCGGAGCCTGATCGAAGGCTATAGCGACATCGGACGATGGGCGGTATGGCTCTACTTCCTGCTCACCGGCACGAGCGGTGTGATCGTCCAGGTTGCCGTGACGTTGTTCACCGCCTTCCTCCTCCAGTACGTGATCGGCACCACGCAGCCTCTTTGGCTCGTCACGCTGGCGCTGCTCGCGATATGCGTCGGCCTGCTCCGAGTAGGCCGCTACCGGGCGCTCGACGTAGCCATCAAGGGGGTCATGCTCGTCTTGACCCTGACGACGTTGGTCGCCGCCGTGACCGTCCTGCCGAGCGCCGACCTGTCGACCATCAAGCTGGTGCCGGTGGAACACGGCCGGTTGATCGTTCCACTGGGGTTCATTCTGGCCCTGGTCGGCTGGATGCCCACCGCCATCGACCTCAACGTGTGGAGTTCGCTGTGGACCTTGGCCAAGGACAAGGTGTCCGGCCAGCGAGCCACGGTACGACAGGCACGGCTCGACTTCAAGATCGGCTACGTGGGTACGGGCATCCTGGCGTTCGCCTTCCTGGTACTGGGCTCAGTCGTCATGCACGGCTCGGGTCGGAACTTCGATGCCAGGGGGACGATGTTCGCCACCCAACTTATCGAGCTGTACACCGAATCGCTCGGAGGCTGGGTCCGTCCGGTGGTCGTGGCCTCGGCCGTGGCGACCATGTTCTCGACCACGCTGACGGTGGTGGACGGCGTCCCGCGAGCCATGGATCGCGCCCTGACCGTGCTGTCCGGCCGAGAGGCGACCGGTCGTGGGGCGGTGGCGACGGGCGCCTTCTACTGGCCCCTGATGCTGGCGCTCGGCGTCATCACGGTCGCGGTGGTGGCACTCTTCATCGGGTCGCTCACCACCATGGTCGACATCGCCACGATCCTGTCCTTTCTCGTGGGGCCCATCCTGGGGTGGTTGACGTTGGCGGTCGTCACCGGACCGTCCATGCCGGCCGACCACCGGCCGGGCCGGGCAATGCGACTGTGGTGCTACCTGGGACTCACCCTGCTGAGCGCCACCGCAGTGGTCTACGGGGTATCGCGTCTTGGGGCGTAGCATGGATGTACCTTTCGCCATGCGCGCCTGCCCCTTTCGGTCCGCCAGAAATGGCCGGACTCCAGCACACCATTCTGGAACCAGATCGATGACCGTTGTCCGCAGGCTGCCGACCACTTGCGGGCTCTTGGCAACGGTGGCCGGGTTCACTGGGGCTCCCCTGCACGGCCAAGCGCCAGCCGTCACCACAGCCTACGTTGACGTGAACGTTGTCGATGTAGACCAAGGCGCCGTCGTCGAGGCCATGACTCTGATCGTCGCCGGCGGCATCATCTAATCGATCCAGAATGCCGCCGAACCTCTGCCCGCCGGGGCCCAAGCGGTGTCCCTGGCGGGACACTACGTCGTCCCGGGCCTCATTGACGCGCACGTTCATTTCCTCGATTCAGCAGGGGCTCGGAACGCCCTGCTGAGCGGCGTCACTACCGCACGCGTCATGGGCAGTGCTGGATTCTTCGATGTCGACCTTCGTGAACGGGCCGAGGCCAATCCGGGTGTCTATCCGGAAGTCCAGGCCTCCGGTTATCACCTTCAGCGGCGCGTTCCCGAGGAGCTGGTTGCGTTGCACCCGGAACTGGAGGATCTCCTGGCTGACAGTGTCGCGACCGAAGAAGCCTTGCTGCGGTTGGCTCGAGTACAACTGGAACATGGAATCGACGTGTTGAAAGCCGGCGGTGACTACCGCCTGGCGCCGGCGCCCGAGCCGGGCATTTGGCGGCGCCGCTGGCAGCGGTTTCTCCGCTGGCTCGGGTTGGCACCGGATCCGGCCGAACAACCCCTCTCGAAATTCGGCCCCGGCCCTGATTACCAACCCATGTTCACCGAGTCCGACTTCGCCGCCCTGGTCTCCGAGGCTCACGCGGCTGGTATCGGCCTGGCGGTCCATGCCCACGGTGACGCTTCCGCCAGATCAGCGTCGCTCGCGGGGGCCGTCAGCATCGAGCACGGTACGTACCTGACCGACTCGACCCTGGCGATCATGGCGGATAGAGGCGTCTACCTGGTGCCCTCCCTGAGCCGAACGGAATGGCGCGGGCATCCCTACCTGGACCGGGTGCGAGCCTTGGTACGGGAGGCAGTTGTGCGGGGAGTTTCACTCGCAGCCGGAACGGACGCCCAGTACACGGAGGGCGCTCCGCCTCTCCGGGGCGAACTGCAGGCAATGGAACGGGCCGGTGTGGAACGTGCGGTGGCCTTGCGCGCCGGAACGACCTTCGCGGCACGGCTGTTGGGAATCCAAGACCGGACGGGCCAAGTGAAGGCCGGGTATGAGGCCGATTTCCTCGTGGTTTCCGCCAATCCGATCGAAGACCTCGGAGCCCTGGACGGCCCCATCATGATCGTCAGCGACGGCATCGTGGTGGTGGATCGGCGCTAGTCGTCGTTTTCGACTTTGCCCCGGCGTCGCTCGACCAACCGAATGCCGACGGCGCCCAATAACACGGCGATGGCCAGCCAGCCGATGACTCTGCTCAACGCGGACATCCCCAGGGTGACATCCAGCACGACTGCCGCCAACAACAACCCTATCCCCACCAACGCCACCACGAGCTTGAGCCGGTTCATCGGTTCAGGAACGACGCGATCGCTTCGCGGAAGTCCGGCGTGTTCCGGGCCGTAGCGTTTACTCTTGCCCCCAACCTGATTCCCTCGGCAAAGGGCAATCCGTCCAGTCGATAGAATTGCTGTTTGGTGAGGGCCAGCGCGGATGCGCTGGTGGCTGCAAGTTGCTCCAGAATATCGGCCACGCGGTCCGAATACTCCTCATCGGCGATCACCCGGGAGACCAGGCCGACCTGATAGGCCTCTGCCGCCCCCAGCACGCGACCAGTGGCGGCCAGGTCGAAGGCGATCTTCTCGCCCACCGATCGGCGCAGCAACGTCATGACCATGGCGGGCACGAAGCCCCGCTTGATTTCGGGATATCCAAAGTGACCGCTCGCCGGTGCGAGCACGAGGTCGCAGGCGGTGGCGAGCCCCAGACCGCCGGCGAGGGTCCGGCCATGGGTGACCGCCACGACCAGCTTGGGCAACTCCCGAATGGCGGTGAACACCGACCCCAGGTGCAGGGCCGCCCGTTCATTCTCTTCCAGAGACTTCTCTGCCGAGTCCAGCAACTCGTTGAGGTCCGCGCCGGCGCAGAAGTCCTTCCCCGCCCCGCGGAGGGCGACCACACGCACCTCGGCATCTAGATTGGCCCGTTCGAGTTCGGCGTGGAGGAGATCGAGGGTCGGCGTGTCGAGCGCGTTGCGCTTCTCGGGACGGTTCAGCGTTAGCGTGAAGAGGCCGTTCTCGAGGCTGGTGATGAGCGTCGGTGGAGTGTTGGGCATTTGTCTTGGTTATCGGCGTTCAGCTGGCGGTGGACGGTGGACGGTGGACGGCGTGCGGTGTGCGGTGTGAGGTGTGCGGTGAATGGTGGACGGACGGGATTCGGCTGACAGCTCACTGCCCTCGCTGCCCCCGCTGCCCCCGCTTCACCGCTGTGAAACGCACGTCGTACTAACCACCTTTCGCCGCCCTCTTCTTCGCCTTCCGCGCAATCGAAACCGGCACCGGAATCTCCATGCGCAATAGAGCGGTCGAGTAGACCTTGCCCTGGGCGTCGGTCTTGAGCGACAACGTCCCGCCGCCGTCGAGCGCGCCATGAAGCAGGAAGTTGAGCGCGTTCAGGTTGGGCAGCTCGAA
>JAZFYL010000173.1:0-2087 GCA_036443495.1 Gemmatimonadales bacterium | reverse complement strand
TCCGGGACGCCGCCAGGGCGCGATTTGGCATCGATTCCGCGACCCCAACCGTCCTGGTCACGGGCGGGAGCCAGGGGTCCTTGGCCATCAACCGGACGGTGGCCGAATGGCTCGACGGTGGAGGTGGCCAAGGCATGAATCTTCTTTGGGTTACCGGGAAGGGGACCTACCGGGAGTTCGCCGCCCGGCACGATCCGCCCAGGGTCCAGGTGTTCGATTTCCTGGATCCGCTGGCTGAGGCCTATTCGGTGGCCCATGTGGTGGTTTCGCGGGCTGGGGCGGTCACCTTGGCCGAACTGTGCACCTGGGGGCTACCCAGTATTCTGGTGCCTTTGCCCACCTCGGCGGCCGATCACCAGACCCGTAACGCTGAAGCCATGGCACGAGCCGGAGCGGCCTGGTTCCTTCCCCAGAGGGAACTTACGGTGGACCGATTCGGCAGCAGGCTGACCTCACTGGTCAACGATGCGGAGGTTCGTATCGAAATGTCCGTGGCTGCCAACCAACGTGGTAGACCACACGCCGGTTCAGACATCGCCCGTCATGTTTTGGAGTTGCTCGGGTGACCTCAGGCTTTCACAACTCCTGAATTCATATTACATTAGCTCATCTCCACAGTTTAAAAACATGGATCTGTTCGACCCCTCGGACGCCAGGCACGTGCATTTCATGGGGGTGGCTGGAGCCGGGATGAGTGCCCTGGCGCTAGTGGCCCGGAGCCGGGGTGTGTCCGTCAGCGGGTGCGATCTCGATCCATCCGGAGCCTCGGACCTGACGGCGGTTGGGGTCGACGTGGTGGCAGGGCACGACGTCTCGCATTTGGAGGGAGCGCGTGCCGTCATCGTGTCGGCGGCGGTTCCCGAGACCAATGCCGAGTTGCAGTACGCCCGCCAGGCCGGAATCACGGTGGTGCCGCGCAAGAGGGCTCTGGCGCAGCTGGTGGCGCACGGACGAGTGATCGGGATCGCGGGCACCCACGGCAAGACGACCACGACCGTGATGACGTGCCAGATGCTGACCGCGGCGGGTCTGGCGCCGACCGGCATTGCCGGGGGCCGAGTCGCCCAGTGGGGGGGCAACGCCAAGGTCGGGGAAGGGGATCTGTTCGTGGTCGAGGCGGACGAGTTCGACGGGGCGTTCCTCGAGCTGAACCCGTGGTTGGCCGTGGTCACCAACGTGGAGCCCGAGCACCTGGAGTGCTACGGTTCTGTGGCGGCGATGGAGGCGGCATTCACCTCGTTTCTCAGGCGTGCGGACATCGTTGTGGCGCCAGCGGAAGATGATGCAGTACAACGTGTTAGTGCAGGTGTAGTAAACCAAATTGTGAGCTTCGGCGTGGGCGCCGGCGACGTCCGGGTGACCGACGTGGCCCAGGCTCCCGATCACACGTTGTGCGCCGTCTCGTTGCCCCACGGGAAGGAGATCGAGGTGCGGCTTCGGGTGCCGGGCCTCCACAATGTGCGCAATGCGGCGGCGGCGATCGCGGTGGTCTGGAGGATGGGCGTCCCTCTCGCGCCGGCCATTGAGGGTCTCGAGGCGTTCACCGGCGTTGGCCGACGGTTCGAGCGGCTGGGTGAGGCCAAGGGTATCGAGTTCGTCGACGACTACGCCCATCACCCCACGGAGGTTCGGGCGGTTCTGAGCGCGGCGAGACAGGCATTTCCTGACCGGCGCTTGGTTGTGGTGCTACAGCCGCATCTCTACTCCCGAACTGAGCGGGAAGGTGCGGCCATGGGTCGGGCATTGACCGGGGCTGATCTGGTGTTGGTAACCGACGTGTACGCCGCTCGGGAGGAGCCGATTCCGGGCGTCACAGGAGAGGCGGGGGCCGACGCGGCCCGGGCCGGTGGAGTGGAGACATTGTATCAGCCGGACGGCAAGGCGCTGCAGCAGCAGCTACGCCAGATTGTGAAGCCGGGGGATGCCCTGCTTACGTTGGGCGCGGGCGACGTCACCCGCGTGGGACGGGCGTTGGTCGAGTGGCTGCGCGCGGCCTGAAACGAACCTGGTGGCTGGCAGGTAGCGCGGCCGGCGTGCTGGGTCTATGGCTGCTGGTCCCGTGGATGCTGCGCCAGGCCGATTTTTTT
>JAZFYL010000172.1:0-3274 GCA_036443495.1 Gemmatimonadales bacterium | reverse complement strand
AGCAGAATGTGGAACACCGGTCCCGTCAGCGGCAGGTAGGATCTGGGGTCGCTCATCTCAACGTCTCCATGCCGGTTAATACGTCGTGAAACAATATATTGTTTCACGATCCATCACGCCACGACGCATCAAAGCGCCTTGAATGACCGGGGTTGGGGGTCTTCCGAAGACAGCTGAGGAACCGTTTCCGGCGTTTCAGGAAATGCCAGACCCGCACTCTCGTAGGTTATGTTGTTGTTGGCGCGGGCCTCGCCCCGCCTCTCGGCCCGCACGACTGATCACCAACATCCAACGGAGAAGCCACCGAATGAGTAGACAGATGCGTTTGACGTTTGCGTGGATCACGGTATTGGCCGCAGCGGTGGCCGGTTGTGCCAGTGGGTCGGCAGAGGCGACACCATCGCCGTCGCCGGTTGCCGGCCGTCAACAGGGCGAGCGTGGCCGACCGCAGGACGAGAAGGGCCCCAAGGCTTACTCAGACGTAGTCACCTCCGAGGCGATATCCGACGATGGCCTGTTTTCTGTCCACAAGGTGGACGACGATTATTTCTTTGAGATTCCCGATTCCCTCCTGGGAAGGGACATGCTCCTCATCAGCCGCATTGCCGGCGTACCCCCGGGGCTCGGCGGCTTCGTTCCCGCCGGCGTGGCGACCGGCCGGCAATTGGTGCGATGGGAGCGGGTGGACGACCGGATTCTCCTCCGCCGGTACGAAACGGGATCTACGGCCGATACGTCGCTGCCCATCTACCAGTCGGTGATGAGTAACAACTTCGCCCCCATCTTGGGTGCTTTCGACATCGAGGCCCGCACAGATTCCGGCGACGGGTCGGTCGTGGAGGTCACCGACTTCTTCGCCGGCGACACGCCGTCCCTGTCCGGCCTGCGGGCTGCCCAACGCCGGACCTATCAGGTCCGCCGCCTCGATCGGTCCCGGAGCTTCATCCAATACATGCAGAGCTTCCCGTTGAACGTGAACGTGCGACATATACTCACGTACGACGCCGGCGCCCCGCCCGCCGGGGCACAGACCGGCACGATCTCCATGGAGATGCACCAGTCCATGGTGCTCCTCCCCACCGAGCCGATGATGCCGAGACACGCCGACAACCGGGTGGGCTTCTCCACGGTGCAGCGGGTGAACTTCGGGTTGGACGAGCAGAAGGCGGCGACCGAGACCTTCATCCGGCGGTGGCGGCTGGAGCCCAGCGACCCGGAGGCGTACGCCCGTGGCGAGTTGGTCGACCCGGTGAAGCAGATCGTCTACTACGTCGACCCGGCGACGCCCGAACGGTGGCGCGACGCGGTGAAGCAGGGGGTGGAGAATTGGCAGGCCGCCTTCGAGACGGCGGGCTTCAGCAACGCCATCATCGCCCGCGACCCGCCCACACCCGAGGAGGATCCCGAGTGGAACCCTGAGGACGTCCGCTACTCGGTGGTGCGCTGGGCGGCCAGTCTCACCCGGAACGCGCAGGGCCCCAGTACGTCGGACCCGCGCACGGGCGAGATCATCGAGTCGGACATCGTCTGGTACCACAACCACATGCGGTCGTACCGCAACTGGATGATGGTCCAGACCGGCGCGGCCAACCCCGATGCCCGGCAACTCCCAATCTCCGACGAATTGATGGCCGAGGCCATGGAGCAAGTCATCACACACGAGATCGGTCACGCCATCGGGCTACCCCACAACATGATCGCCAGCTCGTCCTACCCTGTGGACTCGTTACGCTCGGCGTCGTTCTCGCGACGTATGGGGGTGGCGCCCACCATCATGGATTACGCGCGGCAGAACTACATCGCGCAGCCCGGCGACGGCCTGCAACCGATGGACTTCCTGCGCCACATCGGACCGTACGATCACTACGCGGTCAACTGGGGATACCGCGTCATCCCCGGTGCCGATGATCCCAACGACGAGCTCGGGACTCTCGATCGGTGGATCGTGGAGCGGGCCGACGATCCGATGTACCGGTACCTCCCTCAAAGGGGATTGGGCGTGTCCGACCCCCGGGCTCAAACGGAGGACATGGGCGACGACCCGGTGTTGGCCGACACATACGGCATGACCAACCTGCGACGCATCGTCCCGAATCTCGTGGCGTGGACGACGAAACCGGGCGAGGACTATAGCGACTTGGCTGAGCTGTACGGCGAGGCCCTGAGCCAGTGGCAGCGCTACGTGGGGCACGTCCTCACCGTGGTGGGTGGGGTGAACGTGGATCTCAAGACAGCCGATCAGCCGGGCGCCGTGTACGACGGGCTTCCTCGGCAGCGGCAGAAGGACGCCATGGCGTGGTTGGCACGGGAAGTTTTCGAAGCCCCAACATGGCTCAACGAGCCGGCGATCCTGGAGCGAGTGGGTCCGGCGCGTGGCGGTTTCGAACGCCTCTCGGCGCGCCAGGCGGGGATTCTCAACCGCCTGCTGGATCCAAGGCGTATGGGAAGCCTGGCCGAGCTCGAGACGACCGACGACGATCCATACCCGTTGTTGGAGTTTCTGGACGACACTCGATCGGCGGTGTGGCGTGACCTGTCAACGGTCGCAACGGTCGACAATTACCGCCGCTCTCTCCAGCGAGCCTATCTCGAGCGCATGGTATATCTCATGACCGAGCAACCCACTTCCAACCAGTTCCAGGGTGCGGCTCCCAATATGAGCCGGTCGGACATCCGGCCACTCGTGCGGGCCCAGCTAGCCGATCTCCGCGACGAGGTGGAACGAGCGGCCGGTCGCATCGGGGATCGGGTTACGCGGGCCCATCTGCAGGACGTCATGGCGCGGATCGACGACATCTTGGAAGGGAACGGAGGGTGAGCTACCGGTGCGCGTGAGAGCCTTGATCCCGTGTTGGCGCACTGCATGGGTCGCATGCGCTCTTCTGGGCGCACCTTCCAATCCGCTGCGGGCCCAAGCGCTCGAGGGCCTAGATGCACTCGTTCCCGCCCTCATGCGTCAGTACGACGTTCCCGGCATGGCACTGACCGTGGTGCGCGGTGACCGCGTGGAGGTTCTACGCGGGTTCGGACCGCGCGGGTTGCCGACTCCGTCCCTGTCGACCCTGAACTCTGTTCTCTATGGTGGCGTTGCTGGTGGTCGCGTTCCTCGTGCGGTGGAACTATTTGCCGCCGGTATGGCGGTGAAGCGGCCATCAGCGGCTCATCATTGCATCCCGTAACGCCTTGAACTCCGATCCCTCGCTCCAGTTTGGGAAGATGGACTCGTTCGCGATCCGGTAGCCGATGCGAAAGTACAACAGCAGGTCGTCGATGG
>JAZFYL010000171.1:0-3757 GCA_036443495.1 Gemmatimonadales bacterium | reverse complement strand
TCATCGCGTACCCACGCTTGTTCCTGCTGGATGACTCGAGTCTCGCTATCTGGCATCACTTCGGAATGGAATGGAAGGAGCACGTGAGCTGGCTGGCCCCAATCCTCGCAACCGTGGTGGCATTCATCCTCACGCGATACCGCAACCAGATCGCCCATGACCCAGAGATGCGGAAGGCGGCTCTCCTCGTCTACTTCTTCGCCTTCACAGCGGCAGGGATCGCGGGCTTGCTGGGAGCGTTCATCAACAAAGCGGCGCCGATACCGTGAACACGGAGCAGGAAATGGAACAGAACTCCCAGAACTCATCCCACCTGCCAAACGGCTCGGCCGCCGCTGCGTTGCTCGCAGGCGGCATCGGTGTGGGCGTGTTCGGGGTGACCGTGGTGGCTGCCGAAGCGAGTTCGGGGGCTGCCCAGGCGTTGAATCTCGTCGTGGGCGTCGGGCCCCTGAGCGGGAAGGCTCTCGTCGGCGTCGTGATCTGGCTGGTGGGCTGGATCATCCTCGCGAAGATGTGGAGTCACAAGGAGGTCGACTTCCGACGCGTGCGCACCGTCAGCATCGTCCTCGTCCTGCTGGGGTTCCTGCTGACGTTCCCTCCGGTGTTCCAGGCGTTCGCGGGGTAGTGCGGCCAAGAGCAAAGGCACCGACGTCACAACGACGAGCCCGATCGCAACGCGACACAAGCGGATCAAAACCGATCTGGACGCGTGTTGCATTTCCGTCTCCTTGGAATGTCCCATTCCGGCGGGAACCACGTTCAGATTTCCGCCACTCGAAGCGAAGGCGAGCCGCACGGGGGCCTAGTCCTTCATGCGCCAAACCGCGTCGACGAGGGCCACCAGGTGCCGCGCTTTACCTCGACGGCGGCTCGCCCCGGCGCAACTCGCGCTCGCACGCCTCGGCTACCGTAGCAGCCTCGGAGGGTTCCTCGGCGTTTCGCGTTCCGAAAGTTGTCGTCCTTCCGGTTAGCGCTGATGGGTGGCGTACCACGCGAGAACGTCGAAGCCCGCCGGGTCGATATCGTAAACGTGGTTTCGGATGAACACTCCCGTGGTCGGGAAGTACGGCGGGGGAGTGGTCGCCGCGCAGGTATTGTAGTCGTAGCGCTTGAGGCTGCCGGCGCCGCTGGTCAGGCCGACCGCCCCGCGTGTCGTCTGGATGATCCCCCCCGTCAGATAGAGGCATCCACGCCCCCAATTGACGAGTTCGCAATTCTGTCGGCCGGTGGATCCGGCATCCGGCCGGAAGTTGTAGTTCTGGACCGTGAAGATGTTCAAGGCCAGCACCACCGCATGGATTGTCTCGTGATCGGTCGATCCCATGGTGCGATAGGTGCCGCTGCCGGGCCGGCGCCAGGGAGAGTTACGCGTGTTGTGGGCCACGATGACATCGTTCTGCGAGAACAGTCCCAGAAGGTCACGATCGCACTGGTTGGCCCCCGGATCGGTATCCTGGATGATGTCATCCACGATGATGATGTCGTCCGAGGCCGCCAGCGTAGTGAGTCCGCGGACGACGCCGCTCACGGCCACTTTGCCGTCGATGAAGACCACGCCCTTGGAATTGATGTTGACGTTCCGCGTGAGCGGGTGGAGGTAGCCACAGTCCGGACGGATGGCGCAGAGTCCCGCCGCCGGCGCGCCGCCATACGCGATCCAGTTGCCGCCGCCTTCGTTGGGGTCGAACACCCCATTATTGAGGCGTTCGTCGCCGCCGAGGAAGCAAGCGGCCGAGCCGCCGTCGAAGGCCGCGTTCTTCTGGGCCGTCGTAGCCATGCTGTTGAACGAGGTGAATACTCCGCCCAGCCATTCGCCGCAGTTCTCGCCGGCGGTATACACCCGGTTGCCCCAGTATGAGGCCCCCGCCACTACGTAGCGCTCCTGGCCTGCATTCTGGTAGACCCGCACGAAGCCTTCGATGTCGTCGACGGTCAGCGGATCGCCGTCGAAATCCACCGCTACGAATTCGACGCGCATCTCCGTCTCTCCGTAGTTGCCTGCGGTAGAACTTACGAAATAGAGCCCGCCGGCTATGGCCTGCGTGCGGAGCAGGTTGAGGGCCGGCGTGCCAGGCATGGGAACAGGCGTGACGCCCTCGTCGTAGCCGACGATGAAGTTGCCGTAAGATGGATTCTGGACGACACCGGCAGTGGTGACATTGGAGTGGAACGTCGCCTGATTCCCACCCGAGGGGGCATACATCCGGATGTCGCTGTTGGAGTGAACCGGGCCGAAGATCTCGTCGGTATTGCCGAAGCGGATCCAGCTCGGCTCGATATCGGTGAAATATGCGAACTTGGCGAAACTTTCCTGGTTCACCACCATCCGGCGGATGCGTCGGTTGCCGCGGCCGTCGGTGACTTCGCTGATGATGCTGCCGAACACTCCGTACTGGCCTGAGATGATACCGCTGGGCCCAACGTACGTGGAGCGCCGCAGGCCCCAAATGGTGTCGCCCATGGCGTTGACCACGGGGACGCTGCTCTCGAGCGTAGCATAACCGCCACCTGCAGGGTACAGCGAGGCGTTCCCGTTGAGGGCACTCCGGGCCTCTTCCAGCCCGCCGACGGCGGCGTCGTCCATGATGGCGGTGAGGGACGAATATTTGCGAATCAGGCTGCCGTTCATGCCCACCATGGTGGCCGCCACGGCGAGGGAACTGACCGCCAGCGCAATCAACAGAACCGTGATCAGGGCGATCCCCCGCTCGTTGGCCACAGGGCGCATTGCTCCATCTCGTAGAGTACACATAGCTACACTCCTGCTCTATGTATGATGCTTATGGTCCGGCGACGACCAATTCCTGGTCTATAGCCCCGAGTGACAGGGCCGGGGTACAGTCCTGGGCGGCCAGCTGATACTCCCAGGTTTCACCGACCGCGACTTGTTGATCGTTGAAGAGGTAGGTGGCGTTGCCGGCCGGGATCGACCGATACGGGTCGCCCCATACGGCTGCCCCGAAGGGGCGGCGCCAAATCACGTAGCGCAACACGTCGCGCTCGCCACCGACCTCGTCCGCGGCCGCCGGCCACGTGAGATCGATGGTTTCCGCGCCTGCGGTGCCGCCGGAGGTCGCGATCAGGGGAACAGCCAGGATGGGAGTAGCCCCGCACGTCTGGGCCTGCTCGATTCCCGTGTTGGGCAGGGAAACGATGAAACTCATCTGTTGGGTCCGCTGGGCGGTTCCGGCGCGGCCGTTGGTGACGGTGAAATTGACTTCGGTCGCGCGCAGCAGGTTGATACGGGCCAGGGGCATGGTGGTTTCGTCCCCGGTGTACTGGGCCACGAAGTGCGACATCGGAGACCACGTGCCGGGGACCGTGTCTATGCGGCCGCCGTTCTCGTAGAAGTACTGGAAGAAGGTGCGTCCCGGGTATGGGAGGACATTCCGCACCAGCACCTCAGCCGGTTGGTCGTTGATCTGCCGCATGAGCCGAAAATCCGTGGCATCAGCGGTGGAGGCGTCGGGCTCGAAGAAGAAGATTATCGTCTCGGCCATGTTCCCGGTGTAGTTCGCCAGCGGGTAGGTGAACGCCGGGGCGGATTGGGGGATCGGCTGGGCGCTCCCCAGCGGGAAGCCCGTGACCTGGCCGGCCGGAGCATCGAGGTCTACGTAGACCGCGAACAGATCGTTGGCCACATTGGAGGTCAGGTCTGCGTTGATGGCGAAGGCGTTGGCGCCGGCGTACACCACCGGCGGCTGGTCGGCTGCCAGGTTGGTACCCGCGGTTCGGATCTCCTGGTCGAGCAGGTCGG
>JAZFYL010000170.1:0-3038 GCA_036443495.1 Gemmatimonadales bacterium | reverse complement strand
CCATCTCGGCAGCCGCCAGGAGTCCGATCACGACTCCCATCACGATCGCGATCCCCGGCTAAGGTCAAGAGGTCAACATCCGAGAGTGGGCCGGTAGGCGCAAGCCGAAACGTTACCGCCGGGACTTTACAGTGAGCGTGTAACGTTGCCACCCGGCCAACGAATCGGCTTCACTTGCTCATCCCACCCGACGACTACCTCTTCGTCGGAAGCCTTCCCTTCAATCCACTGAAGGAAAGCATCACGAAGATGTCCTGGGGCGTGTCCCCCCTTCTTGCACTGTACGGTCCTATCGAGACCATTGCCTCAGAGAGACGTACTCGTTGATCGCTCTTACCCACCCACCTCCGCCACGATGCGGCCCCGGGCCAGCGCCCGGGCACGCGCTGGCGCCTTGACCCCCGCAGCCTCGCCGGATAATACTCCGAGGTCCGTCCTGATTCGCCCGTCGGGGAGCCAGAGCCGCGGAGGAGCTGCCCTTGTCCCATCTCCCTGCACCGTCCGTTCCCGCGCGGCCCGACTTCTCCGACCTCGCCGCGACGGATAGGACGTCCAAAGGGGCTCCGGTGGCAGCAGGCGAGGTGCGAAGGGGAGGGGCGACGGGCCCTCCGGCCCCGGATCCCTAGGGGAACCGCCTAACCAGGTGAAACGAAGATGAGACGATCCGCTTTGTTGTTTCCGATCCCTGGCGCCCTGGTGCCGGCCCTGATTCTGGTCCTGACCCCGGTGGGTGCCGACGCGCAGATCACCCGACTGGTGATCACGGAGCGGGACAGCCCGACCTTCGAGGGCCACGTTTTCGGGGACGTGGGCACGTACGAGTGGCTGATCGGCTATGCCGAGGGCGAGCTCGACCCGGCGGACCCCCGCAACGCCGGGATCGTGAACCTGGACAGCGCTCCCCGCAACGAGCGGGGCAGAGTCGAGTATACGGTGGACGTTCAGATCCTCAAACCAGTCGATATGGCCCGAGGAAATGGGCGCATCTTCTACGACGTCCTCAATCGGGGAGGCAAGCGCGCGATGGGCCATCGGATAAATGGCGGCCCCAACACGAACGATCCCCGATTGGCATCAGAGATCGGCACCGGGTTCCTGATGAACCAGGGCTATACGATGGTGTGGAACGGCTGGCAGGCCGATGTGTCGCCCGAGCGCGGCCGGATGCGCGGCGAGTTCCCGATTCCCACCCAGGCCGACGGCTCTCCGGTCACCGGAACTCACCGGCACGAGTTCATTTTCGACGATATGACGAACCCGAGCACGGCGACGCTCAACTACCCCGCCGCCGACTTGGATCCGTCCCTGGCCACGCTGACGGTGCGTCAGCACGAGCGGGATCCGCGGCAGACGCCGGCCGACCTGAGGTGGTCGTATGTATCAGAGGATGAGATCCGGATCGATCGCCCGGCAGGGTTCGATGGCGGAGCGATTTACGAGTTCGTCTATCCGGCCAAGGATCCAGTGGTCATGGGGATCGGCTTCGCCGCGACGCGGGACGTCGTATCCTTCCTACGCTACGAGGCGGAGGACCAAGAGGGAAGCACGAATCCCCTGACCGGTCACATCGAGATGGCGATGGGAATGGGGATCTCGCAGAGCGGCCGGTTCCTTCGCGATTGGCTATACCAGGGATTCCACGAGGACCTGGAGGGGAGAGTGGTCTTCGAGGGCATCCTTCCCATCGTGGCAGGTTCCCGGTTGACCCAGGTGAACATACCCTTCTCAGTGCCCGGCGACTACTCGCGCCAGCATGAGCAGCATACGATGCCCGGTCACCACTTCCCCTTCACCTACGGCGTCCTCACCGACCCCATCAGCGGCCAAACCGACGGAATCCTGGCCCGCTGTGAAGCGCGCGGGAACTGCCCGAAAATCTTCCACATCGATACGGACACGGAGATGTGGGTCGCCACCGCCTCGCTGGTGGTCACCGATACCCGGGGCGGCCACATAGAGCTTCCGGAGAACGTCCGGGCCTACTTCCTAGCGGGCCACCAGCACTCCCCGGCCGGCGCGCCGTCGCAGGGAATCTGCCAGCAGCTCAGCAATCCGCTCGACTACGACGCCCACAGCCGGGCTCTGATCGTGGCGATGGGCGAATGGATCACCCACGGGACCGAGCCACCTGCGAGCCGCTATCCTAACGTTCGCGACGGCACGCTGGTCGCCCCCTACCATCCCCGGGCCGCCTTCGTCGCCATCCCCGGATTCCGGTACTTCGGGTTCGCCAAAAAGGCTCGCCTGCTCGACTACAGCTCCCTGCCTCCCGACGAGGGCCCGGCCTATCCGGTCCTTGTGGGAGCGAAGGACGCCGATGGCAACAATATCGCCGGCATCCGGCACCCGTTCGTGGAGGTGCCCACCGCCACCTACACGGGATGGAACCTCCGACGGGCCGGCTTCGCCGAGAACGCTGTCTGCGGTACCACCGGCTCGTATGTTCCCTTCGCGGAGACGGAGGGGGAACGGAGGCTCACCCGGGACGAGCGCCTCTCGCTCGAGGAGCGCTACCCGGATCAGGAGAGCTACGTGGAGCGCATCCGACAGGCGGCGCAGCGCCTAGTCCAGGAACGGCTCCTCCTCCCCGACGATGCCGAGCGGATCGTGGAACAGGCACGACCGAACTAGGTCCGAAGCGAACCCGCACTACTAACCTCTGAGAGCCTCTCTGAGACACTTCGGCATTTATTCGGTGCCTAGTGGCCCCGATTTCCTCACGGCCGTTGTGTGTTCGGGTTCTAGGATACCGTCAGGACTCCCTCGTGGCCCTAAGAGCCGTCAAAACGCTCAGTCCGGCACCACCTGAACATCAACGGCAGCCCCAGCGCGAAGAGCGCCGGACGTAATACCGGCTAGCTCACGCCCCGCCGCGTGATCTTCAGGATCCGGTCGTCGTCCGACGCCGGCTGACCGCGCCCGTCCTCGTTGCTCGTAGCGATGTACACTTCGCCGTCAGGACCCACCAGAACGTCTCGCAGGCGACCGTAGTCGCCGCGGTAGATTACGTCGGTGCTCACGACCGAGCGGCCGTCTTC
>JAZFYL010000169.1:0-2555 GCA_036443495.1 Gemmatimonadales bacterium | reverse complement strand
GGTGCTGCGCGTCAGCAGCCGTTCGGTGAAATCGAGACGCTCCTGCATGTCGACCATGTCGGCCCGCAAGGCGTCCAGTTCTTCCATCACCTCCTCGGCTAGGAGATGATCCCGGCCAATACCTTCGGGCCCCCACTCCGTCAGAGCGAAGCCGTCGGCGTCCCGAAAGGCACCGCTCGCCACGATGATCACGTCGTAGACATACCAGATCCCAAAGCCACCGCCGGTCAGCAGCATGAGAAGTCCCGTTCCCACTTTGCCGACGTAGAAGCGGTGGACGCCGAATACGCCCAGGGTGGCAGCGAGCGCCGTGGCGATGCCGCGTGATTTGTGGGAGGGCGGTTTGCGGGGCATGGGTTCCTCGTGGGAGCTGGTAGGCCGAGTAAAGATGGGTGGGAAGGCGGTAGGGCGGTAGGGCGGTAAGGCGGTAGGGCGGTCAGGCGGTCGGACGGTCAGGCGGTCAGGGCGGAGGGTGCGGGGGGATGGGAACGCCACTTGCAATCCTTTGCACCTCTGAAGGGGCTGTGGTGGGCGTTGTGCGGGGTTCGATCTCGTGTCATACATGAGATGAGCCTCGTAACGCCCTTGTCGGTATACCTTTACATCCAGGTCGTTGGCGCCAGGAAGCGCGCCGGACGAGGGTCGATGGTCGATGACGGGTCCAACTGAAGAGACACTCAATGGGGCACGTTGCAATGCCTGCAACGAATCGGTACGTGCGGGTGAACCGTTCTGTAGCAAGTGCGGCGAGCCGGTGGCGTGCCGCAACTGCGGGCAGGTTCTCCAACAGGTGGACCGCTTCTGCCCCTCGTGCGGGACGTCCAAGACGACGTCATTCCAGGCCGGCCAGGCCACACAGTTCACTTCCCCTTGGGATCTGATCCTGGCCAAGCTTCGGCGGGCCACGATCGGCGAGTTCGACATCAAGGGTGAAATTGGCCGCGGCGGGATGGCGGCGGTCTACCTGGCCCACGAGGTGGCGCTGGACCGCAAGGTGGCGATCAAGGTCATGTCCCCCTCCCTGCTCATGGGCCAGGGGATGGCGCAGCGCTTCCGCCAGGAGGCGGTGACGGTCGCCAACCTCAACCACCAGCACATCATCACCATTCACGCGGTGCGCCAATTCGAGGATCTGCAGTACTTCGTGATGCAGTTCGTGGAGGGATGCTCACTCGAGACGATCATCAAGGAGGCCGGTCCACTCCCGATTCAAGCGATCCGCGCCATGCTCTACCACGTCGGCAGCGCGCTGGCGCACGCTCACGTGCAGGGGGTGATCCACCGCGACATCAAGCCGGGCAACATCCTGGTCGAGCGTACCGGCCAGGCGCTGGTGACGGACTTCGGCATCGCCAAGGTCATGGAATCGCCTAGCAACACCCAGACCGGCATGGTCGTGGGCACGCCGGCGTACATGAGCCCCGAGCAGTGCCAGACAGGCCAAGTAACTTGGCGTTCGGATCAGTATGCTCTGGGTATCGTGGCTTACGAGATGGTGGCGGGAGTGGGACCATTCGATGGGACCACTTTGAGCGTGATCCACGCCCAGGTGCACGATCCCGTGCCGTCTCTGGTGGAACGACGGGCCGACTGCCCAGTGGAGTTGGCCCAGGCCATCCACCGGATGTTGGCCAAGGTCCCAGACGAGCGATTCTCCACGTTGGCTGATGCGCTCCAGGCACTCGGCGCCATGCCGCTGTTGCCGGGCGACGCCACTTTCCAGCAGATCGCCGGGCTGGTCGGGGCTCACCAGTCTCAGGCCAGCATGCCGACTACGCCGGTCAGCCCGGTGATGCGCCGGACACCCGACGGGGTGGCAACCGTGGTGTCCTCCGAACGAGCCGGCGAGGCCGCGACGACTCCGATCCCTCCGTCGCTCGTTGACTCGGCCGCCACTCGACCAGTGTCCCGGCCTGGCCCCACGATCACGGCGTCTCCGGAGCAGCGGCCGGCTAGACGGTGGCATTGGGTGGCCCTGCTGGCGGTGATCGCCGGGGGATCCGGCGCCGCTTGGTTCGCCCGTCAGCAGGTGCCGCCGGTAGAGCGCTCGCCGGTAGCCGGGGTGGCGTTGTTACCCAAGGCGACCACCCTGACGGTGGGTGATACCGCCCTGCTCGCGGCCACGGTACTCGACGGTGCCGGGGCGATCCTGACAGATCACTCCATCGAATGGTACAGCGGTGATTCGACCGTCGTCACGGTTACCGATCGTGGGGAGGTCGCTGCCGCCGGGGTCGGCGCGACGTTCGTCGTCGCCGGCACCGGTTCACACCGGGACTCGAGCCGGGTGACCGTGACGACCCAGCGAGACGCGGTGGCGTCGATTACCATTGCCGCGCCGCGGGAATCGCTCCGCCCGGGAAAAAGTACCGTCCTACAGGCGACCGTCCTAGGAGTCGGCGGCGCCTCGTTGGGCGGCAGGGCGATCCGTTGGTCATCGAGCAATGGGTTAGTAGCCCGGGTGGATTCACTGACCGGCGAGGTGCGCGCTCTTCAGCCCGGCCGAGTGGACATCCGTGCCTTGGTGGAAGGCCAGGCCACCACTCTGGCCTTGA
>JAZFYL010000168.1:0-2188 GCA_036443495.1 Gemmatimonadales bacterium | reverse complement strand
CCAGAGACAGGAACCGCCCAGAAGCTGGCCGTCCCTTCTGCACCACTCGCCTTGTAATACACTTGCGTTCCGTCAGATGACCATCCAGCAAAGACCGGTGCCGGCCTGCCCTCTCTCCCATCGCTTTCCACTAAGGTGCGAGGATCGCCCCCTTCCGGTGAAACCACTCGAAGCCCCCGTTCTCCGACATACGCGATCCACCGGTCGTCAGGCGACCAGAGGGGACCCGTGCCGCCGTCGAATGTGAGTTGCCGTGGTACACTCCAATCCGACGAGCGGCTCTCTCGGGACATGACGTAGATCTCCTGATTGCCGGTCTTGTCGGATTGAAAGACCAGCCGGTTCCCATCAGGTGACCAGTCGGGATACCGCTCTTGCGTCGGATCGTCTGATAGCCGCCGAAGCGACCCACCATCAGCGTCCATCAGGTAGAGGTCCCTACTCCCCTCTCGGAATGAGTAGAATGCGATTTCCTGGTCGTCGGGCGACCAACTGGGATAAAAATCCGCCGCGGGATGGCTGGTGAGCTGTTCGGGTTCCCCGTCGGGTAGTGCAAGTCGATAGATATCCTGATTACCACTTCGATTCGAGTCGAACGCGAGCCAACGTCCATCACTGGAAACGCCGATGCCTTCGATGGCTTGGTTGCCTTCGGTGACTGGTTGCGCCTCCCCAACGGAGATCGAGCCGCGCCGCGGTACCCGTACCGACCAAACATTCGCGTCATATCTGAAGACGGAGTACGCGAGGGTACTGCCGTCCGCCGAGAGGCTCATGGTCAATACATCCAATCCAGTTGTAAGCCGAATCGGCGGTCGGGCCGGGCCGCCCGAAGAGCTCAAGGGCAGCTGGTAGACGTCTCTGGCTCCTCCCTCATTCGACACGTAGAGGAGTTGGTTGTCACGAGACAGCCACACGGGACTCACGTAGACATGCTCTTTGTCGGTCAAGTCCGTGAACCCACCGTCGGACAGCGCGAGGGTCCGTAGTCTACTCGGCGCGATGTTCCCAATGCTAACGGTTCCAAATACGTAGAGTGGGTTTCCTGCCACGTAGGCGATCCGTGATCCATCTTGAGACCACTGGAAGGAGTGGGGCTCAAATTCTTCACCGATTCTCTCCGGCTCGCCGCCGTCCAACGATGCGAAGTAGATGCCGTTTCCCACCGCGTAGACGATGCGGCGACCATCGGGCGACCAAGCCGCGCTGAACGCTCCCACTGCCCCCTCAGCGCCTCCGGGGAACGGCCCGATTAATCGCTTGGGTGTGCCGACTAGGGCGGGCGTGACGTAAATGGCTCCTTCTGCGTGAAACAGAATCTGGTTGCCATCGGGAGACCATTGGGGCCAGCGGTGATCGCCGGCGAGCTCTTCAGTGAGGTCGATCGATCGCCCACCCCTTGCCTGGCGGAGGTGGATATGCATCCGCCCCGAGGCCCCGGCCGCGTAGGCCACCATCCTTCCATCCGGAGAGATCGCCGGGTCGAGCTCGAGACCGGGCTCCAGCGTCAGCTGGGTGGTTCGGCCCACGGTGATCGGCTCGGGGCCACGGTTCATGAGCAGCACGCCTGCGCCTACACCCACGAGCACGAGGGCCGCGGCAATGGCCGCGACGGTCGCCGTCGCAGCCGGTTTACGACGAGCGGGTCGCGCAGCAGTGATCGGGGCGGTATCGGTGGGGGTGATGCCGCCACTCGGCGTCGCCAACGCCTCCAAATGCGGCAACAACTCTTCCGCCGTCTGCCAACGGTCGGCGGGGTGCTTTTCCAAACACTTCAGAATGAGATCGTTGAGCACCGCTGACACGTGCTGCCGGTGCTTCGTGACCGGCACCACCGGCTCGGTGACGTGTGCCGATAGAATCATCTGGGGCGACGTGCCCGTGAACGGCGGGCGTCCGGTGAGCAACTCGTAGCCGACCGCGCCCACCGCATAGATGTCCGCTCGATGATCCGTGTTTGGGTCGGCGGTGGCCTGTTCCGGCGCCATGTACGCGGGCGTTCCCACCGCAACACCGGCGGTGGTCAAGACTTGCCTTCCCGTCGCCTCGCTCACCGCCTTCGCCACGCCGAAGTCCATGACCAAGGCGTGCCGTCCACTCAACATCACGTTGTCGGGTTTGATGTCCCGATGCACGACCCCCTGCTCGTGGGCGTGGGCCAACGCGTCGACCACGTCCCGCAGCACCT
>JAZFYL010000167.1:0-2230 GCA_036443495.1 Gemmatimonadales bacterium | reverse complement strand
ACTCCTCGACCTTCGGCGGGGAAGCCGAGTGGGACGTGCGGAACCGCGACGGCCGCCGGGTCGCCAGCGGCGTTTACTTCTATCATATCGAAGCCGGCGACGCCAGGCGGGTCGGCAGGATGACGGTGGTGCAAGCCAGCAGGTAGTCTCTTGTGCGGTGTGCGGGGTGCGGGGTGCGGTGAGGAAGGGCACCGACAGTAGCCCCATCCACGAGACGATCTACAGCCCGGTCACGAAGTACCTCCGCACTCCGCACACCGCACTCCGCACTATCTTCCCCAATGCCGTTCTGGTCCAAGTACCCACCCACCCGGGCCGACTACCGGGTGCTCCTCAAGCTCGCCATCCCCATCGTGATGATTCAGGTGGGGATGATGTTGATGGGCGTGGTGGACACCATCATGGTGGGGCACGTGTCGGCCGTGGCGCTGGCCGCGGTCGCCTTGGGCAACCTGTATTCCTTCGGCCTTTCCATCTTCGGGATGGGCGTGCTGTTCGCCCTCGATCCCATCGTAGCCCAGGCGCTCGGTGCCGGCGACGAACTGGCCGTCTCACGCGGCCTCCAGCGGGGGCTGCTCCTCTCGCTCCTCCTGACCGTGCCGACGACGCTCGGTCTGTTGACCGTCGACCCGGTGCTGACGCTGGTGCAACAACCGGAGGAGGTCGTGCCGCTGGCGGCCGGTTACGTATACCGGGTCATCCCGGGCGTGTGGCCGTTCTTTGCGTTCGTCGTCCTGCGGCAGACCCTGCAGGCCCACCATCACACACGGCCCGTCATGGTGACCATCGTAGCGGCCAACGTGGTCAACGCCGTCCTCAACTACGCCTGGATCTTCGGAGCGTGGGGCTTCCCGGCGATGGGCGTGCTGGGGTCGGCCTGGGCGACCATGGTCAGCCGCTGGCTCATGGCCTCTCTGCTGCTGGCGCTCGGGTGGCGCGACCTGGGACACTACCTTCGCCAGCGGGCTCCAGGCGTGTTCGACGCTCAGGCACTCGGCCGCATGCTGCGGCTCGGCGCCCCCATCGGGACCAACATGCTGCTCGAATGGGGCGCGTTCGGCACGATCGCCTTGTTGATGGGCTGGCTCGGTACGATCCAGGTGGCGGGGCACCAGGTCGCCATCAACCTGGCGTCGCTCACCTTCATGGTGCCGGTGGGTGTGGGATCGGCCGCCGCGGTGGTTGTGGGACACGCCGTCGGCCGGGAAGACCCCGACGGAGTTCGGCGGTCGTCGATGGCCGCTCTGGTCGTGGGCGCCGGATTCATGACCCTCACCGCGGCCGCTTTCATCTCCTTTCCGGAATTCCTCGCCGGGATCTACACGAAAGACGCCGAGGTACTGTTCCTGGCGGCGTTGCTGTTGCCGATCGCCGGCGTGTTCCAGGTCTTCGACGGTATCCAGGTGGTTTCCGTCGGCCTCCTGCGCGGCCTGGGAGACACCAGGGTCCCCATGATCGCAAGCCTGCTGGGCTTCTGGTTCCTGGGGATGCCTGTCAGCCTGTGGCTGGCGTTCGGGTTGGGGCTAGGGGCGGTGGGTCTCTGGTGGGGCCTCGTGGTCGGCCTCGGCACGGTCTCCCTGTTCCTCGTGCTCCGCATCAAGCACCGGGAAGAACGGGACCTCGCCCGCATCATCATCGACGAGCGGGCTTAAGAATGCCAGCAATATTGAATGCCACGAATAGTGAATAATGAAACTTCGACCTTCACATCATCATTCAATATTCCTGGCACTCATTATTCGTGGCATTCTTGTTAGTTTCCGCGCAGCAATAAGTGAACGGAGAATTCCCTGGCGCCGAGCTTCCGGACGGTGATCTTCGATTGTGACTCCACGCTCTCCCGCATCGAGGGCGTGGAGGAATTGTCGCCCGAGCACCGCAGCCAGGTTGCTGCCCTGACCGAAGCTGCCATGGCCGGAGAGGTGCCGCTGGAGGAGGTCTACGGGCGCCGGCTGGAGCTGATCCGGCCGAGCGCCGAGGACGTCGATCGGGTGGGCCGGCAGTACATCGATGAACGGATCCCGGGCGTCGAGGGCGTGGTCCGGAAGCTGCGGCGCGCCGGCATCACCGTCCGCGTCATCTCCGGTGGCCTGCGTCCGGCGGTGTTGGTGCTGACCAGGTTCCTCGGGCTGGAGGACGAGGCTATGGCCGCCGTGGACCTGCGATTCGATCCGGACGGGAGCTACGCCGGTTTCGACGAAGCGTCTCCTCTGGCCCGGGCGGGCGGCAA
>JAZFYL010000166.1:0-2238 GCA_036443495.1 Gemmatimonadales bacterium | reverse complement strand
GGTTTCTCGCAGGCGATGCCCTTGAGGGTCCCGCTTTTGGCCGCAACCGCCTCGACGACCTCCTCGACGTTCTCGATTCGGGCCTGGTTGGGGCCACACAGCCAGATGGCGTCGATCGCGGGATCGGCAACCATGCCGCCGATGGAACGGTAGGCACGCGCCTCGCCGACTTCGAGCTGTTGGGCCAGGGCGGCCGCTTCCCCGGCCCGCCGCCGGTTGGGGCTCCACACGCCCAGCACGTCGGCGTCACGAACACCCACCATCGACTGCATGTGAAACCGGGCATTGAACCCGCTGCCGATGAAACCGATGCCTAGTCTATCGCCGCTCACTGTTCCTCGTCGTCGTAGGCCACGCCCAGATGATCCAACACATCCGGCGGACACCCGCGCCACTCGGCGATGGCACGGTTGCCGGAGTACTGCAGGTCCTGCACGCCGAGCTTGCTCGAATAGAATCCGGAGGCCGTGAAATCACGGAAGCTGTTGAAGAAGGCTACCCCCTGCGTCAGTCGCCGGGGAGCCCGATCGGGCCAGGCGATGTCGTCCAGCAGCTCGGCCCGCTGCTCGTCACTGCACCTGACGAACCGCCTGCCGTAGCGCCTGTCACAGGCGAGGTCGAGCCACTTGAGACCACCGCGCATCGGTTCCTGGCTTGACGGCCGGTCCATCAGGGTGAAGTCCATGAATTCGGGGACCAGCGCGTCGGTGGCGCTGCCGGAGTGGTCGTCCGCCGGGATGATCAGATCGACCAACAACCTGACTGTCTCCCATTCTTCGGGCGTGAAGAACTCGGGAACGTAGGAGGAGGCGTTCCGAACGGCCCGAGCCGCCCGATCGGCCTCGGCGGGCGTGAGACGAAAGACGGACGTCCAGGCCACCGCCGACAACAGTTGGACCACTTCCCGCCGGGTGAGATCGCTCACAGTTCACCCCGCTTGCGGAAATAGGTGATGAACTCCGATGTCCGCATCGCCAGCGCCATGATGGTCCAAGTGGGGTTCTTGTCGGCCTGCGATACGAACGGACCGCCGTCGGCCACAAAGAGGTTCTTGACGTCGTGGGCCTGACAGTGGGAATTGAGTACTGAAGTAGCGGGATCCCGGCCCATGCGGACGACTCCCAGTTCGTGGATGATGCGCCCGCCCGGCGCGATGCCGTAGCCTTGCTCGCGGGTCGGCATGGGCGACCAGACTTCACCACCCATGGCGTCGATGATCTCCCGAAACGTCTCCTGCATGTGTTTGACCTGCAGGTATTCGTAGTCGCCCCACTGCCAGTGGAACCGCAGCACCGGGATGCCCCACTGATCCGTCACGTCGGGATCGAGATCGCAGTACGAGTGTTCGTTGGGCACCATCTCACCACGACCCGAAAAACCGACGATCGTCCCATAGTAGTCACGATAGGCCTGCTTCAAGTCCGTCCCGTACCCTCCGCCGACCGGGTAGTGCTGGATGCCGCCCATGAAGCCGTAGCCGGGAACGCCCCGCCCACCCCAGATCTCCACGTGGTAGCCACGGGGGAAATCGAGCTTGGCGTTGTCCAGCCACCATGGCATGTACACGTGCCCACCGCCGACACCGTCCTCGTTGTGCGGAATGTTACCCACCAGCTTGGGAATGAACCCGGCGACGTCGGACCCGGTCGTGTCCGTCAGGTACTTGCCGACGACCCCGCTCGAATTGGCCAGGCCCTGGGGAAACGACGGGGATTTAGAATTCAACAGGATCCGGGCGGAGCTGCATGCGCTTGCGGCGAGGACGACCACCGAGGCTTCGACGTGCTGGTCACTGCCGTCGGTCTTGTCGGTGTACGACACGCCGGTAGCCAGACCATCCGCGTCGACCGTCACCTCGCGCGCCATGGCGTTGGTGATCATCGTCAATCGCCCGGTTGCCTGCGCCGGTGGCAGGAGGACGTTGGTGGACGAGAAGTTGGCGTTGACCGAGCAGCCGCGGTTGCACTGACCGCAGTAGTGGCAGGCGGGGCGACCGTTCAGCTGGCGGGTGAGGATCGACAACCGGGACGGGATGCAGGTGATGTCCAGCTCGTCACACGCCTGCTTGACGAGGAGTTCGTAGCACCGTGGCCTGGGGGGGGGGAGGAACACGCCATCGGGCTCGTTGGGCAGTCCTTCGTGACTGCCGAAGATGCCGACCAACCGGTCGACCTCGTCGTAGTAGGGCTTCAGGTCGTCGTAGCCGATGGGCCAGTCGTCGCCCAGGCCGTCCAGGCT
>JAZFYL010000165.1:0-3157 GCA_036443495.1 Gemmatimonadales bacterium | reverse complement strand
TCGATCCCAGCCCCCTGAATCTCGCCCCTCACGGTGCTAGACTTCCCGACATGTCCGAGCCACCGCTTTCTCCGCTCGACGACCCCAGGTGGCCGCTGGAGCTGCCGGCGGGAGACATGCGGGCGATGGTCGATGCGGCCATGCGCCGGATCGTCCCCCACATCGAGTCGCTCCCCAGGCAACCCGCGGCCAACACGGCCGGCGGCGCCGAGTTGGCACGCTCCCTGGTCGAGGACCTGCCCCAGCAGGGCCAACCGTTCGAAGTGTTGCTCGACGACCTCTTCGATATCATCCCCACCAGTTTCACGGCCTCGGGACCGGGCTATCTGGCATATGTCCCCGGTGGCGGCTTGTTTCATGCCGCCGTGGCCGACCTCATCAGCAATGCGGTGAATCGTTACATGGGCGTGTGGGCCGCGGCACCCGGCCTGGCGCAGTTGGAAGCCAACGTGGTCCGTTGGTTCTGTCAGATCGTCGGGTATCCGGACACGGCCGGCGGGTTCCTGACCTCGGGTGGCTCCCTCGCCAACCTCTCGGCCCTGGTAACCGCTCGGCGGGTTCGATTGCCGACGGACTTCCTGTCCGGGATCATCTATGCCTCCGATCAAGTCCACCATTCGGTGGTCAAGGCGGCGCTCCTCGCCGGGTTCCCGGAGGGCAACGTACGAGAGATTCCAGTGGACGCTCACTTTCGTATGGACCTCGGTATTCTGGAGAAACGGGTCCGGGCGGACCGGCAGGCGGGCCACACGCCTTTCCTGGTCGTGGGCTCAGCCGGAACCACCAACACCGGAGCGGTCGACGACCTGGCCGGCCTGGCCATCATCGCGAAGCAGGAAGAGTTGTGGTTCCATGTCGACGCCGCATACGGCGGGTTCTTCGCCCTCACCGAACGGGCCCGCCCCCTCCTGGCGGGGTTGGAACGGGCGGATTCGCTCTCTCTGGACCCCCACAAGGGGTTGTTCCTGCCCTACGGCAACGGTTCGCTCCTGGTCAAGGACAGGTCCACCCTGGCGCAGGCCCACAGTGTGTCCGCCGACTATATGCCTACCCTGCAGGAGGACGACGACCTGGTCGACTTCTGCAGCATCTCCCCCGAACTCTCGAGACCATTCCGGGGCCTCAGGGCATGGCTCCCCCTCAAGATGCACGGTGTCGGCGCGTTCCGTGACGCCCTCGATGAAAAGCTCGATCTCATCCGCTGGATCACCGAGCAACTCGAAGCAATGGAGCACATCGAGGTGGTGGCCAAACCTCAGCTGACCGTGATGGCGTTCCGCCTGCACCGGCCGGGCTGGTCGCTGGAACAGATCAACGCCGGCACGCGGCAACTGATCCAGCACATCAACGCCCGCGGCCATGTGTATCTCACAGGGACCCAGTTGGATGGCCGGTACGTGATCCGAATCTGCGTGGTGAGTTTCCGGACGCACCAGGATCGTATGGAGCAGTGTCTCGAAGATATCGAGGCGAGTATGACCGGGGTCGGCGCCGCCGGTGAGCAATAAGCAGTGCGTAGTAAGCAGAGGTAGACTGGAGCAACGAACAGCCTATGCACTACCTACTACGCACTACACACTACTAGTTCCATGAACTTTCGAAGGACACCGCTACAGTATCCCGCACCAGCGGTTCCTCGATGATGCCTGGAATCAGTTCGCTCACCTCCGGTGCGCGCCACTGTTCGATTCCTTCCACGAACCGATCAGCTGCGACGTCGAGATCGATCGGCTCGAGGCCGGGGCGTTGCTTGACGCCGTCGACCCTCCGGAGGTTTTCCTCCGCCTTGAAATAGGTCTGGTCGATCTCGAGCGCGTCGCGATAGGCCTGCGCCGCCTCATCGAAGCGGCCCGTCAATTCGAGCGCCATCCCCAGGTTGTTTCGGACGACGGCCAGGTCTTCACGCAGCTGTGCCGCGCGAGCCAGCGGGCCGATGGCGTCTTCGCTCCGGCTCGCCTGGATGAGGATGAGCGCCATGTTGTTCATCGACCAGGCATCGGTGCCGTCGTGAACGAGCGCATCCCGGTACGCCGAGAGCGCCGATTCGGTGTCGTCCAATTGCTGGTAGGCTCGCCCAACCAACCTGTAGCCGTCACCCGGCTCCTCGGCCAGATCGAGACCGGCCTCGAATTCTGCCAGCGCCTCTTCGGGACGGCCCAACTCGAGCAGCACGCGCCCCAGATTGTAGTAACTCTTGATGTGGGTGGAATCGATGACCAACGCCTGCTCGAACGCGCCGAGCGCACGCTCGGATTCGCCGGCCTTCCAAGAGGACAGACCCAACATGTAGTGTCCCCAGGCGTTGGCTGGCTTGCGTTCCACGTACGCTTCGAACAACACCAGCGCCCGCTCGTAGTCCCGGGCCCGGTACGCGCCTTCGGCGTCCTTGAACGAGACGTTGGCCGGCACAGCCGTCTTGGCGGCACCGAAGCCGTCCCCACTCGGGGTCGAGGCCACCGCCGGCAGCACCGTGACGGGTTTTGAGACGGTCGAAACCGGCCGGACCTGCGGCTCTTGCGTTGCCCGCAGACGCGCGCCCGACTTCCCGGGCTCGTCAGAGTCGGAGCAGCCGAAGGCGACGACGGCCCCCACAACCACCAGGCCCATGATGATCGCGCTGCCTTTCATTCCGTGCCTGTTACTCTCGGTCATTTCGAATCGCATGACTACCTCCTCGCTGATGCGCCCGTGGGGGCGCGTGGACTGTTTGCTCACGTCTCAGCGTAAAGGCAAGGCAGTAGCCAGGGGCCAGAAGTCAGGTGCCAGATAGTAAGATCTTGTTATTTATGGAGTTACAACGGAGCGCCGGAGCCCGGCCGGACCGTCACGTGTCCTGATGGCCACATGTGGAATGACCCTGGTGTGTCCACCAGAGCACATATCACCCTTCCCGCTTCACCCCCAGCCGCCGCATGATCTTGAGCAGGCTCGCGTGGTCGGCCAGGCCGAGGGCCGCGGCCGTGTTACTAACGTGACCGCCGTGCCGGGCCAGGGCCTCGGTCACGATGTGCCGCTCGGCGTCGGCCTTGAGATCCTGGTAGGTGCGGCCATCGGTTGAGCCCCTCCCCCACCCCAGGGCCTCCGCCACATCGGGTGGGACGTCCTGGCCCCCGATCGTGTCGCCGTCGGTGGCGATGATCATCCGCTCGATCACGTT
>JAZFYL010000164.1:0-18001 GCA_036443495.1 Gemmatimonadales bacterium | reverse complement strand
CCGCCGTCTCAAGCGACTGGGTATCGATCCCAGCAGCCTGACCCAGTCGACCTGAGCCCACACTACCGATCGCGAGTCAGGACCCTCGGAGTCCGCCATGCTTAGACTGGTCGTAGCCCTAAACCTGACGATGGTTTCCGTCCTGGCCGCCCAGGACAGCGTCATCGTCATCGATCCGGACGCACCCATAACACAACGCGTTGCGGACCGGACGCTACCTCCCGAGGTGCTCGCCGAAGCCGTCCAACGCTACAACGACTCGACCACTCTGCGGTTCGTCAACGATCTCAGTCTTCCCGCCGGGTCCGTCATGCGGGGCGCGGTGGCGCTCTTCCGTGGAACCCTTCAAGTGAGCGGGACGATCGACGGGCCCGTCAGTATCATCAACGGGCAGATAATCATCAAGCCGGGCGGTCAGATCCTGGGCGACCTGCTCGTTGTGGGCGGAAGCATCTCAATCCAGTCAGGGGGGTTCCACCGCGGCGCGCTTCGCAGCTATACCGAGATCGCCGAGGTCTACCGCGACGGCGAAGGATTGCTCCAAATCCGGGAACCCCGGCGCCCGCTGGCGGAGCTCGCCGCCGAGAAGAGCTTTCAGGTAGGGCAGGTCAAGACGACCCTCAAGCTCGCCTTGGGCGGCACGTACAACCGGGTCGAGGGTCTGCCGATTTACTTCGCACCCATCTTCCTGTGGCGGCCGACCGACCGTGATACCCTGTCGCTGGAGATTCGCGGGATCCTCCGCACCGCCCCCGATCAGTCCGACCTGCGCAAGGACCTGGGATACTTCATCGACCTCGGGTGGCGATCGGCCAGCGGCCCCAGGTGGGCCGCCAATCTGACGGCGCGCAGCCAGATCGTCGGGATCGAGCAGCAGCCGTTATCCCGGTCAGAGAACGGGTGGTCGGCTTTCATTCTCCAGCGCGATTATCGCGACTGGTACCAGACACAGGGGATCGGAGCGCGACTGGAATTTTCACTCGCCAGACCCTTGCGGATTTCCCTGGCGGTCCGGGGGGAGAACGAACGCTCCGTCCAGGCCAGCGACCCGTGGTCGCTGTTGCGCAACTCCGATCGCTGGCGGACCAATCCCCTCATTGATGATGGCCACTACCTCACCTCGACCCTGGGCGTCAACTTCGACACCCGGAACAGCCGTAACTTCCCCTCCTCAGGCTGGTACGTGACGGCCGACTGGGAATACGGGGCCAGCGACGACGTCGCTCCAGTGCTGTTGCCGCCAGCGATACGTACGCCGATCCCCACGGCACGGACCTACAGCTTCAACCGCGTGGCGATCGACATCCGTCGCTATGTCAGGGTGAGCCCCGGGGTACGCCTGGCGACCCGGCTCCTTACGGAGGGATGGGTCGGCGGAGACCCCTTGCCCATACAGCGACGCTACTCGCTTGGTGGTACGGACCTCATGCCCGGCTACCGGTTTCGCGCGGTTACCTGTGCCTCTCCCGCCATGGACGACCCGGCCCAGGCGGCCTTGTGCAACCGTCTGATCGTGGTGCAGGCGGAGGTGCGCACACGCCTGTCGTTCGGCTGGGCCTACCACCTCCAGGACCGGGAGCGCTCCGAACTCGATCGCATCATCGCCATCGACCAGGCGGACCTGGTATTTCTCGCCGACGCCGGCACGGCGTGGATCGCCGGCGACGGTCCAGGGCAGGTACCCACCAACCGCTTCCCGGCGGGCAGCCAGTGGAAATTCGATGTGGGCGCGGGGCTCGACATGGGAGGGGTGGGGGTCTATCTCGCCAAGGCGTTGACGGACAACGAGCCGTTGCGTCTGATCCTCAGACTCCAGCGCCGCTTCTAGGGACGACCACCCGTGGTCTCTGCCCGACGGCCCCGCGGCAATTTGTTTTGGTGGATGCTGGCCATCCTGGGGACGATGGCGCCCGCCACCAGCGAATCCCAAGAGCGGGTCCGCCTGGAGGTGAGCCTCTCCGCCGACTCCATTACCGGCGGCAGTCGGGATCCCCTCGTGAGAGTGCGATACATGCTCGACGATGATCGGTGGCGGTCCGTGCTGCGTACCGGCTTCCCGATCCGCATGCACTTCCGGCTCGAACTGTGGCGCAACCGCGGGGTGTGGTTCGACGCCCTGGAGCGCCAGGTCGAATGGGACGTCGTGGTCCGACGCGAACCGCTACTGGATCAGTACACCGTCAACACCATCACCCCGACGACCGTCGGGGAACGCCGCTATGCGACGCTCGACGCGCTCGCCAAGGCGCTCGAATACTCCTACCGCATCATCATTCACCCAACCTCTTCAGCGGAGTACTACTACGCCGTAGTTCTGAGTTTGTCGACCTTGTCGGAATCAGACCTGGAGGAACTGGACCGGTTTCTGCGAGGGGATCTGGGCTCGGCAGCCAGCGGCAAGGAAAACCTGGGAGACGCACTGAGCCGTGGAGCCAAGCGTCTGCTCCTCAACCTGGCGGGGATGCCGAGCCTCCGCCTCGAAGCCCGCTCGGAACGCTTCAGAGTCCCTTGATGGCCTGGAGCGCGTCCTCGCCGTAGAACATCCGGATGTACTTCGACTGAATAGAGGACAGCGTGCGGACAGCCCACGACAAATGGACAAAGTGTGGCTCCATGGGCGGTACCCTGGGATACATACCGCACTCCGCCGCCAGCTGATTGCCCTTGCGGGTGTTGCAGGTGCTGCAGGCCGTGACCACGTTGGTCCACGCGTTATGGCCACCACGCGAGAGCGGGATCAGATGGTCGCGGGTCAGGCATTCCCGGTGACGCAATTCCGCCGGCGTACGGTGGCAATACTGGCACCGGTAGTCGTCTCGGGCAAACAGGAAGGTGTTAGTCACCTGACGGCGGAAACGGCGAGGGACGTGCACGTAGCGGACCAGTCGGATGATCGCCGGGCGCGGGAACACCAGACGCTCGCTACGCACGACCGCCTCGGCGTCGGCCTCGACGATCTCGGCCTTGCCGTCGATGACGAGACGCAATGCACGCCGCACCGGTACGAGGGTCAGCGGCTCATACGAGGCATTGAGTGCCAGGCACCGCACCATGGTCTCCTAAGGTTTGACGGTACTGATAGAGGTCGCGGAACGACGCTTCCCCGAGGGGGACGCTCGAAGGGTGGGAGCCCCACACCCGTGTCGTGCCAACCTGCGGAGGTTCGAGAACCGCCTGAATCGTAACGAGCATTCTCGGACTCGGCAAGGCGATCCCGACGCAACGCGGATCGGTACACTAGGCCCGCCGATAGCGATCCACCCCGGCGATCACCGTGAGAACAACCCGCTCGGGACTCGACTGCAGCAGTCTCTCAGGCAGCCGGTCCCCACCGGCCACTTCTCCGATTTGGCGTACCACGACATCCCCCCATCGGCCGGGTTCCAAGGCACCGATGGCATCGCCCCATCCGATGGCTCTGGCCGATCCGAGAGTCGCCAATTCGATGGCCCCGGAAGCGTCGAGGCCTGCCAATTCCCCCGCCAGGCGGGCCTCGGCCAACAGATCGATCGGGAACAGCGACGCCTCAGAATCTGTTCCCAGTCCGACCGGAACCCCCGCATCGAGCAGCGCCCTTAGCGGCGCATCGCCATGGCCATGGCGGCGGTTGGAGCGCGGGCAGTGGGCGACGGTACATTGGTGCCGCACCAGTCGGTCGATATCGGCCGCGTCACATTGAACCGCGTGGATGCACAGCGTCCCCGGCGTCAGCACCCCATGCCGCTCCAGCCAACCGAGGGGCGTATCGCCGAGCGGGTCAGGCAGTGGGATGCCACGGCGATCCCAGGCGTCTCCAAACGGCCCCGTGCCGGCCGCGAGGAACTCCTGCTCGGCAACCGACTCCGCGATGTGTACCGCCAGCGGCAGGCTCTCCGCCTGTGCAAGTTCTGCGACCTTCCGATAGAGCGGGCCGCTGACGGTGTAGGGCGAGTGAGGCGACAGGCCGAGTCGAATGGCCGGTGAAGTCCACCTGCGCAGCGCGGAGAGGCGCCGTTGAGCACTATCGATGGCCGGCGAACACTGGTCAGGATGGGGTCCAAACACCTCCTGGTACACCACGCCTCGCCCACCGTGCTCGGCGAGGGCCTGCGCCATGACCCCGGTGTCACCGGTCTCGGCGACGGTCGTCACGCCGGCGGCGAAGCAGGCCTGGAGCCCTTGGCCGGCCGCGCGCAGATACTCGTCGCGCGACCGGGTTTCCTTGAGACTTCGGACCCGACGAATCCACACGGGGAACTCGTCGTCATCAACCAGCCCTCCGAATCCGGTCAGGTCGAGATGTGTGTGGGCGTTCACCAGTCCCGGCATCAGGGCAGCGTAAGGATAGTGTTCAGCCGGAACACCGGGAGGTGCCGGGACGTCGGTGTCGGGACCGATGGCTTCGAGGCGGCCGTCAGCACCAATCAGGATCGCGCCGTCTGGGATCGCTGGCTGGGAAACCGGGTAGACCCAATCGGCACTCAGCCGACGGGGAGACGCACTAGTGGCCGGCGGAATTGGAAAGAGAGCTGGTGGTCCCTTGCATACGGAAGGGAGAGTGGACCGGGCAGAACTGTTCCGGCTCGGTACCCGGCAGGTAGGATTCGACCGCCCTAACGTCCGTCGGGCAGAACGATGTGGCGATGTAGCCGGTTGAGACGTCGATCTCTTGAAAGGTGAGACCACTCGGTCTGGGCCACGGCTTCGGCGCGGGGCGCCGTTCGTATACTTCTTTCATCATTTGGGTCCAGGCGGGGGCAGCCAGGCGACCCCCCTGAGCCAGATTCATGATGCGTTTGGGTTGATCGAACCCGATCCAGACGCCCGTGACCAGGTCGGGAGTGAAACCGATGTACCAGACGTCGAACCCGTCGTTCGTCGTGCCGGTCTTCCCACCGGCGGGGAGATCGAACCCCTGGGCACGGACGGCCCGGTAGGCGGTTCCGCGGCGAACCACATCCCGGAGTACGTCGGCCACGAGCCAGGTGTGGGCCGAGTCGGCTACCACCTCGCGCCGGGTCTGGGGTTCCCATAGAATCTGGCCGTTACGGTCCTCGACCCGCAGGATGCCGATGGGTGTCGTACGCACGCCCATGTTGGCGAAGGTGGTATACGCCCCGATCAGCTGAATGGGCAGCACGTCGGCGGAGCCGATGAAGATTGACGGGTAGGGTGGAATGCGCGTCGTGATGCCGAACTTCATCGCTTCGGAAATCACCGCCTGTTCCCCGATTTCCTCCAACCCCAGCCGGACCGCAATGACGTTGTCGGACCTGAACAGCGCCTGTCGGAGGGTCATCGGTCCGGCATAGCGCAGGTTGAAGTTCTTCGGTTCCCAGGGCGGTTCGCCGATGTTCATCTCCACGCTGATGGGCTCATCCACCATGATGTACGACAGGGGGAGGCCGGCCCGAATGGCGGCGGAATAGACGAACGGCTTGAACGTGGAGCCGGGCTGCCGCCGAGCCTGGGTGACCCGATTGAATTTGCTGTCCTCGAAGTCCCGTCCGCCCACCAGCGCCCGGACGTAGCCGGTCTCGGCTTCCACGCTCAGCATCAGTCCCTGGAGGTATGGCGACGTGCCGAGCCCAGCTGCCAATTCCCCGTCGTTACGCTGCTCCAGGTACTCGCGGTAGGTCGTGTGCTCGAAGTCACCGTAGGCCCCTTCCTCGATAGCGAGCAGTTGGGCCTCGAGCGCCCGCTCCGCCGCCTGTTGCATGTCCAAATCGAGGGTGGTGTAGACCCGATAGCCCTTGTCGTACAGGTCGCTGCCGAACCGGGCATCTAGTTGCTGGCGGACGTACTCGACGAAGTATTCGGCGACTCCACTGTAGTCGGAACGGGTCGACAGCAGCAGCGGGTACGACTTCCACCGTTCGGCCTCGGCCGTGGTCAATAGGCCGTCATCCCTCATGGAGTTGATGATCGAGTTGCGCCGTAGAATCGCGCGTTTGGGGTTCCGGCGCGGATTGTAGCGGGTCGGCGCCTTGGGCAATGCCGCCAGCATGGCTGCTTCGGCCACATTGACGTCCCGCACGGACTTGCCGAAATAACGCTGGGAGGCCGCTTCGACGCCGTACGCCCGGTTGCCGAGGTTGATCTGGTTCAGGTATAGCTCGAGGATCTTGTCCTTGGAGTACTCGTGCTCGATCTGCCGGGCCACCCTCATCTCCCGCACTTTGCGCTTGAGTGAGCGGTCACGCCGGTTGATGTCCTCGGGAAACAGGTTCCCTGCGAGCTGCATGGTGATACTGGAGAACCCCTCCCGGACCTCACCGGCCAGAACGTTGTTCTTCACCGCCCCGACGAACCGGATCCAATCAATGCCACCGTGCTCGTAGAAACGCTTGTCCTCGGTAGACAGGAAGGCGGCCCGCACCGCGGCCGACATTTCATTGAGCGGGACGACCGTGCGCCGCTCGAGGCCGAGATCGGTGATCAGTCGCCCGTCGGCGGCGAACACCTTGGACGCTTGATCCGGGTCGTACCCTTCCAGGCCCTCGATTGAGGGGCACCGGCTCCCGGCGCAGGCCCGCATCCAGGCACCGGCCGCGAAGGTCAGGCCGAAAACCGTCAGGGACAGGACGCCGATGAGGAAACCGCGCTGGACACCGGGACGGCGCCACAGTGGCCGGCGGGCGGGGGTCGGGGGAGTACTCATGATCCACTTGGAAGGTAGCGGGGCCAGCGGGCAGATGCCATCGACCCCGCCCCGCTTGCCTCCCAGGAGTGGTCGGCATACGATTGGCAGCAATGAGCACACTATATGACATACTGAAAGCCCGGGATTTCATTCACGACAGCACCCCGGGCCTTCCCGACCGGCTCGATAAGGGCCCCATCACCTGCTACGTCGGCTTCGACCCGACCGCCGATTCACTCCATGTCGGGAACCTCGTCCCCATAATGGGCCTGGCTTGGCTCCAGCGGTCGGGTGGCACTCCCTTGGTGCTGGTGGGGAGCGGGACCGGCCTGGTGGGCGACCCGAGCGGCAAACGCCAGGAGCGGCCGGTCCTATCCCGTGAGCAGACGCAGCGGAATGCCGACGCCATCCGCCGGCAACTGAGGCAGTTCCTCGATTTCGAGGGCGACCGGCCTGCACGCATGCTCGACAACGCCGACTGGCTCGTCGGCCTCACGCTCATCGACTTTCTGCGTGACACCGGCAAGCACTTCACGCTCAACTACATGCTGCAGAAGGAGGCGGTAAAGAGCCGCATGGAAACCGGCATCTCCTTCACCGAATTCAGCTACATGCTGGTGCAAGCCTACGACTTCCTGCACCTCTACCGTACCGAACGCTGCGAATTGCAGTTGGGCGGCAGCGACCAATGGGGCAACATCACCGCCGGTATCGAGTTGATCGGACGGGAAGGTGAAGGCCAGGCTCACGGGCTCGTGTTCCCGCTGCTCACCATGGCGTCCGGCGCCAAGTTCGGAAAAAGTGAAACCGGGAATGTCTGGCTCGATCCGGCCAAGACGAGTCCCTACCAGTTCTACCAGTTCTGGTTGAACACCGACGACCGGGATGTCGAACGATTGCTGACGTTCTTCACCTTCCTACCACTCGAGCAGATTGCGAAATTGATGGCGGAGCACGGTGCCGATCAGGGGCAGCGGGTCGCGCAGCGTGCCCTGGCGCGGGATGTGACCGCCCGGGTCCACGGCGAGTCCACCACCAACGGCGTCATCGAGGCAAGCGCCATTCTCTTCGGTGGCGGGGATATCCGGGCGGCCGATCCTGCCGTGTTCCCGGTCCTGGCGGGTGAGGTCTCCGTGACCGCCGTGAGTCCTGGCGAGGTTGCGGATGGCCTGTCTCTGGTCGACGCACTGGCCCGCACCCCTTTGGCCTCGTCGAAGGGCGACGCCCGCCGGGGCATCCAGGGCCGGGGCTTTGCCATCAACGGGCAAAAAGCAGAGGACGTGGCACAAGTGCTGCGCCCTGATGACCTGCTGGCAGATCGGTGGATCTTGCTCAAGAAGGGCAAGAAGCACTATGCGCTTCTCGATGCGAGCGAGGAGTCGTAAGCGCTGACCCCGAAGAGGTCCGCTCGCAGCCGTTCACCCATGACCCTGGCACCCGCACACCCGTGACCGTCGACAAGCGATTCTCCCTGGTACTTAGTGGTGGCGGCCTCAAAGGGCTCGCCCACGTCGGCGTCTTTCGGGCGCTGGAAGAACACGACATGCAGCCGTCCCTCGTGGTCGGGAGCAGCATGGGGTCCCTCATTGCCGCGGCCTGGGCCGCGGGATTGAGCCTCAGGGAGATGCTCAAACGCGCCATCGGCGCCCGCCGCAAGGACGTCTTCCGGGTCGCTCACACCGACATGGCTCTGCGCCGTATGAACGCGCCCGCGGTATATCGCCCGGATCCGCTGGAAGCGCTGATCCACAGCCTGGTGGCTGATCGCACCTTCGACGAGTTGCCACGCTCCCTGGTCATCAACACCGTCGACATCGACAGCGGGACCCAGGTGTTGTGGGGAACGCCCGGCCTGACCCACATCCGCGTGGCCGACGCCGTGTTCGCCTCGTGCGCCCTGCCGGGATTGTTTCCGCCCCGGGAGATCAACGGACACCACTACTGCGATGGGGCCCTCATCACCAATCTCCCCGTGCGTGCCGCCCTTGGCCTGGGTCAGGCGCCGGTAATTGCGGTCCATGTCGGGGTCACCAGTACGCAGGCCGGCACCGAGCGGAGCGGGTTCGCCAGCAACTACGTGCGTGGTTTCGAGATCGTGATGAGGACCATGCTCGAAGGGGCGACGCGGCACTGGCACGGGCACCCCGTGTTGTTGGTGGAACCGCGGGTGGAACACATCTCGATGTTCTCGTTCAATGACACGCGTGAGATGATCGAGGAGGGGTACCGTGCGACTACCGAGGCCTTGGCAGAATACCGGGAACGGCTCTTCGTCGACGAACCTGGGATCTACCCCCAGAGGCGCGTTCGCGTCGTGGTCGACCGCGACCGATGCATCGGCTGCACGGCCTGTGTGTGGAGAGCACCGGACGTCTTCCGCATGACGTCCGACCAGAAGGCAGAAGTCATCGCCGAACACCAGGTGTGGTCGCCGTTCGACGGTGGCTACATCCACAATTGCCCGACCCGCGCCATTACCGCGCACCTGGAAGACGACGGCAAGGCCGTCAATGAGGGTCGAACCACCCCCGCCACTTGATCGAAGCCGGTCTCAGGCGTGATCCAGCGTGTGTAGCAGCTGCACCATCCGGTGCATATAGGTGTGCTCGGCGAGCGCGACTTCACGAGCGTTCCGCCCGAGGGTTGCGGCAGCCTGCGGGTCGAGCAACAGACTCCGCACCAGATCCTTGAGTCCTGCCGGATGCTGGAATACCACCAGGTGCCGGTCAGGCATGAAGTGGAGTCCGAGGTCGTCGCGGTAGTCGACCACCTGCGTCGCACCCATCGACGCAAGCTCGAAGACCCGCGGATTGCACGCTGCCGAGTCGCCAGGCGGGGCCTCCCGATGAATGTTCAGCGCCACCGAGGCCCCGCTGTAGGCCCGGACATAGTCCTGATCCGTCAGCTTCTCCCCGCGGCAATAGGCCCGCAGGCTGGTCTTGCGCCAGCCGCGTCCCCACACGGCGAGGCCGAACTCGACCACTTCGGACAGGAGTTCCTCTCGCCTGGGACTGGCCCGACCGGCGAATACGACGTTGGCCCGGAATTGGCCCCGCGACCGCATCGGCCTATGGAATGACGGGTCACAGGCCGGCGGCAGGTAATGAACGGTGTGCTCACAGGTTTCGCGAAGGTGGGCGACGATGTCAGTGCCACCCATGAAGACCTGGTCGTAGGCCCGCACGGTCTCGTCGAGTGCGGCGACGGGAGCAGCGTCAGGACTCCACCACACCCACCGGGCGCCGCCATGCCGCCGCAACTGTGCCATTTCGCCCGCACTGAAGGCGCGCGGTCCCACGACAAGCACTACATCGAAGCTGGTCTTGGCGAGCGTGCGGGCAAGCCGAGAGACGCGATCACGCCGGCCGAGCCGCCGGAACCAACGGGATCGCCCGAGGACGTTGAACTCTCTGACCGTGCAACCCAGCCGTTCGAGAGCCCGGGAGCGAAGGCTGGAGTGAGCGTTGAACACGTTGTCGAACGGCGCGACCATCAGTACGCTCCGGCCATCGACGTGCGCATTCATTCTCCGGGATGCGCCTCATTTGTGACCGAGACCGCCTCACTCTCGACGACCTCGCCCGGTTCACGGAATTGGATATCGTGTAACCGGCGGTAGACCCCGCCCTGTCTATAGAGGGTCATGTGGTTTCCCCGCTCCACCAGGCACCCATCCACGAGCACCAGGATTTCGTCGGCATGTTGCACGGTGGACAGCCGGTGGGCGATGACCAGCACCGTCCGATGCTGCATTAGCCGGTCGATGGCCTCCTGCACCTGGAGTTCGGACTCGGGATCGAGCGCACTCGTCGCTTCGTCCAAGATGAGGATCGGCGGGTCCCGGAGCAACGCCCGCGCAATGGCGACTCTTTGGCGCTGACCGCCCGACAACCGAGTCCCCCGTTCTCCCAACGGGGTCTCGTAGCCCTCAGGCAGCTGAATGATGAACTCGTGGGCGTTCGCGGCACGGGCGGCCCGCTCTACCGCTTCCCGTGACGCGGTCTGGTCGCCGATGAGAATATTGGCGTGGACCGTGTCGTTCAGCAGCACGGTATCCTGACTGACGACACCCAGCAAGCTTCGAATCGAGGACCGCTTCAACTCGGTGAGAGGTATGCCGTCGAGGAGAATCGCACCGCCCTGTGGGTCGTGGAACCGGGGAAGCAGGTCGACCAGGGTGGTCTTCCCTGCCCCCGAGGGTCCAACGATGGCCGTAACGGTTCCGCGGGGGGCCCGAAAGCTGATGTCCCGCAGGACCGGCGGGTCATCGCCGTAGGCGAAGGTGACGTCCTCGTAGCGCAGGTCCTGCCGAAACTCTGCGTCCCGTTCGCCCGGCTGGTCGACATCGGTGGCAGGTTCATCCAACACCTGAAAGACTCGCTCGGCGCTGGCCATGGCCATCCCCATCTCGGCCGGGAATTGTGCCACCGACTTGATGGGAGACATCATGCGAAGTGCTGCGATGAGAAACACGACCACCACTTCGGGGCTGAGCGAGACGCCGATCAACTCGGGGCGCGTGCCGGCCAGGATGAGAAGCACGAGGACGAGGCCGCCGAAGATCTCGCTGACCGGGCTCATCACCAGAAGGAATCGCTGCGTTCGGATGACGCGTTTGGCGAATCTCGCTGATTGGTCATGGAACCCACGCGATTCACGATCCTCTTCCCCGTAGGCTCGAATGAGCTTGATGGCGGATACCCGCTCCACCACGGTCGACGTGAGGTCACCGCGCTCACCCACCCGAAGGCGAGCGTGAAAGCGCAGTCGCCTGAGGAGTGTGCCAATGCCCACCACGAGGATCGGAGCCGTCGCGATCGTCAGCAAGGTCAGACGAAGCGAAATCTGGGTCAGTGCCACCAGGCTGACGACGATGAGGAAGGCATTTTGAAACAGGCGAGCCAGCGATGAGGATACCACGCCCTTCGCATCCTCCACGTCCGCAATCAAGGCGGCCACCAGTTGACCTTGCCGGGTCACCTGGAAGTAGCTCAGGTCCAGCCGGAGTATGTGATCGAAGAGCGCATTACGGAGATTCCGTACGAATCCTTCGGAGATGACGACACGCGAGTAGGCCGCCAGGTAGCTCATCAGATTCTTGAACAACAGGACTCCGAGGAACAACGCCAGGATCCTCACCGCCGCCATGAGCGGGTCGGCGTCCCCGATGAGCGGGTCGGTGATCCACCTGATGAACGTCTCGAGATTGGTTGGGGTTTGCCCTTCCAGGGCCCCGGCCGTGCCGAACAACGTGCGCAGCAGCGGGATCAACAGAATCAGATTGAGACCGTCGAGAACCGAGGCCAGCAGGCTGGCGAGCAGGCTCCCCGCAAACAGGGGCCAGAACGGCTTCATGTAGCCGAGCAAGCGTCGTTCAGTGCTCAACAACTAGCCCCGCCTGGGGGTCAGGAGAGCGATCGGCAAAACGACTTCTTCGGGTGCCACCCCGCCGTGGAGAAACGCGCCCCGGTACCGCGCCTGGTACTCCCGAAGTTTGGTGGGATAGACAAAGAAGCGATCGCCGGTTGCGAGCAGCAGCTTTGTGTGTGGCCCCATATTGGGCAGGCCAAAATCTGACGGCCGGTCGACCGTGATCACCGCCCCGGGGTCCTGCGCCCTGATCCCGTCGCCGAACTTGTAGCGCAAGTGCGAGGTCGCATCCCTCTTGGCGAAGACCGTTGCCGGCGTGTGGCAGTGGATCGACCCATGGTCCGTAGTGAAAAGGACCGGCACGTTTCTTCGCTCGGCCTCCCGTAGCGCCGCCCACAGCGCGGAGCGTTCGAACCACGTGCGGGTGAGATCGCGGAGCGCCGGCGTATCGCGCGCCACTTCGAACAGTGTCGAGTTCTCGGTCCGGCCGTGCGTGAGTTGATCGATGAAGTTGAACACCAGGGCCGTCACACCGTCCTGGGACAGGTGAGCCGGCAGCCGGCGCAACAGCGACTCCCCGTCAGCCGCAGTAAACAGCTTCTCGTAGCGCACGGGGACCGGGTGGCCCAGGATGTCGTTCATCTGCTCGGTAAGCAACTCGTGCTCGTGCGCATTGAGGCCGCTTTCGTGCTCCGGTTTCCACCAGTCCGGGTACCGGTCCGCCAACTCGGCCGGGAAGAGCCCGCTGAATATGGCGTTACGCGAGTACGGCGTCGCTGTGGGGAGGATGGAGAAGTAGTGGGCGGTCTCGATCTCGAACCTGGTGCCGATGAGCGGACGGAGCACCGCCCATTGATCGAGCCGCAGACAGTCCACCACCACGAAGAGCGCCTTTCCTTCGGCTTCGAGCACAGGACGAAGGAATTCGGCCCCGATGTCGACCGACAGCGGGGGCCGGTCGCTCGCGGTATCGTGTAGCCAGCCGGCGTAGTTGCCCCCGAGAAACTGGGCGAAGTCATCGCGGACGGAAGACTGTAGCGTCGCAAGCGCATCCTGCAATCCGGGTTCATCGGCTCTGGAGAGCCTGACTTCCCACTCGGCGAGTTCGACCACCAGTTCGATCCACTCGCGCCACCCCATGTCGCTACTGCGGCGCGCGTCGAGTTCGCGAAATCTGGTCGTGAAATCGTGCGATAGGCGCTGTTGGCGAATCTGGTCGCCTTCCACCAGGCGCGTGACCACGGTCAGGATCTGCCTCGGGTTCACCGGCTTGACGAGATAGTCGGAGATGTCCGCGCCGATGGCCTCCTTGAGGGTCTCCTGGGCCTCGCTCTTGGTGACCATCACCACGGGAGTGGTGTGGTCGATCGCACGGATCGCCCGAAAGAGCTCCAGCCCGCGCCGGCCCGGCATCTGCTCGTCCAGCAGCACCACCCCATAGGGCTTGCGTTGCAGCAGAACCAATGCATCGTCCCCGTGGGCCGTCGGCTCCACGGAAAACCCATGTTCCTCGAGAAACATGATATGGGAAGTGAGGCTTTCGACCTCGTCATCCACCCACAGAATACTCTTCGGACGCGGCATTATGGAAAGCTAATCAGCGTCGGGGGGTGGGAGGAGGCCCAGGAAAGGACGGAGTTCGACGGCATCCTCTGTCCACCGTCCCAACCCGAGCCTAGATTCCCAGCGTGGCCAACCGAAACCCCTCAGCTCCCCGCATCCTGGCGGTCCGCTTCAGCTCCATCGGCGATATCGTCCTCATCACCCCGTTGCTGCGAGCGCTCCGGACGCGCCATTGGGATTGCTACCTCGCCGTGGTAACCAAACGAGAATATGCCCCGCTTCTGAGCGATAACCCTCACCTCGACCAGGTCATCGAATACGATGGCGGCACCCCGCTGACCAGCTTGGCCGCGGAGCTTCGAGCCGGCCGGTTCAGCCACCATCTCGATCTCCACGACAACCTGCGAAGCCGGGCCTTACGCTGGCTGGTCCCGGGACGGTGGACGGGGTACCCCCGATACCGTCTGGCCCGCACGCTCCTCATCCGAACCAAGCGCAACGTGTACCCTGAGAACACCCCGCCTATCCCGGAGCGATTCTTCGCGGCCGCGCGGGAATTGGACGTGCAACCCGACGGCAAGCCGGCCGAGATCCACATCAAGCCGTCGGAGAGACAACGTGCTGATAGGTGGTTGGAGGAGCACGGCCTGGCCCAAGCCCGACCGCTCGTCGTCGCAGCGCCGATGGCGGCCCACGCAACCAAACGCTGGCCAGTCGAGGCCTGGAGGCCGTTGGTCCAACGGATCATCGAGGCCGGAGGCGACGTCGCAGTCGTAGGGGGCCCAGGGGATGTAGCGGCCTGCCAGTCCGTGGCTCAAGCGGGCGGCGACCGGGCGGCCAGCAGCGCGGGCGTCATGGGGCTCCAGGGCACGGGAGCCATCCTCCACAGGGCGAGGGTCGTGGTCAGTGGCGATACCGGGGTCATGCACATGAGCACGGCACTGGGGACCCCCGTGGTCGCGCTGTTCGGACCGACGGTGGAGCCGTTCGGGTTCTTCCCCTATCGCGCCGAAAGCACCGTGCTGCAACGGGAGCTACGCTGCCGCCCCTGTTCCAAGATGGGGGGGCCGGCCTGTCCTCTGGGCCACCACCGCTGCCTGCGTGACATCACACCGGACGAGGTGGCCCTGGCGCTGGAGCGATGGCTGTAATGGCGATGAGGGAGGCGGGATCGGATTGGGCACCGGGGGAGTTGGCGCTGCTGGGTAGTTTACAACAAACCGCTCGCGGGCCAAAGCGCGGCGGGCTCTACGCCCTATGGCTTACGGTACGGGTGGCCATGAATCTGTGTGCTACCCCCGCCCCAAGCGACCGCTCGCGCAAGCGCCACATCGCCGCCTTGAAACGGCGACTGTCGAGTCTCCCAATGCCACCGCCACTGCGGAGGGCGCTGGAGGCGTCATTCGAACAACTGCAGGAGGGGACTCCGCAAGCGGCCAGCGACGCGCTGCGGCAATTGGTAGCGCCGGCCGAGGACAGCGCCGGTCCCGAGGCAGGTCGAGCCGTGGCCCGAGCCGCGGAAGCAGCCCGGCGTGCGGCGCGAGCTGGCATATCTAGCGCCTAGCCGCCGTCGCTTCCGCCCGTCGCCGACAGCGAGTCGATCAAAGTGCTGTCCCGGTTGACCACGGCGCCGCTCAATTGAATGGTGGTTCCCGGCACGCCGGGTGTGCTGGTGATCCGGACCCAAAGGGGCGAGCCGTACACCTCCGCATATAGAACGTCGGCTCCGTCCGAGGCCTTGGTGTCGGACACCAGCGTCCATGGCTCGGCCGCGAAAGTCCGCCGATAGTACCCGGCCATCATGTCCTGATCGACGGGGCTCTGAAAGGTCAGTTGCAGCGCCTCATCCGATCCCGTGATCGACACCGGCTCGAATTCCGGCGGCAGGGGCACGATCGGCATGACCTCGCCCAATTGTGGGGGTTCGGGTTGGCTCTCGGGGTTGCACGCCGCCAAGGCGATCACGGCAAGCACGGGTATGACTTTGAAGATACGCATAGACCGGGATGCTAAGTGGAGTGGCCCCGGCTGGTCAAGCGGCCGCGTTGCCGCACCAGGGTGCCACGGCTATTCTTCAGGCGATTCGTGATGGGGGACGTCTCCCCCGGAACAACCAACACAAGTGACTGCGCTGTAAGGAGTTCGGCTATGGCCGGCCATAGCAAATGGAAGCAAATCAAGCACAAGAAGGCCATCACGGACGCCAAGCGCGCTCAGGCCTGGACCAAGCTCATTAGGGAAATCACCGTGGCCGCCCGAGTGGGTGGCGGCGGTGACCCTGGCGGAAACCCCCGCCTGCGAACCGCCATCGAAGCCGGGCGCGCCGCCAACATGCCCAAGGAGAATATCGACCGAGCCATCAAGAAGGGCACGGGGGAACTCGAGGGCGCCAATTACGAAGAGGTCACCTACGAGGGATACGGCCCGGGCGGCGCGGCGGTCTATGTCGAGGCGACGACGGACAATACCAACCGGACCGTCGCCGAGATTCGGCACGCTTTCAACCGGAACGGCGGGTCCCTGGGCGCTCAGAACTCGGTCGCCTGGATGTTCGATCGCTGCGGACAGATCTATCTCGACGGCACCCGATGCGACGAAGACGCCGCCCTGGAGCTGGCCTTGGAAGCCGGCGCCGAGGATTTCCAACGGGACGGCGACGCATTTGTGGTTACCACGACGCCTCAGGATTTCCACGCGGTGCTGCAGCAGTTGCAGGCACGAGGCCAGCCGGTGGAGGACGCCGAATTGGCGATGATCCCCCAAAACACGGTTGCGGTTTCGGGTAAAGAGGCGGAACAGCTGCTCAAACTATTGGACGCCTTGGAGTCCCTGGACGATGTATCCAAAGTGTTTTCCAATTTCGACATGGATTCCTCGACGATCGCGCAGGTGACCACCTGAGGCCCCAGCCATGAAGGTGCTCGGGATCGATCCCGGATCGGCGGTGGTCGGCTACGGCGTTGTCGAGACCGACCAGGATCATTTCGCCCGGTTAGTGGAATGCGGTGTGCTGCGCATCGACGCCAAGGCGAGCCTCCCCCGGCGACTGCAGCTCATCCACGACGGGCTGCGGGAGCTGATCGGCCGCCACCACCCGGATATCATGGCCGTGGAAGACATCTTCTACGGAAAGAACGCTCGGACCAGTGCGGTTTTGGGACATGCCCGCGGCGTGATCCTCCTGACTGGCGAGCAAACCGGACTCCCCATCGCCGAGTACGCGCCGGCCACCATCAAGAAGACCGTGGTCGGCAGGGGCGCGGCCGTCAAATCACAGGTGGCTTACATGGTCGCGCAGTTGCTCCGTCTTTCCGGTCCGCCGACTCCCGCGGACGCGGCTGACGGGGTCGCCATCGCGCTGACCCATCTGATGCTGGGGCGAGCCCGGACCGGTCACCTCACGAACGCCAGATGATCGCCACCTTGACGGGCACGCTCGCCGAGCGCACCGGCGACACCATGGTGCTGCAAACCGAAGGTGGTGTCGGTTACTTGGTCACCGTACCACTCGGCGTGAGCGAGCGCCTGCCTCCGCTCGGCGCCAGGGTGACTCTGTACACCGAATTGGTCGTCAAAGAAGATGGCTGGGCATTGTTCGGGTTCGATCAGCCGTTGGAGCGCGTGATATTCCAGCGTTTGCTGGGAGCGAGTGGCTTCGGGCCGCGGCTGGCCCTGGCGCTGCTCTCGACGCTAGGGCCGGAAAGGACCGTACTCAGTATTCAGGGCCGGGACATCGCCGCGCTCAGTACGGTGAGCGGCATCGGCAAGAAGAAAGCGGAACGGCTGGTTGTCGAACTGCAGGACCGTTTCAAGGACATCGCCGTGTCCTCGACAATGCCGCAACCGACCGTGGCGGTGGAAGCCGTCAAGGCTCTCACGATTCTCGGATACCCTACCGCGGCCGCCGAGGAGGCGGTGCGAGCTAGCTTGACCGACGGCCGCCAGGTGGACACCTCGACGGTAGTCCGCCAGGCCCTGCAACACCTGACGAATGCACGAGGAGGAAGTACGGCATGACCATACGGGGTACCACCGCCGAGTGGAATTGCACCAGCTGCGCCACAACGAATCGCAAACTGGTGTCATCCGATACGGCCGAATTCCAGGACCGCTGCGTTCATTGCAAGACGCGGCACTTGGTGACTGTCGGTGATCGGCCGACCCGCTGGGAGGCACGGCAGAAAAGCTGATGTCACGACTCCACGTCACCACGCCGGACGCGTTGCCCGAAGAGGCTCACGCCGAGACCTCGCTGCGGCCGTCACGCCTCGACGAGTTCGTCGGGCAAGAACAGGTTCGGGAGTCGCTGCAGATCGCCATGGACGCCTCCCGGGGCCGGGGCGACACGCTCGACCACACACTGTTCTTCGGCCCGCCGGGGTTGGGCAAGACCACCCTGGCCACCCTCATGGCCAGGGAGATGGGGGTGCAGTTACGCACCACGTC
>JAZFYL010000163.1:0-2546 GCA_036443495.1 Gemmatimonadales bacterium | reverse complement strand
TCCTCCAACAAGTGGCTTTCACCGTTGATATCGACGGCCATGCTTGCAGGGGCCTCCACCACGGCCTGGCTGGGGCTCCCACCCTCGGACACCCAGCGCGAATAGCTCGCCTCGGCGACCTCGTGCCGCTCGGGCGGGGCCGCGGTCGGCATCAGGTCCTTCAGGCTCACGGCAAAATTGCGCTTCAGATCGGCCATGGCCACGCGGTCCTGAGGCCGCCGGGGACCGGCAAGACTCGGTTCGAGCGTGGCGAGGTCCAGCTCGAGGGTGGTGGAGAACTCGGGGTCCGGGGTGGTGTCGCTGCGGAACAATCCCTGTTCCTTGCAATACCGTTCGACCCGATCCACGACCTCGGCCGGCCTGCCGGTGCGCTCCAGGTAGCGCACGGTTTCCTGGTCGATGGGGAAGAAGCCCATGGTGGCTCCGTACTCGGGCGACATGTTGGCGATGGTGGCCCGATCGGCCAGCGACAGGTGGGACAACCCGGGGCCGTAGAATTCCACGAACTTCTCGACTACGCCGTGGTGTCTCAGGAGTTCGGTCACCCGGAGGACGAGGTCGGTGGCGGTGGTGCCGATCGGCAATTGGCCCACCAGCTTCATGCCGACCACCTTGGGAATCAGCATGAAGTACGGCTGGCCCAACATGACCGCTTCGGCCTCGATGCCCCCTACTCCCCAGCCCATGACTCCCAAGCCGTTGATCATGGTGGTGTGCGAATCGGTCCCCACGAGGGTGTCGGGGTAGGCCGTCAGTTCTCCGTACTGTTCCCGGAGTTGGACCGCCGGCGCCAGGTATTCGAGGTTGACCTGGTGGACGATCCCCGTCCCCGGCGGCACGACCCGGAAGTTGTCGAATGCCTGTTGCGCGAATTTGAGGAGCTGATAGCGTTCACGATTCCGGGAGAACTCGAGTTCAACGTTCCGGTGGAAGGCCTCGTCGGTGCCGAAGTAATCCACTTGCACCGAGTGGTCGATGACCAGGTCGCACGGAACGACAGGATTGATTTTGGCGGGGTCGCCGCCCATGCGGGCCATGGCGTCGCGCATGGCCGCCAGATCGACCACCGCGGGGACGCCGGTGAAGTCCTGGAGCACCACCCGGGCGGGCATGAAGGGGATTTCCGCGCCCGCGGCGGCGGCTGAACCGCGCCAACCGGCGAGTGCCTGGATGTGATCTTCGGTGACCGATCCGCGCCCGCAATGGCGCAGGGCGTTCTCGAGCAGGATCCGGATGGAGAACGGTAGCCGGTCGAGCTGAGTGAGGCCCTGGCGGTCGAGAGCCTGGATGGAAAACATGGTGGCACGGTTGCCCCCGAGCTCGAGGGTGCTCCGGCTGCCGAATGGGTCATGATTTGCGGAAGTCATTATGATACCCGATGATACCGGTTCAGTGGATGCAGTCGTTGGATCTAATAATACACCGGCACCGGTGTGTGTCACCCGAACACGATTCGCTTCGTAAGGCCGTTGCCCATGCTCATGCCACATGCCATCCGGCGTCAGGATGACGGTCTCGTCATTGTCTGGCACGAAGGAACAGAGGGGATTCTGCTCGAGGCCCGGGCGCTCCGGTTGTCGTGTCCCTGCGCCGGGTGCCACGACGAGATGACCGGTGTTCCCCTGCTCGAGTCCTCACAGCTCCCAGATGACATCCACCCGGTTTCTGTGGCGCTGGTGGGGACCTACGGACTCCGGGTGACGTGGAGCGACGGGCACGACACGGGGATCTATACCTTCGAGGCCCTGCAGCGGGTATCCCAGCCCAAGGCTACCACCGAGGAGCGAGGCGATGGCTAGACGAAGGAATCTCTGGGGGAGGGCGGGGAGACTGATCACGGCATTGGTGATGGCCGCCGCGCTGCCTCCTCAGACATTCGCCCAGCTGGCTCCGCCGGCCTCGGGAGGTATCACGGCCTTGGAAGAAGCCCTCCGGCCGCTGGGAGTCTACAAGCGACTTCTGATCATCGGGGCCCATCCCGACGACGAGGATACCGAACTACTGACCCTCGCCGTGCGCAAGCACGGTGCAGCCGCTGCGTACTTGTCGCTCAACCGGGGTGAGGGGGGACAGAACCTGATCGGCCCCGAGCTGGGTGAGGCGCTCGGGTTGATTCGTACCGAGGAACTACTGGCCGCTCGCCGCATCGACGGCGCCCGGCAGTTCTTTACCAGGGCCTATGACTTCGGGTACTCAAAGTCCATCGAGGACACGTGGCACCACTGGCCCCGCGATTCGATCCTCAAGGACGTGGTGCGGATCGTCCGCCGGTTCCGGCCTCAGGTGGTCGTCTCGGTATTCAGCGGCACACCCGGAGATGGTCATGGTCAACACCAGGCAGCAGGCTGGGCGGCGCATGAGGCGTTCCGCGTCGCCGGAGATTCTACTGTGTTTCCGGAACTGTTGGCGGAAGAGGGGTTCCGTCCCTGGTCCCCGGTCAAATTATATCGCGGCGCCCGGTTCAGGCCGCGGGAAGCCACTCTGCGGATTTCCGGCGGTGAACTGGACCCTGTCGTGGGTCGATCGTACCACCAGATCGCCATGCG
>JAZFYL010000162.1:0-3355 GCA_036443495.1 Gemmatimonadales bacterium | reverse complement strand
GAGCCTTGGGGACAATCTCGACGCCTGTGACGTCCCATCCACGCTCGGCCAGATTTACCGACCAGAATCCGGTCCCGGAGCCGAGGTCGAGCGCAGCTCCGTATGGTGGCTGGCGTCCCTGCTCCTCACGGTCGAACATCAGGGAAACCTGCTCGGCTCCGAAAGCCTGCATCCGCTCCCATGGCGTCAAGCCAAGCCCCCACAGGACCCTGTACAGAAACACGTTCACGCGCAAACACCTCCCCTGGTGTTGCCTCGCCCCCTCGAACGATGCATCGCTCGATCCGGCCGAAGCGAACCCGGTTGCGGCCTCCCTGCTCGAGCCCAGGGTTCCCGTTCCAACCGTCTTCCCGGTGCTGAGTGAGCTCGGTGATGCTCTCCGCGGGCGCACCCGCCGAGTCGGCACCGTTTCGTCTGCTCCGCTCCACTGCGAGCGCTGCTCGCAGATCGTGCAGCTCGCCCTGCACGACGGCAAGCTCAACCCAACGGTTATCCAGCGATCGCAGCTCACGCCGCTGCTCCAGTTTTGCGACGAGCAGTCGCAGAAGACCATCAAGACCATCTTCTTCGCTCAGATTGGTCCTTCCGTTCCACACGTAGCGCCGACGGGGATCCTTTGAGATCATGCGTTTATTCCTTTGAGATCATGTGTTTATCAGGTACACGGTGTAGAGAAGGAGCAACCCGAGGCCAGTGTTAACCGCTAGGCGCCTCCGATCGTTGGTGAGGATCCGCCCGATGGCGGTCCCGGCGGCTGCCCACGTGGTGATACTCGGAAAGCCGATGAGCATGAACGTTCCCGTGATGACCGCCGTACCCAGGAGAACCGACTGATCGGGCGGGAGGAAGCTGCCCGTCGCCGTGATCGCCATCACCCACGCCTTGGGGTTCACGTACTGGAAAGCCACGGCCTCGGTGAAGGTGAAGGGACGCCCCTTCGAAGCGTCCTCACTGCGTCCGGCGGTGGCGATCCGGTAGGCGAGATACACCAGGTACAGCGAGCCGACGATCCTCAGCAGCGGAGACAGCCACGGCAGGGTCTGGAACAGCGTCCCGAGGCCCATGCCGGTGGCGGCGACTAGCGATGCGAAGCCAAGGATGACCCCCAGCAGAGGCCGGAGCGTGCGTCGCAACCCGAAGTTCATCCCGGAGGCCCAGAGCATCAGATTGTTGGGGCCAGGGGTGATGGTGGAGACGAAAGCGAAGAGGGCCAGCGCACTTAGATTCATTGCTCTCACTGCCTGAGGTTGTGGACTCAAGTATCTCAAATTGGCTCTTGATTACTAGATCCAATTCTGCGACGATTGGACGGAATGCCGCGACAGCAGACGTCGATCACCGAGATAGTCGGGGCCCTGGGGCCGTGGCACGAGGGCAAGGGTCCCCTCTACCACAAGCTCTCTGCCGGGTTACTTCGGCTCCTGGAACAGGGCAGGATCGAGACCGGAAGCTCGCTCCCGCCGGAGCGAGCTCTGGCTCAGGCCCTAGCCGTCAGCCGCAACACGGTATCCGCCGCCTATGCCGAGCTGAGGGCATCGGGGTGGCTCGAGGCGCGACAGGGCTCGGCCACCACTGTCTCTGCCACGAAGTTCTCCCCTGTCGGAGCTCATCGGGCAAATGCGCTCTTCTCTACGCTGCTGAAGCAGTACCCCGCCGCGCTGGATCTGACGATCGCGGTTCCCGACGCGGCACCGATCGTCCGGGAGGTGGTCACCAACTTCGGCGCCGAGACCGCCAACAGCTTCGACCCCACCGAGGATCACGGCTACCACCCGAGGGGGCACCCCCAACTACGCCACTTACTTGCCGCGAACCTGACCCGAAACGGTCTTGCCACAGCCGAGGATGATCTTCTGATCACCACCGGGGCCCAACAGGCGATATCGCTGGTTGTCAGTAGCCTTACCCGCCCCGGCGACGCCGTCGGGGTTGAGGAGGTCAGCTTCCCCGGAGCCCTCGACGCCGTCGCCTACGCCGGCGCCCAGACGATCCCCCTTCGGCATGGCCCTGACGGGCTCGACGTCGAAGCTGTGGAAAGCTCTATTCGCCAGCATCGGCCACGACTCCTCTATCTGATCCCCACCTTCCACAATCCCACCGGGACTCTGCTCGGGGAGCTGGAGCGGAAACGGCTGGCCGCCGTCATCGCCGACTCCGGGACCACGACGATCGATGACCTGACCCTGGCCGACCTCGACTTCGGCCAACCCGCCCCGCCACCCCTGGCGGCGGTGGAGCCCGAGGCGCCGGTGATCAGCGTCGGCAGCCTGTCGAAGGTCTTCTGGGGTGGGCTGAGGATCGGCTGGGTCCGGGCCAACCCCACGGTCATCAAGTACCTAGCCGGGGTCAAGGCGACCGCCGATCTCGGATCCTCGGCAATCAGCCAGGCCATGGCGGCAGCGCTGCTCAATCACTACGCCGCCACTCGGCAGTGGCGGAACGCCCGCCTCACCGAATCCCTGGAGGCATGCACTAGGGCCCTGGCGGACCTGCTCCCGGAGTGGCGGTGGAAGAGGCCTGCCGGCGGCCCTCACCTGTGGGTGGAACTCCCCGCCACGGACGCGATGGCGTTTAGTCAGCTCCTGATTCGAAACGGGGTTGCCGTGGTAGCCGGGCCACTGCTCGCCGCCACCGAAGGAGTCGCCACACGGCACATCCGCATCCCTCTTTACAAATCACCGGAAGAGTTGGACAAGGCGGTCGACATCATGGCCGCCGTGTGGCGGCGACGGCCGGCAAGTCTCGACTGAGCCGACCCTGGCCGTGAAGCCTCAGCCAGTCAAAGGCATCTCGTCAGTACCCGACGACGGCAATCCCTACCAGGACCAGGCCGGGGCCGGGCTGATCCACCGTCACTCTGTCGTGGAATCCTCGGGAACAATGAAAGTATTCCGAGCCCCGGCCCTTTGCTTCGATCAGGGGACACCGCCGCGTGCGAGGGCTAGTGGGTGTCAGCCGGTGCCGGGGAGGCGCTGGGCCATTCCGAAGACGCCAGCGATGTAGTCCTCGATCGTCAGTTCGTCGAGGCCGCTCAACAGAAAGCTCGACCCAGTGATTCGATGCCACACGTGATCCGACAGTTCTGTGCGGCACCGGCGAAGTCGATAGGACGGGACGACGCGACAGCGCACCCGGAGAAGGCAAGGAGGGAACGTCACCTTCGGTCCTAGAGAGCAATGAAGCTAAGTGCGCTGGCCCTCTTCGCTTTCGTCTCCACCATCACCCCTGGCCCCAACAATCTGATGCTCTGGGCCTCCGGGATGAACTTCGGGCGGGCTAGTCCCTCCAGGAACATTCGCACACGTTGGGGCATCAGGGGGTGATGTGACCCGAGGTCGGCGAAATCCGAGACAGC
>JAZFYL010000161.1:0-5533 GCA_036443495.1 Gemmatimonadales bacterium | reverse complement strand
GCTGGCAAAATTCTCGCTGGCGATCATCTCCAGCCCGTTTTGTTGGCGTCGCAATTCGCGGTCGACGAGTGCGGCCACCACCGGGTCAGCCTCACGCAGCGGGGCGTTGTGGTTCAACATGCAGGGTCCTTGGGTTCGATCTTGGCCACCCTTCGGCTGTGGCGCCCACCGTCGAACGGCGTCTCGAGCCACGTTCGCAAAATCTCTACACCTTCTTCTTCAGTGACAAAACGCGCCGGCAGCACCAGGACGTTGGCGTCGTTGTGCCGCCGGGAGAGTTCGGCGATTTCCGGGGACCAGCTCACCGCGGCCCGAACGCCGGGATGACGGTTCGCGGCGTAGGACATACCGAGTCCCGTGCCACACATCAGAATACCGCGCTCGGCGTCACCTCGCTCGACCTGCCCGGCTACCTGGTGAGCGAAGTCGGGGTAGTCCACCGAGTCGGCGCTGGGCGGACCCAGGTCCACCGGGTCGTACCCCAAGCTCTCGAGTTCCTTGACGAGGCGCTCTTTTAGGGCAAATCCAGCGTGATCCGATCCGATGGGTATCCGTTCCCGCATACCTTAATCTAGTTCGTTCCCACCCAAGGCTACTTGGCCCCCGGCAGCCACATCGACTTCAGGCCTCTCACGGCCTGCACGCGCTCCCGCGCCAACCGTCCCGCCGCCCGATACGAGGGGATGCCCTCTCGACCGGAGATCGCGTAGATCTTGAGCATGGTATCGTAAATCTCACCGGCCTTGGTCATGGCCAGCTCCGGCGACCAGCCGTGGATCTCCCCGTAGACATTGATGAGCCCGCCGCTGTTGATGACGTAATCCGGGGCGTAGGTAAGCCCACGCTTGTACAACTCATCCCCGTGGCGTTCCTCGGCCAGCTGGTTGTTGGCACCGCCGGCAACCACGCCCACCTTGAGCAGAGGAATGGTGTCGTCGTTGAGGATCGCGCCCAACGCACACGGGGCGAAAATGTCGGCGTCCTGGGCATAGATTTCGTCCGGCGCCACCGGCGTCGCGCCGGTTTCCTCGACGACCTTGCGAACCTTGCTCTGCTCCACGTCGGCCACGACGAGCTTGGAGCCTTCGAGTTCGTGGAGATACTTGGCGAGCCACTGGCCCACATGGCCGCAGCCCTGGATCAAGATCGTCCGGCCCGAGAGGTCGTCATCGCCCCAGTGCTTCTTCGCTGCGGCTTTCATCCCCATGTACACCCCGTGCGCCGTGACAGGCGACGGATCTCCCGACAGACCGGTGAGACCGGTGACGTGCTCGGTTTCAAATCGAACGTAGGACATGTCCGTAGGACTGGTGCCGACGTCCTCGGCAGTGATGTAGCGACCGCCCAGCGATTCGACGAACCGCCCGTGGGCCCTGAAGATTGCTTCTCGGTCGGTCCGTTGGTTGTCGCCGATGATGACCGACTTGCCACCCCCGAGGTCCAACCCGGCCACGGCCGCCTTGTAGGTCATCCCCCGCGAGAGCCGCAAAGCGTCGACCATGGCCTCTTCCGTCGAGGCGTAGTCCCAGTAGCGGGTACCGCCAAGCGCGGGACCCAAGGTCGTATCATGAATCGCGATGATGCCTACGTAGCCGCAGGACGGCTCCGAGCAGATTATCACCTGCTCGTGATTGTGCTCCTGCATGGCAGCGATCAGGTCCATCGTAGACTCCTTCGTAATACCCGACGGTGTCGGCGTCATGACGGTATTCATGGGCTACCCATAGTTGTAGAACCCCCGGCCGGTCTTCCGCCCGAGATCGCCCGCGGCCACCATCCGCCTGAGCAGTGGACAGGGGCGGTATTTGTCGTCACCCAAACCCTCGTGCAACACCTCGAGGATGGCAAGGCACACATCCAGCCCGATCAGATCCGCCAGGGCGAGCGGGCCCATCGGATGCGCCATCCCCAGCCTCATGACCGTGTCGATCGCCTCGGGGGTGGCCACACCCTCCATCACGCAGAAAAACGCTTCGTTGATCATCGGCATGAGCAGCCGGTTGGCGACAAAGCCCGGGTAGTCGTTCACCTCCACCGGCACTTTGTCGAGGGCCGACGATAGCGCCATGACCCGCTCGGTGGTCGAGTCGCTGGTGTGGTGCCCCCGGATCACCTCGACCAGCTTCATCACCGGCACCGGATTCATGAAGTGCATGCCGATCACTCGGTCCGCACAGTCGGTGTGCCCGGCGATGGTAGTGATGGAGATCGAGCTGGTGTTGGTCGCCAGAATCGTCTCCGGCCCACAAATCCCGGCGAGGTCGCTGAAGATCCGATACTTGAGATCCGGATTCTCGGTCGCCGCCTCTACCACCAACTCGGCATCCTCCGACGCCCTCAGTTCCGTGGCCGTCGAGATGCGACCCAGCACTTCGGCAGCTTCCTCCTCACTCAGGATTTCCTTCTTCACCTGGCGCGCCAGATTCTTTCGGACGCTGTCCAGCCCCATCTGGAGCACGTCGGGCAAGACGTCGATCAGCCGGACATCCCAGCCGTGCTGGGCAAAGACATGAGCGATCCCGTTGCCCATGGTGCCGGCCCCCACGACCGCGACTCGACTCATTCCTCCGCACTCCTCACCCGTCGGACAGCCACGATCACCGCGGCGGTCAACATCACCGTCGCCAGGATTCCACCTTCGGGGCCGAACGAGCCGCCGGTAAGCCACGCCGGCCCGCCCGCCTCATAATCCAGGAACGGCACATCGAACGGGACGCCGCTCACGGCCGCTCCGGAACTCGCCAACGTGGCGTTCCACCCCAGATGCGCCCCGAACGCCGACCAGATACCGCCCACACCGTAGAATACCGTTCCCAGCAGCACTCCCGCCAACGCCACGTTGGCCACACCCAGACTGGTGACGCCGGGATTCATAAAGTGCGCCATGCCGAACACCGCCGCTACCAGCGCCACCGCCGACCCTCGACCCACCACAGCGGCCATCAACACCAGGGGAACCCCTCGGAACAGGACCTCTTCGGCCAGCGCCGCCGGCGCCAGCACCGCCCCGATGGCGCCGCCACTTGCTGCCCAGGAGCCCAAACTCCCCTGATCTGCCACCCACCGGGCATCCCCGACCACCACCGACGCAACCAGGACCCCGACAGCCGGCACGATACCATACAGGAGCCCGATGCCGAATCCTCTGGGCATCGAACCAACGCCCTCCCCCCGCCAGCGGAGGTCCGCGAGCGACATTCCCAGCCGTCTCAAACCCACGAGGTAGGAGGCCACCAAGCCTCCGGCCAGGAGGGCCCCGCCCTGCACCACGATCTGGGCGGGTGCGATGACCCCCAGCCACTCACCCGCACCGCCCACCGACCTGGCTACCCCGAGCCCGACCAGGAACGTGACCGACAGGGCAAACCCGACAGCGATCAAACCGAACAGCACCGACCAGCCCAGCACGATCGCCAGCGCTTTCAGCCCCTTACGCGCCGGCGCCGGTGGTTGGTCGTGTTCCGTCAAAGGAGGCGGCGCAGCGACGGACCGAGCCCCGAAATCCCCGCAGCCGCCAGCGCTACCTTCAGCACATCACCGGGCAGGAACGGCAAGGTGCCCACTCGAAACGCGAGCTCCGGATCTCCGGTGATCAGGGCCAACTGTGCCCACCCACCCAGATGGATCACAACCACGCCCGCCGCGGCCGCGAGCACCGCCAGGCCGATGCCGCCCTTTTGAGCCAGCCAACCGGTGACACCAGCGGCGACTGGAAAGGCGAGCAAGTACCCCCCGGTCGGGCCCAGCAGGATCGCCGGTCCGGCGAGTCCCAGGGCATAAACCGGCAGGCCCACGGCCCCGAGAGCGACATACGCGGCCACCGCGGCGACTCCGCCCCTGGGTCCCAGAATCCCGCCGACCAGCAAGACGGCCAGTGGAGACAGGGTCATCGGCACCGGTCCGAAGGGCAATGGGACCGAGACCTGCGCGGCCGCGGCCACCACGGCAGTGCCGAGAGCGACCGCCAGGACGCGGCGACCGGTCCGGACACTGGGTTGATCGACTTGGCTGGTATGGCTCTCGTAAACTGACATGTCACTCCACTCCCGGCTAAGACCGCTGGACCGAAAGGGCCACCGCGCTGCCTCCGCCCAGGCACAACGTCGCGAGGCCCATCTGGGCGCTTCGGTCTTCCATGGCATACAGCAGTGTGGTAAGAACTCTGGCCCCGCTGGCCCCGATAGGATGCCCCAGCGCAACCGCCCCACCGTTCACATTGACCCGATCCCAGTCCCATCCCAGGGCATCTCCGTCGGCCAGCGCCTGCACCGCGAAGGCCTCGTTTGCCTCGATCAGCTGGTAGTCATCGATGGTGGTCCCGGCTTTGGCCATCAGGTTTTCGACCGCCTTGATGGGCGCAAAGAACAGATCCCTGGGCTCGCCGCCACCGGTGGCGTATTGGGTGATGGTGGCCATGGGTTCGATACCGTGAGCCCTGGCAAAGGCGAGCGACGACACCACCAGGGCGCTGGCTCCGTCGTTCAGTCCCGGGGCGTTTCCGGCAGTGACGGTCCCATCCTTCTGGAACACCGGCCTCAGAGTACTCAGGGCTTCCAGGGTGCTGTCTTTACGCGGACACTCGTCCTGGGATACGACGGTGACCCCCTTGCGGGTCTTGATCTCGACCGGGGAAATCTCCTTGTCGAACCTGCCGGCTTCCATCGCCGCCACCGCCTTCTGGTGGCTCTCCAGGGCGAACTCGTCCTGGCGCTCGCGGCTGATGCCGGCTTTCTCGGCGGTGTACTCGGCGTACGCGCCCATGTGGTTGTCCCCGAAGGAATCCCACAGGCCGTCCTTGATCATGCCATCGGCCATCGTTTGGTCACCGGCCTTGATGCCCTTTCTCATGCCATAGACGTAGTGGGGCGAGGCCGACATCGCCTCCATACCGCCGGCCGCGATGCATTGGGCGTCCCCCGCCTTGATCGCCTGGGCAGCCAACATGACCGCCTTGAGACCCGAGCCACACACCTTGTTGATCGTAACGGCCGGGACAGCCCCGGGCACTCCGGCGTGGATCATCGCCTGCCGGGCCGGCGCCTGCCCGGCTCCGCCCTGAAGGACGTGTCCCATGATGACCTCATCCAGGGCGCCGGGTTCGACACCCGCACGGGCGACGGCTTCGCGGATCACGTGGGCACCAATAACCGGAGCACCCAATGTGGACAGGCCACCGAGGTATTTGCCGATCGGTGTCCGGACGGCTGACAATATGACGGGTGTGGTACTATCGCTCACGAAACTCTCAATCCACTAGAAGGAAGGGACCGGCCCGAACCCAGGCCGCAGGACGGGGACAGATTGGTGAAATTACCCCTGTCCGGGGGGGCATTCAAGGAAGGTCAGTCAGAGTATGGCGCCAGCGCGCGGGTGGCGTTTTCCTCGAGCAACTTGCCCTCGAAGTCCTCGATCGGCATGACTTCCTGCTTTTTTCCGGCACCTCGGGTGCGGACCGCGACAGTTCCTCCGTCCGCCTCCCGCTGCCCCACGATGGCCATGTAGGGGATCTTGTTGACCTCGCCCTCGCGAATCC
>JAZFYL010000160.1:0-9597 GCA_036443495.1 Gemmatimonadales bacterium | reverse complement strand
CCCGCCAAGTCGGTGCCGACCACGAGTTCCTCCCCACCAAGGTCCTGCACCAGATCCAGAAAAGCCTCGCGCTGCGCCTCCATGTCATCGGGCACGGTACGCATGAGGTGGACGACTTTAGCGAGTTGTGACAGGACGGAAGATGGCGCAGTCATGAGGTTCGGAGTTGTTGAGACTCGAAAGGAAGCTGCATTATACAGGGGGGTCGATGGAGCGGCAACGCTCGGCAAGGGCACGCGCAACGTCTTCGGTGCGATAGACCTCCGGCGGGAAATGGAGCGCGCGTGCCAGACGGGTCGCTGGAGGCAGAGGCAGATTGGGGTCGTCGGCGCTCAACACGTTGATGGTAGCATCGTCGGCTTCGATCGTACCGGCGCCCAGCACCAAGGCACGTTCGAGACACTCGATGGCAAACCCCGTGTCGTGGGTGACGGCCAACACGGCTACCCCCTGGTCAAGGCGACGGCGGATCACCTGCATGACCAGCTGGCGTGACTGCCGGTCTAGGCCGGCCGTTGGCTCATCGAGCAGCAACAGTCGCGGCTCGGATACTACCGTCGACGCCAGTGCCACGAGGCGACGGCGCGGCAGCGGCAAGTCGTAGGGATGGGTTTCCGCGTCGGCCTGCAGGTCGAGTTCACCGAGGACCTCCACGGTAGCTTCCGCGATCCGCTCCGGCTCCCATCCGAGGCAGGTCGGGCCAAAGGCGATTTCGGACTTGACGGTCCGTTCGACCAGTTGGGCCTCCGGCTGCTGGAACAGATATCCGGCGACGTCAGCCAAATCCTCCGGAGCGAGCCCGGCGGTCGTGCGGCCCACCGTGGTGACACGCCCCCCGCGAGGGCCGAGTAAACCCATCGCCAGCCGCGTAAGGGTGGTCTTCCCGGCGCCGTTCGGACCGAACAAGGCAACACCTTGTCCCTTGGCAATCTCAAAGGATACCTCCCGCAACACGGGCGGACCCCCGTAGTCGAACGCCACGTGATCGAACGACAGTGCCGTCAACGGCTCCACCGATCCACCGCCTCAGACACGTCCAGGGGGTACGGAGGGGCCAATCGAGCATCATCGGCGATCCCGTGCGCCCGACGGGCAAGCCCGGCGATCGAGGTGGAGCCACCGGCCGCTCGCCACAGCGGCTCTCCCGCGAGAATATCCTCGGGTCGTCCCTCCAGAACGACCCGCCCATGATCTAAGACCACAATTCTGTCGGCCACGGAGGCGAGTGCGTCGGCGTCCTCGCTGGCCACGACCACCGCCGCCCCTTGTCCGGCCCAGCGACGCATCAACCCGTATGCCAGGTCCCTGCCAGCCGGGTCCAACGCCGAGGTGGGTTCATCGAGCAACCAGACGGCCGGAGCAAGCACGAGCATCGAAGCCAGAACGACGCGTTGCAGCTCACCGCCCGACAGCGTTTCGGGATCACGCATCGCCAGATGCTGGATCTTCACCTCATGGAGCGCTGTACTGACGGCGCCCCGGATCCGCTCCACCGGCCAACCCAGATTTGCCGGCGCGAACGCCACTTCCTGGCTTACCGTCTCCGCGATCTGTGACAACTGGGCGCTCGGCGCGGCGGTTACATACCCCAGCCTTCCAGCCAGCGATTCCACGGTGGCGCCCAAGACTGTCACGCTGCCTTCGAGGGTTCCCCCCGTGTGGCGAGGCGCCAACCCGGCGAGAACCTGAAGGAGCGTGCTGGCCCCGGCTCCCAGGGCACCGTACAACCAGGTCACCTCACCGGCTCCAATCGAGAGGTCCACTCCGTCCAGTGCCGCCTGTTCGGTCCCGGGGTAGTGGAACGTCACGCCGGCCAGGTCGATGGTGCTCAGCTCAGGATCCTCCAGGCGAGCGCTCCCAGAACGGCCAGGAACGCGGACCATCGAACTAGCCGGTCCGTCGCCGAGTCCCTCGGCGGGTCGAGGGGGGTGCGCTTGGAAGAGGAGCGCACTGCACGGGTTTCCAATGCGAGTGTCCGATCTTCTACCTCGGCCAAGGCACCGAATAGCAACGGCAGCGACAGCGCCCTGAGTCCGATGAGGCGCTGGCGCAACCCGCCCCTCACCCTAAGCCCTCTGGCCCGCTGGGCCTGTTGGATGGCTGCTCCTTGGGATACCAGACGCGGGATGGCTGTGAGCGTCGCCACGAGCAGGTAGGCGGCCTGGAACGACCACCCTCGCTCGGCCACGGCGTCGATGAACCTGGATGGCCGGAACCCCCGATACATGCCGAGCGTAGCCGTCACGATGGCTCCGAACCGTCCCGCCTGCACCAGCGCGATCCGGGATCCGTCGACGGACAGCCTCATCGGGCCGATGTCGAAGTAGGGCGCTGCGCCCAAGAAACCGTGCAGCACGACCAGGAAGAACCACAGGGGGAGGCAGACGAGCGCTCCTCGCGGAACGACCCCCCCGACTCCGGCAACGATAGCCGCACCGATGACAACACCGTACAGGGCGAGGGGGCCGTAGGGAACCGGCGACAGAAAGGCGAGCATGGTAACGGCGAGCGTAACCGTGGGCGCGGTGAACGGGTGGGCGCGATAGACCAAGTCGGCCGGCTCCTGGGTCACGGAGTGGTGGCGCGTTGGGCTTCGGGAAAACGAGCCGCCATCCGTTGCGGCATCCCGCGTAGCGCTGCTCCCACCACGGCGAACGCGATTGCCTTGTCGATCACATCAGTAAGCACGCTCGATATGACGACCGACCGGCCCAACGGAAGGCCCAAGCCCGTCAGTATGGTGGTGATGGCGGTCACCCCCCCCGCCGTGACGCCGTGAAAAACGAAGTAGGAGATCACGGCCGAGAGCACCCCGGCCACCAGACCCACCAACGCCCCCAGGGCCAGCGACCGGCCCAGGCTCCGGAACCCCGCGGACCGGGCCCCGACCACCGCCAGCAGGGCAATCACCACCTGGATCGGAGCGAAGGCCAGCCAGACGTAGCCTCCAATCATCCCGGTAATCGTTTGGCTCAGAAGCCCGGTCGCCAGGCCGGCCACCGGACCCGCCAGCGCGGCGGCCAGAACCGTGCCCGTCGTGTCCAGATAGAGCGGCAGGCTCAACTCGGCAACGATACGGCCAATCGCCACATTGATCGCGACGGCTATTGGTACCAGAGCCAAGAGGCGAGGTGACATCACGTCTCACTTCCTGATGGATCGAGGACGGAAGCCTGAGGGCCCCTGTTAGATTACAGCCACTCCCGGCCCATGTGACGGGTCGCGGCAAGAGCGCCAAGACATTTTACCATAACGAGTTATGAAGAATATTGCCACGATTGCCGCTGTCATGCTGCTACCGCTGATGGGCGGCAAACTCGTCGCGCAAAATACCGCTGCCGACCAACTGATCGAAGACGTCAAGTTCCTTTCGGACGACCGACTGGGCGGCCGATTGACCGGCTCCCCCGGCGCCGACAGCGCTGCCGCTTATCTGGCGCGGAGGTTTGAACAGATCGGCCTGCAGCCATCGCCCATGGGCTGGTTGCAACCCTTCACCATCGCCGAGGATGCGCCCGTCGCCCAAGCGACCCAGTTGGGTGGCGCGACCGGGTTCAACGTCATCGGCATCCTACCGGGTCGGGACCCCGACCTGCGCGAGGAGAGCGTCATCGTCGGGGCGCATTACGACCATCTCGGACTGGGTATGTTCGGCGCGTTGGATCCCGACAGTTCGGGACTGGTGCATAACGGCGCCGACGACAACGCGTCCGGCGCAGCCGCCCTGATCCACATAGCCCGGCGGCTCAGCGGCGACCCACCCAAGCGGACCGTGGTGTTCATCGCCTTCGGGGGAGAAGAGCTAGGGCTGTTGGGCTCGGGATACTACGTCCGCAACCCCATCTATCCCCTGGGCAGGACGGTGGCCATGGTCAACATGGACATGATCGGCCGCCTCCGGAACAACCGGCTCATCGTCTTCGGCGCGGAGACGGCCGTGGAATTCCCCGCCCTGCTCGACTCCCTCAACTGGTACGCAGGTTTCGACCTCAAGGCGAGTGGCGACGGCTATGGCCCGAGCGATCACGCATCGTTCTATGCCGCCGGGTTACCTGTGATGCATGTCTTCACCGACCTTCACGAAGACTATCACCGGGCGTCCGACGAGGTATACAAGATCAGCCACGACGGGCTGGCCAGCGTGGCCGACTTCACGACCACGATCGTCGAAGCGCTGGCCAATCGGACCTCACCGCTCACTTTCGTCGAGGCGCCGCGCCCGAGCGTGGCCGCGGGACCGTCCGCTTCGTCGGGGTACGGCGCGTACCTCGGTACCATCCCGGACATGACCGGCGGTGGGCCGGGCGTCCGCTTGACCGGCGTCAGCAAGGGCGGCCCGGCCGAACAAGGAGGGATCCGGTCCGACGATGTGATCATGCGATTCGGCCGGTTCGAAATAGCCAACCTGCAGGACTTGTCGACGGCTCTCAAGTCGTACAAACCCGGCGACGAGGTCCTAGTCGTGGTACTGCGCGGCGGCGTCGAACACCGGGCGATGGTGACACTGCGGCGGCGGGGAGAATAATGGCCGTACTCAACGCACATCCGATCGTCGCGGCGTTGCGCGGGATGTTCGCGCAGGAGGCAGGACGCCAAGCCCTGCTGCAGCAAGCGGCCGACAAGATGCAAGCGGCGGGTCCGCCATACACCTCGGTCTATCTGTACATGTTGAACGACGGCCAACTGGAGCTGGAGGCCTTCGCCGGAAGGCCCACCGACCACACGACCATCCCCGTCGGCAAGGGCGTCTGCGGCACTGCCGTCGCCACCGGGCACGATCAAAACATTGGGGATGTGGCGGCGCTCGACAACTACATCGCGTGCACCCTCCACACGCAGTCGGAACTGGTGGTGTTGGTCCGTCGGGGCGATCTGATACTCGGCCAGATTGATGTCGACAGCGACGAGCCCGATCCCTTCACGGCGGAAGAGGAAGCCGCGGTCCGGGATGTGGCGGACGCGCTGGCAGTCCTTCTGTAAACGCGGCCCGGCAACCTCTGACTTGCGGGCACCGTACCGCACCCTCCCGGACGCGGCACAATCTATGGCTGAAACAACCACACGGGCAGTTCGGGGCGTACGACTGTTCGAGCGGAGAGTTGGTGAGGGCCCCCCGGTCATCGTGCTTCACGGGGGTCCGGGCGCGCACTACGATTACCTGCTTCCCGCTTTCGACGAGTTGGCCGTGGGCCGGACGCTGGTGTACTACGATCAACGAGGCGGGGGCCGTTCCCCGGTCAGTCGTGAGGAACTCGTGGGTTGGCGCGAGCATGTCGCCGACTTGGAAGCGCTGCGCACTCTGTGGGGGTATACCTCTCTAACTCTGGCAGGGTATTCCTGGGGCGGCCTCTTGGCGATGTTGTACGCACTCGAGCACCCCCAGCGGGTCGAACGACTCGGGCTGGTCTCCCCCGCCCCTTCGGATCGGGAGGCGCGCCTGGAATTCGAGCGACGATTTCAGGAGCGGAACCTCGACCCAGCCCTCCAGGCCGAGCGAGAAGCTTTGCGCCGCAGCGACCTGCGGGATCGGGACCCGGACGGCTACCGGCAGCGCGTCTTTGAGCTGTCCGTGGTCCCCTATTTCCACGATCCGGCCAAGGTCCGGGACCTGACCCCGTTCCGTGTGACGTCTCGAACCCAACACGCCGTGTGGGAGAGCCTGGGTGACTACGACTTGCGAACGGGACTCGAAGCGCTGACGTGCCCGTCATTGGTCATGCACGGAGACGATGACCCCATCCCGGCGGAGTCGGGGCGCGACACGGCCGAGCGCCTCAGGGCCCCGTTCCATCTTCTGGCCGAGTGCGGCCACGTCCCCTACGTCGAGGCCTTCGATCGGTTCTACCAGCTACTCGATGAATTCCTGCCCCGGCGATGACCACGGAACGCTTTGCCCCAGCCATGGACGGGAGCAAGGAAGCCGGTCTATACTCGGTGAAACCACCCTCGGGAGTTGTCCCCATTGGTAGTGCTCGCTTTACCAGACGCGTCGCGCAGGCGTTTACCGCAGCGCCCGAGAAATGTCGCTGACGTGGAGATTCCGTGAGCCGTGAGATCGATCGGCGCGATGTCGCCCGGACCCTCGAACGCATTGCCGCGTTCATGGAGCTCAAAGGCGAGGATCCCTTCCGAATCCAGGCGTTTCGCAACGGTGCTCGGGCGGTGGAGAGCCTGACGCAACCGATCCGCGAGGCCATGGACGATGGGACGCTCGAGGGAACCCGGGGGATCGGGCCGGCGACGATGCGCATCGTGCACGAACTGGTCGAGACCGGACATGCCTCCCTGCTGGAGGACCTGCGGGAGCAGGTGCCGCCGGGCTTGGTGGAAATGCTTGCGATCAGCGGCCTGGGGGTAACCAAGATCCGGCAAATTCACGAGGGACTCGGGATCGACTCGCTTCCGGAATTGGAAGCAGCCGCCCTCGATGGTCGACTCACGACCTTGCCGCGTTTTGGGGCCAAGACGGCCGGCAATATCCTGAAAGGCATCGCCTACGTGCGGCAGGCAAACCAATATCGGATGGCGCACCATGCTCTCGAAGAAGCACGCCAGCTGCAAAGCGCGCTCGAGCAACTGGACGGCGTTCGAGAGGTGCATGTCGCAGGCGACGTTCGCCGGCGCATGGAACTGGTGGAGGAGCTGGTCCTGGTCGTGGTCGCCGACGTACCCCCCGCCGATGTCTTCAAACGCCTCGCCAATCTTCCCGGTGTGGACGAGTTCGCCGGCCAGGACGAGCGGGTAGTCACCCTGCGGTTCGCGAGCGGCTCCAGTGTCCAGGTCGCCGTCACGACTCCGGTAAACGCCGGCGCCGTATTACTGCAGGCCACCGGGAGTCGAGCACACCTCGACCAGTTGGCGGACTTCGCCAAGTCCAAGGGCTTTGCGCTCCATGGTGCCGCACTCTGGCGTGGCAGTGAATTCATTCCGACGCCGGACGAAGCCGCGTTGTACCGTGCCCTGGGATTGGCGCCCATTCCGCCGGAACTCAGGGAAGGCCACGGAGAAATCGAGCAGGCGCGGAACGAGGCTCTGCCGCTTCTCGTCGAGGAGGCTGATCTCAAGGGCCTGTTGCATTGCCACACTTCGGCGTCCGACGGTTCCACCAGCATCGAGGACCTCGCCGTGGCCGCTCGAGACGCCGGCTACGAGTACATCGGCATCACCGATCACGGCCAGTGGGGCCCACTCGGGGGTGGCCTCGATCCGGCGATGATCGAACGCCAAGCCGCCGAGATCGAATCCGTCAACTCCAGGGTCGACGGCATACGCGTCCTCAGGGGAATCGAGACAGACATTCTCGTTGATGGGACCATCGATGACGCCGGCGGGACGCTGGAGAGCCTCGATTTCGTGATCGCGTCCATTCACGGACGCTTCAACATGACGCGGGATGACATGACCACCCGGATGCTGCGCGCGATGGACAACCCGCTTCTCACGATCATCGGGCATCCGACGGGACGCCTACTCCTGGCACGGAATCCCTACCCGCTGGATCACGAGGCCATCTTCGCCAAGGCGGCCGAAACCGGCGTTGCACTTGAGATCAACGCGGATCCGCATCGATTGGACTTGGACTGGCGCTTGGTGGATCGAGCCCACGCCTGCGGCGTTCGGATTTCGATCGGCGCCGATGCGCACAACCTGACGGGGATCGACAACGTGGCCTTCGGGATCGGCATGGCACGGAAGGCCGGGCTGACCGCCGGCGACATTCTCAACACCTTGCCGGTGAATGAGTTTCTCGCTTCAGCACGACGGGGGAGGTAACGTGGCAGCACGGGCCTCCAAACGCCGCGCCCCCACCCCCACCCCCCAGCGCGATCAACCGGTTCCGCCCGAAACCAGGCGCCGGGCACGGACCATTCTGAACCGGCTCAAGAAGGCGTATCCCGACGCACACTGTGCCCTGGACCACCGAAGCGCGTATGAGTTGTTGGTCTCCACGATCCTGTCGGCGCAATGCACCGATGCCCGGGTCAACATGGTCACGCCGACCCTGTTCGAACGTTATCCGACACCCGACGAACTCGCTCAAGCCTCCCAGGGTGACCTGGAGGGGATAATCAGGTCGACCGGTTTCTTTCGAAACAAGACGACGAACCTGATCGGCATGGCGCAAGCGGTCGTTGCGGAACACGACGGAGACATTCCTGATACCATGGAAGCGTTGCAGGCGCTGCCCGGTGTCGGCCGCAAGACCGCGAACGTGGTGCTGGGAAATGCATTCGACAAGAACGAAGGGATCGTGGTGGACACCCATGTCGGCCGGATCACTCGGCTGTTGGGCCTGACGGACCAGAAGGACCCCCTCAAGATCGAGCAAGATCTGATCCCGCTGTTTCCGCGGAAGGACTGGGCGTTGTTGGCTCACCTCCTGATCAGCCACGGGAGAAGCGTGTGCATAGCGCGCCGACCGCAATGCGGTGGGTGCATTCTCGCGGACCTATGTCCTTCGGCGACACTACCAACCTGACCCCGATGAAGGCGGCAGGAGATTCGAGATCGGCATGCAACTCGATTTCGCGGTGCTAGCAGACTACGCCCTGATCGACCAACACGGGAAGCTGTCCGTGCTCGGGATTTTTCAGAACGTGTGGTTGGCCGGGTTCCCGGCGGTGCATCCACGCACCCATCTGGTACTGCGCGTCAGGGGACGGCGCACGGAAATAGGGACCCATCAAATCAGGATTCGGTTCGTGGACGAAGCGGGCGTCGAGCATATCGGCGGGGAGGGTACCGTGCAATTCGGTGAGCCTCCGGCCGGCGTCACCGAGGTGGAGGCCGGCGCGGTACTGGTCTTCGATATCCCGCTACCGCACGCGGGCAACTACTGGTTCGAGATCGGCCTGGATGGCGTGCCGGCAGCCCGAGTCCCCCTCGTTGCCACCCTGGCACCGACCGTACAATCCAACTGATTCGGTGTATATTCTCCGCAGTTCCCCGTCAAATACTACTGCCCGGACTGTTCCACCTTCCCCACCAGGAGTCGCTATGCACAACTCTCGTTCGTGGTGTATCGCGGTCGGGCTCGTCGTTCTGGCGGTTGCCTTGCCGGGAACCGCGACGGCGCAGGGGTTCGGCGTGTACGAACACAGCGCCTGCGTCATGGGCCGCGCCGGAGCCACGGTCGCCGACCCGTGCCTCGACGGTTCCTCGATGTTCTTCAACCCCGCCGGCATCGCGCATCTCGAGAATCGAGTGTTGAATGCGGGGGTGACGCTCATAGCGGCCGGGGGGAATTTCACCCACCAGGAAACACTCGAGAGAGACGATATGCGCCGGACCCCCATCCCGGTGCCGACCCTGTTCTTCGCCTGGCCCCTCAAGAACGATCTCGCGCTGGGCTTGGGCGTCTTCGCCCCCTATGGCCTGGAGACCGAATGGGACGAAACCGCGCAGGGACGCTTCCTGGGATACAACAGCAAGATTGCAGCTATTTATGTGCAGCCGACCGTTGCCTATAAAGTCAACGACTGGCTCTCGCTGGGCGGCGGGCTCGACATCAATTTCGTGAGCGTGACCCTCAAGCAGCACCTCGACCTGTCGGAGCAGACGGTCCCGGGATCGTCGTTGAGCTTCGCCGACTTCGGC